>CAZLDG010000012.1:0-37134 GCA_964558405.1 uncultured Candidatus Thioglobus sp. | reverse complement strand
GCTCTAATTCGAAATAAGCATCTTTAAGCAGCGAAACCAAGTCATAACTTTGAGCACCAATGACTGCGTCCTGAAAGTCAATCACCGCCAACGTGTTGTCATCTAAGCACATGAGATTACGTGAATGATAGTCCCGATGCACCAAAACTTGCTGACTCTGTAGCGCATTGTCAATAAGTTGAGCAAACAAAGTTTTTAGCTGGTTTAGTGTTTTATCATCTAAGTCTTTATCTAAGTACCAATCAATTAATAATTGCATTTCCTGTGCCAACAGCTTTGCGTCATAGCTAGGCACATTAGGTGCTTGGATGCGTTGTATCTTGATGATTTCATCAATTGCATCTCGATAATATTGCCCATCAAATTGGGTTTTAAGTCTTTGCAAGAGTGTGGTGTTTCCCAGGTCCTCTAATAGCAGAAAACCACGGGTAAGATCTTGCTCAATGATCTTAGGCGTATGAATCTGATGAGCTCTTAGTAGGGTAGCAATCTCAACAAAGATTTGTGTATTTTCTTTCTCGGGCGGAGCATCCATGGCAATAAACGTGTTATTGCCACGCTCAATGCGAAAATAGCGACGAAAACTGGCATCGTCGCTGGCTTTACTGATAACAAAGTTCTCATCAGCAAAAAACTGTGCCAGCCAATCCTCTAATAAATCCAGACGCTGATCAACCATGTTTGAGTTGCTGATAATGTTGATAAACCTGGTGCCAGTATTGGCCAATTCTCCCCTGAGAGATCTCACACCCGTCAATGCGGGTAATGGGCATGACTTCGCGAGTTGAGCTGGATATCCACAGCTCATCAGCAGTGGTTAAATCTTGCCTTGAAAATCCGGACTCCTTAATCTTAATCTGGCAAGCTTTGGCACTTTCTAGCACTAAGTCTCGGGTAATGCCGGCCAAAATATATTGATTGGTTGGATGGGTAAATAAAGTATCGTCCTTAATCATAAACACATTCGAGCTAGCACCCTCAGTAATTAAGTCGTCTCGATATAGTATCACTTCTTCCACATGGGCTTCTTTGGCTTGTTGGGAATACAAAACATTGGCCAGTAGTGAGGTGGCCTTAATGTCGCAACGACCCCAGCGAATATCCGCTTGCGTTATTGCCGCAAAGCCTTGGGTTAATTGTTGTTGGGTTTTGGGCACAAGTGGATTTGATTCGATATAAACACTGGGTGTTAATTTATCGAAGCTATGTGCGCGTTTTTGATCAGTGCCCCGGGTAATTTGCAAATAAATAGATTGATTGTCACTAGGGTTGTTTGCAAGCAATACTTCGATTACTGCTAGCCATTTCTCTGATGGGTAAGGGTTGGCAATCTTAAGTGCATCTAGGGATTTCTGCAGTCTGCGTAGATGTGCATCTAAGCGAAAGATACGACGCCCATAAACCGGAATAACCTCGTAGACGCCATCACCAAACAAAAAGCCTCGATCCATGACCGAGATTTTGGCATCAGCCTTGGCGATGAATTCGCCATTGAGATAAACCATTAAAGTCCAATCTTCTCCAGCATGCGTGAGAAGAATCCTGATTGCGGTGCATCTTCTAGGGCAATTAGTGGTACTCGAAGTAGACTCTTACCTTCAAATTTAATCACCAAGAATCCGACGTTATCACCTTGTTGAATAGGGGCTGATAGGCCTGGAGTTAGCTCAATCACTTGTTTAGAAAGCTTGTACTGTCCGCGTGATAGCGTTACGTGTCGGGCATTTTTGGTACCCACTTGAATCTCCGACTTGGCTGAAGATTTAATTGGAATTTTTTTGTTGATATTACCAATGGTATGGGTCTCGAAGAAGCGGAAGCCATAGTCTAGAATCTTCTGAGTTTGCTCGGTTCTGGCCTCGGCACTGGTAGAGCCCATCACCACAGAAACCAGACGCATACCCACGCGAGAGGCGCTGGCAGCCAAGTTATAGCCGGCTTTTTTGGTATAGCCGGTTTTAAGACCATCTACCGTATGATCGCTCCATAAGAGTTTGTTGCGATTGCGTTGTTTAATACCGTGGTGAGTAAATTCTTTTTCACTATACCAAGGGTAGAATTGCGGAAAATCACGAATGGTGGCAATTGAAAGCATGGCAATATCATGCGCGGTGGTATGCTGATCAGGGTGTGGCAGGCCTGAGGCATTTTCAAAGCGTGAATTCTTCATACCCAGCTCACGTGCGTATTCATTCATATAGGTAGCAAAAGTACCTTCAGTGCCAGCAATATGCTCTGCTAAGGCAACGGCTGAGTCGTTACCCGATTGTACAATCATGCCTTTTAATAGGGTTTCAAGTTTGATGGTTTTGCCCACTTCGATAAAGCTTTTTGAGCCACCAGTTTTCCAAGCTTTTTTACTGATGCGTACTTCATCCTCTAAAGAGATGCGACCGTCTTCTAACAGCTGGAAAACCACATAAGCAGTCATTAGTTTGGTGAGTGATGCTGGTGCGCGTTTGGCGTGTTCATTATGACTGGCAATAATCTTGTTAGAGTGATAGTCAACCACGGTATAAGCAGCTGCATTGATCTCGGGTGCTTTCGGGGTAATAAAAATCGCCGCATTGACATTTAGGCTCAGAATTGAGGCGAAAACAGCCAATAGGAATGAGGTTTTTTTCAATAAGGAAGTTGCATTAATCATGGGTTATTTGTTTGCTGGTATGACTTATAAATTTCTTTGGATAATTGATAGGCAGCCATTGCGTATCTATTATCGTGATTATAACGAGTTAGTACATAAAAGTTCCACAAAGTGAGATAAGTATCAACACGCTGATCTTGAGGTAGGCGAACAAAAGCCACCTTGGTTTTATCATCAATATTGTTGGCAATTTCGATGCCTTGTTGGCGCCAATACTGTGCAGTTTTCTTAGGCTTGTTGGTGCCACGCTTGGCATGTTTTAAGTGCGCACTATCCAAGGTGATTGGATAGGCAATTTCACCTCCGTCATGCCAATGGTGTTTATCAAAATAATTGGCAATTGAGCCAATTGCATCCGCGCGAGAATTGAACAAGTCCACCTGCTTATCATTATCAAAATCAATCGCATAATGACGATAAGAGCTAGGAATAAATTGCGCATAACCCAAAGCACCTGCATAAGAGCCTTTGACTTGGAGTGGGGCGATGTTATTTTCTCTGACCAGTAGCAGGAAGTCTTCTAGCTCCTTGGTATAGAATTTTTTGCGTCGGTGATTGCTAAAGGCACGTTGAGCAATGGCCTGCAGGGTGGGATGTGTGCCTTGCTTATTACCATAGTTGGTCTCAATGCCCAAAATAGCGACAATGATTTGCGCAGGTACGTTGTATTTGTTTTGAGCACGCGTCAGTAATGCTTGGTTTTCTTGCCAAAATTCCACGCCACGATCAATACGATTTTGCGTTAAAAATAAAGCGCGATATCGATCCCAAGACATGGGCTTTCTTTTAGCGGTTTTCTTAATCTTTTTCTGCGTGGTTTTCTCAGCAACCGGCAGTTCAATACTGGTGAAAATACTCAAGAGCTCGCCTTGATCAAACTGGTGTTTGTCAACCATTTTCTGGATAAAGTCTTGCGTGGCCTTAAAGTTAGAAGCCGGTAGGGTTTTGCCGTGAGCACCCAAGCTAAGTAGTAGCAGTAAGATAATAATAGGCATTAGCGCTGCAAGTACCTAGGGGTTTTGTGCTTGCGAATGGACATAATAATGCCAAAGCTGGCCATTAGGGTAATCAGCGATGAGCCACCATAACTAATTAGCGGTAGTGGTACACCAACCACTGGTAATAGGCCTGAAACCATGCCGATATTTACAAAAATATAAGTAAAGAAAATCAGGGTTAGGCTAGCGCCTAAGAGTTTGGAGAAATTATCACCCGCCTGGATGGAGATTAAGAAACAGCGATAGATAATCAGTCCATAAACCACAAATAAAAACAACACACCCATAAAGCCCAATTCTTCAGCAATAACCGCAAAGATAAAATCAGTCGCATGCTCAGGCAAAAAGTTAAGTTGTGATTGTGAGCCTTGGGCAAAACCTTTGCCCAGTAGACCACCCGAACCAATGGCAATTTTGGATTGCAAGATATGATAGCCCGAGCCCAGTGGATCGGAAGAAGGATCAATCAAAGTCAGGATGCGCTTTTTTTGATAGGCCATGAGCAGATAGTTCCAGGCTATATAACCAGCAGCAGCAATACTGGAGAGAATCAGTGCAATATTAGCTAGCTTGTGTCTAAGGATTTGAATGCGCACGCCACTAAAAAACAACACGTAAACACCAGAGGCGCCAATCAGCAGCGAAGTGCCCAAATCGGGTTGTTTGGCGATTAATAGTACGGTAAAGGAGATGGCGGCAATCGAGGCAAAAATTGGCAGAGGCTTGGGTGGCATGGTCTTGTCGCTCAAAATTGAGGCGATGGCAATGGGGACGATGACTTTCATAATCTCTGAAGGCTGAAAGCGTATAAAGCCCAAGTCCAACCAGCGCTGTGCACCACCACCACTTGCGCCAAATAGCAGCACCAAAATCAATAAGAAAATACCAAAGAGCATCAAATAAGGCGAAAAGCGCATCAGCACATAAGGTGGAATTTGTGCGATTACCAGCATGGCACTAATGGCCAGGGCAAAGTGAATAGCCTGCTTATAGACCAGATTCATGGATCCGGCAGAAGCAGAATATAGTACGACCAAACCCAGACCGCTAAGCGTCATTAGTAATAAGAACAGTGGGGTGTCCATTTTGAAATAATGCCAATAGTGACGCAGGCCTTGAATGGAGAACAGCTTCATAATAACACCACGCCAACCGCACGCGCATCAGAGAGTAGCAAGTTAAAGCTGCGACAAGCAGCGGCATTATTCATACTCTCAACGCCAATACCAAGTTGTTGAATCAGCACTTGTTGTTCTGCGGATAAGAATTTTGCCTGCTCTCCAGTGCCAACTAGCAATAAGCTGACCTCGTCTTTTGCGCACCAGGAAAACACACTAGCTTTGTCGATTTGCTCGATGGTGCTAATTTGGATTTCTTCCTGGTGTGTTTTGGAGATAAAACACGGCGTCTTTAACCAAGTATGTGACAAGCCGACCTTGTCCTTCTCAATAGAGAGGATAGAGTTGGTGCTGTTTTCTTGCTGGTTAAATTCCACTGGATTCTCTATTGTTATTGTGCATTTAGTCAGAATTATAACAGTGTAAAATTATCAGCACTTTTTATATTAGTTTACTCAGTATGTCAGATAATAATAACACCGATATTTTTGATTCAGATCTATCTAGCGGCATTGCTGCTTTTGATTCTAAAAACTTTACCATGGCTTATCAGCTGTTAGCACCACTGGCCAATCAGGGTAATGCAGAATCCTTATGGCGCATTGGCATGATGCAAATGAACGGCCTGGGTATGGTAGAGAATCAAGCGCTGGGTTTTGAGAATTTCATGCAAGCCGCCTCTAAGGGACATGCTTATGCGCATCATATGCTGGGTGTGGCTTATATGACTGGTGAAGGTGTGGATAAAGACATTAGCAAGGCTATTGAATGGTTTGAAAAAGGTGCAGAGTTTGGCATTCCAGGCCCGATGTATACCCTGGGTATGCTTTATGAAGATGGCAAGGAAGTCACCCAAGATTTGGAAAAAGCGCAATACTGGTACGATAAGGCCTCAGAGGTCAATACACCGGGCGTTTAATATGAAATCAAGATTTGCTCCTTCCCCTACGGGATACTTACACATTGGCGGTGCCAGAACTGCTTTATTTGCTTGGCTTTGGGCCAAAAAACAACAAGGTCAGTTTGTACTTAGAATTGAAGATACCGATTTAGAGCGATCCACCCAGGCCTCGGTAGATGCCATTCTAGATGGCATGCAATGGCTGGGCCTGGATCACGACGAAGGGCCTTATTATCAGACCCAACGTTTTGAGCGTTATCAGCAGGTGATTGAACAACTTTTAGCCCAAGACAAGGCTTATTATTGTGAATGCTCTAAAGAGCGCCTAGATGAGCTGCGTGAAGGTTTAATGGCTAAAGGTGAAAAGGCCAAATATGATGGCTGTTGTCGCGATAAAGGTTTAAGCTCAGGCGTGGTGCGTTTTAAAAATCCACTAGAAGGGCAGGTGTCATTTGCTGATTTGGTTAAGGGTGAGATCACTATTGCCAATGAGGAATTGGATGATCTGATTATTGCCAGAAGTGACGGCTCTCCGACTTATAACCTAACCGTAGTGGTAGATGATCACGACATGGAAATTGACACGGTAATTCGTGGTGATGATCATATTAACAACACCCCGCGTCAGATTAATCTGTATCAGGCACTGGATTGGTCATTACCAGCATTTGCTCATCTGCCGATGATTTTAGGTGGCGATGGTGCACGTCTGTCTAAACGCCACGGGGCAGTGAGTGTGATGGCCTATCGAGATGCCGGTTATTTGCCAGAAGCGCTACTGAATTACTTGGTGCGTTTGGGTTGGTCACACGGTGATCAAGAGGTATTTTCCATTGATGAGATGATCCAACTCTTTGCCTTGGACAATATTAATAAAGCGCCAGCCAGTTTTAACCAGGATAAATTATTGTGGTTAAACCAGGAATACATTAAGAGCGCATCTGTTGAACATTTAACTGAGCAGCTCTGTTGGCATCTGCAGGATCAACAACTCAGTACTGATGAGGGTCCTGAGCTCTCGGTGGTGATTGACGCACTAAGAGAACGTAGCAAAACCTTGGTAGAGATGGTCCAAGGCATGAAAATGTTTTATCAGGATTTTGAGGCGTTCGATACCAAGTTGGCCAACAAGCAATTCAAAGACCCTCAGCCTATGCGCAGCTTGTTAGAAAAACTCCGAGCACTAGAGACCTGGCAGGCGCCAGAGGTTAAAGCGCAAATCAAGGCGGTATGCGATGAGTTGGATATTGGCTTTGGTAAAGTAGGACAACCTTTTAGACTGGCGCTAAGTGGCGATGGCAATGCTGGAAATATCGATGTGGTCGCAGAGCTGGTTGGTCGAGAAAGAACGCTAAAGCGCTTGCAGATGGCACTGGATTACATGGACAAGGCAAGCCACTAAACACTGACTGGTGTTTATAGGCTATGATATTTACCCATGTCAATAGCGCAACACAAATCTGAGTATCGGCAATTAGAAGCCTCTTTGGTTGAGGGCTTTTTAAAATCTCCTTCGGCGGTTGAAGGCTTTGTTTTGGCGCGTAGTAATGGCGTTGATCAGCTGCTTAGAAACCTCTGGATTGAGTTTGAGATGAGTGATGCGCTAAGCCTGGTTGCTGTAGGCGGCTATGGTCGAGCAGAACTGCATCTGTATTCGGATGTGGATTTGCTTATTCTTATCCCTCAACACTCTCACCAGCAACATCAGGCCAGTGTGGCTAAATTTCTCACTGCGCTTTGGGATATTGGTCTAGAAGTGGGTCATGCCACGCGTGATCTGGATGATTGTATTGAAGCGATTGAAGATCTGAGTGTGGTGACCAGTTTGTTGGAGTCCCGACGTATTATTGGTGATGAATCGTTGTTTTATAAAATGCAATCGCTTATCAGTAGTAGTCAATGGTCCTCGCAATCGTTTTTGGTAGAAAAACAAAAAGAACAGCAAAAGCGCCATATCAACTTTGAAAATACTGCTTATAGTTTGGAGCCAAACGTCAAAGAGTCTCCGGGTGGACTTAGAGATATTCAAACTGTCGCCTGGGTGGCCAAGTTTTATTTTGGCGTTGAGAGTTTGTTTCAGCTGGTGGAGCAGTCTTATCTGAGTAAACAAGAATTCGAAATCCTAAAAACCTCACAATTGTTTTTGTGGAAGGTGCGTTATGCACTGCATATTGTGGCTAAGCGTCGTGAAGATCGTCTGGTGTTTCAACATCAAAAAGAACTGGCCAAAACACTGGGCTATATCGACGGGGAAACCCTGGCCGTTGAAGTATTTATGAAAGATTATTATCGGACCGTGACCAAGGTGTCACGTCTGAGTGATATTTTGTTGCAACTATTAGGGGATCGCGTGTTGAACACGCAAAACATCAATACACGTTTTGTGATTAGCTATGGTTATATTAAAGCCACTTCCTCTAAGGTGTTTGTGCAAAACCCTCAGGCTTTCATTGAAATCTTTCTACTCATTGCTAAACACGATTATGTGCGTGGTATTAATGCAGCCACCTTAAGAGACATACAAACCAATATTGATTTGATTGATGATGATTTTCATAAAAACTTGGCGGTCAATCGTTTGTTTATTGAGTTATTGCAACAAAAACGCGGGGTGAATAAAGCTTTAAAACTGATGAATCGATATGGTGTTCTAGAGCGTTATATCCCAGCCTTTGGTAAGATTACCGGCTTGATGCAATACGACTTGTTTCATGAATTTACTGTGGATCAACACACGCTATTCGTGATTCGCAATCTGAGACGTTTCTTTGTGTCGGAGTTTGATCAAGAGTTTGATCTATGTAGTGAAATTGCACAAAACATCAGCAATCCGGAAGTTTTGTTCTTGGGTGCGCTATTTCATGATATTGCCAAGGGTAGAGGCGGCGATCATGCGATTCTAGGTGCGGAAGATGCTCGGCAGTTTTGTAAGCATCACCAGTTAAAGGCGGCTGATGTGCAGTTGGTTGCTGATTTGGTCTATCACCACCTGCTTATGTCTAAAGTTTCACAAAAACAGGACATTGATGATATTGAAGTGATTCAGCGTTTTGCCGCTCAGGTTAAAACCATCGAGTTCTTAGAACTGCTGTACTTATTAACAGTGGCTGATATTTGCGCTACCAAGGCTGACTTATGGAATGACTGGAAAGATTCACTACTAAAGAATCTATTTCATAAAACCAAGCAGTATTTGCAAAATGGACATGAATCATCCACAGACAGTGAGGACGCCTCACAACAATCTAAGGATTTGGCTATTCGTAGTGCACTAGAGCATGGTTATGAGATGAGTGTGATTAAGCAAGTGTTCGGTGCTTTGCCCAAGGAGTATTTCCTGCGTTATGAGATCGAGGAGATTTTATGGCACCTATATTTATTGGATAAACATCAAGATCAAGCCGTGATTGTCGGCTCCAAACTTTCCCCTTATCATGTGATTAATTTGTTTGTTGTATGTCAGGATACACAGGGCTTATTTTTCAAACTGGTGAGTACGGTTGAGCGTTTGGGTTTAGAGATTGTAGATGCGAAGATTCTAACCACCAAGGACAATCGCGCTTATAACACCATTGGTATTTTGCAAGATGAGAGTTTGCGTCAAATTGATATTAATACGGAAATCTCTAAAGCCTTGTCAGAATCTGAGCTCAACTTTAACAAAGCCAGTGATAAGTATTTGCATCGATTTTTCGACTACCAGATTAAGGTTGAATTTAGCTTTAATCAAAAGTGGAATTTGACACAATTAGAAATTAACGTGCTTGACAAGCAAGGCATTCTCTCCAGCATTGCCTATGTGTTTTACGAATTGGGTATTATCTTGGTCAATGCGCGTATTGCCACCATCGGTGAGCGTGTGGAAGATGTTTTCTTTATCAGTAATCAACAAGGCCAAGCGCTTAATCGTGAAGAGCAAATGCAGTTGAAAAACTTACTGGAAGAAAGATTGTAAACAGGTAAAAAAGTGATATAATTTCCCAGCAAGTAGCAATTCTGCTATTAAATTCCATCAATAAATTACGATATGAATGACAAAATTAAAGTAGTTACGGACGCCTCCTTTGAAGCGGATGTGATCAATTCTGGCCAAGTGGTCTTGGTTGATTTTTGGGCCGAATGGTGTGGACCTTGTAAGGCCTTAGCACCGGTATTAGACGAAATTGCCAACGAGTATGACGGCAAGGTTGTGATCGCTAAAGTCAATGTTGACGAAAATGATCAAACCCCACCTAAGTATGGTATTCGCGGTATTCCAACCATGTTATTATTCAAAGAAGGTGCGGTTGCTGCCACGAAGATGGGTGCACTTTCTAAAGCGGAACTTAGCGCTTTTATCGATTCAAATATCTAATTAACACATATCGCTTGAGCTCTTCTTGAGCTCGAGCAAATCTAAACTTCTCATTATTTTTTTTCCTGTCCATCACTTGGCGTGATATTCGCTTATTAAATACTTATTATGAAATTATCAGAACTTAAACGATCAACCCCGGAACAACTATTAGCCTTAGCACAAGATTTGGGCGCCGAAAACATCTCTAGAGCCAAAAAACAAACTCTTATTTTTATTATTCTTAAGGCGCAAGCTGAGAAAGGTGAAGAGGTAATTGGTGACGGTGTGTTGGATATTTTGCAAGACGGCTATGGTTTTTTACGTTCTAGTGATGATTCTTATGTTTCAGGCCCGGATGATATTTATGTGTCTCCGAATCAAATCAGACGCTTTAATCTATCAAGTGGTGATGTGATCTCAGGTAAGATCAGAGCGCCGAAAAAAGGTGAAAAATATTTTGCCTTAGTCAAGGTAGAAGAGGTTAATGGCGAAAGCCCTGAGGCGGTTAAAAACCGTATTCCGTTTTCATCACTCACACCACTACACCCGAATGAGCGCTTAAATCTAGAGATTGGTAATGGTGGTACTGAGGATATTACTGCCCGTGTGATTGATCTGGTTTCGCCTTTTGGTAAGGGTCAACGTGGTTTGTTGGTCGCACCACCTAAGGCTGGTAAGACCATGATTATGCAAAATATTGCTGCTTCACTGGCGGTGAATCATCCTGAGTGTGAGCTGATTGTCTTGCTGATTGATGAGCGCCCTGAAGAAGTCACCGAGATGGCCAGAACCGTGCGTGGCGAGGTGATCGCCTCAACCTTTGATGAGCCGGCCAAACGCCACGTACAAGTGGCAGAGATGGTGATTGAAAAAGCCAAGCGTCGCGCCGAGCAAGGCAAAGATGTGGTGATTTTGCTAGACTCAATTACGCGTTTGGCACGTGCTTATAATACTGTTGCCCCGTCATCAGGCAAGGTATTAACCGGTGGTGTGGATGCCAATGCTCTGCAACGTCCAAAGCGCTTTTTTGGTGCGGCTAGAAACATCGAAAACGGTGGTAGTGTCACCATTATTGCCACTGCATTGATTGATACAGGCTCGAAGATGGATGAGGTGATTTACCAAGAATTCAAGGGTACAGGTAATATGGAATTGCACCTTGAGCGTCGTTTGAGTGAAAAGCGTATTTTCCCTGCAATCAATATCAATGCTTCAGGTACGCGTCGTGAAGAGCTGATTACCGATGAGAAAGAGCTGCAGAAGATGTGGATTCTACGCAAGATTTTGCACCCGATGGATACGGTAGAGGCGGCAGAATTCTTAATTGACAAACTAAAGCTAACCAAGACCAACGACGAGTTCTTTGCGTCGATGTCACAGAAGAAATAGTTCCAAGTTTTTTTGCTTTATACTAAATAGGTATGAGCACCCAGCTGAGTAAAATTCTAAAGTTGCAAAATAGCGTACTGGCTAAGTATCTATTGCGTAATATTTTACTGCTGTTTTTAGCAGTATTTTTTATTCTCGGATTGGTGGTATTTGGCAATCAGTTGGTACTGGTTATCAAAGAAAGCTTTCAGCAGAACATTCCAGTTGCTGATCTATTGCCGATTGTAGGTTTTAAGATGCTTAGAGACGTGTCTTTAATTGTGTCTTTATCACTGTTCTTAGCCATTATTCTTGCCATTGGCAATCTGTATAAAAACTCCGAGGCTGTGGTGATGAATTCGCTGGGCGTGGGGGATAAGCACTTTATGCTATTTATCCAGCCGGTGGTCATACTCAGTGTTATCTTTGTGTTGTTTTTAACCACGGTGGTCGTGCCTTGGTCAAAGCACCAGCGTCTGTTAATTATGGACCGAGTGGAGAATGCCTCTGAATTTTCCTTTATTCGTCAAGGCGAGTTTCAAGAGTTTAAGGGTGGAGACATTGTCTTTTATGCCTCCAAAGTGAACAATACTGAAGGTGAGTCTCAGCAGGATATGGAGGAGATTTTTGTCTATACCTACGCTGGTGGCGAACCGGTGATTACCCTGGCTAAACAAGCGCAGAAATATAGCGACGCCAGCACAGGCAGTGTGTACTTGCGCCTAAAAGAGGGTCGCCGCTATCATGGTTTTCCCAGTGACCAAGAAAAGAAAATTCTTAAGTTTGGCGAATACGACTTGAAAATTATTGATGGCCAGACTACCACCGAGCAAGCACAGGCAGCGATTAAGACGGAGGCCAAACCCACCTTAGATTTACTCTTTAGCGATAGGGCAGTGGAAAATGCAGAGCTGCAATGGCGCTTATCTCAGGCCTTGAGTGTATTTATCCTTTCTTTTTTGGGTGTGTTACTCGGCAAGGCTTCACCCAGAGGTGGTAAGAATTTAGGTGTGTTATTTGGCGTGGTGATTTTTATTATTTACAACAACGCGCTGCTGATTGCTAAAACCAGTGTAGAGTCGGGTGAGGTGCATCCAGGGGTAGGTCTGTGGTGGGTGCATTTACTGATGCTGGTCTTTATTGGCCTGTTCTATGCGCATCGGCACGCTAAATTTGCTTTGCTGTTATCCAGAAGCTAGGCTTATTGTAAAATACGCACATTTGTTTTTAAGGAAGAATATCCATGTCATCTAGCCCATCTAAAGAATTAGAGATTTTTGACAACCCTAATCCAAATCGAGATTTTGTCATCAAGATTGATATGCCGGAGTTCACTTGTTTGTGCCCTAAAACTGGCCAACCAGATTTTGCTACTTTGCATTTGGAATACATTGCTGATCAGGCCTGTGTCGAGCTCAAATCTTTAAAGATGTATATCTGGTCTTATCGAGATGAGGGTGCGTTCCACGAAGCGGTTACCAATCAAATCCTAGATGATTTAGTGGCGGCAACACAACCAAGGTTTATGCGTCTTAAGGCGATCTTTAATGTACGCGGCGGTGTTTATACTACCGTGGTCGTTGAACACCAAGCAGATAACTGGCAGCCAAAGCCTGTGGTTGAGCTTAATCACTTAGCCTAGTTTATGCAGCCAGTACGTCAGTTTGTTAAGTTTGATCAAAAACTACTGGACAAAGACGCACTAAAAGTTGTTAAAACCATCACCAAGGCTGGTTTTGAAGCTTATTTGGTTGGTGGTTGTGTGCGCGATTTACTCTTAGGGCTTGAACCTAAAGACTTTGACGTTGCTACCAACGCCAAACCCGAACAAATCCACAAACTATTTAAACGCTCACGCATTATTGGCCGACGTTTTCGCTTGGTCCATGTGATGTTCTCGGCGCGCAAGTTTATCGAAGTAGCCACTTTTCGCTCTGGTCAAGTACAAACCGGTAAATCTGGGGTGATTGTGCGTGACAATTGTTATGGCAGTATTGAGGACGATGTAGTGCGCCGTGATTTTAATATTAATGCGCTGTATTACGACGTAGCTAGCTCCGAGGTGATTGATTATATTGGTGGTCTAGAAGATATCCACGCCAAAGAGATTCATATTATTGGCAATGTGTCTGAGCGTTTTGAGCAAGACCCGGTACGCATGATCAGAGCGGTTAGATTTAAACACAAGCTGGGTTTTAAGCTTAGTAGTGAGATTGACACAGCCATCTATCAACAAGCACCACTGCTAGGTAATATCTCACCAGCTAGGCTGTATGAAGAGTGTCTTAAGCTGTTTCATAATGAATATGGTTATAAGATATTTAAACACCTAGAGACCTATGATTTGCTTAAACATTTGTTTAAACAAACCAAAGACAACGCCTTTATTAAACGTGCGCTGAATAACACCAGTGCACGTATTGCGCAAAACAAACCGGTCACACCAGCATTTTTATTTGCGGTGTTTCTGTGGCAGGCGCAAAACGAACGCTTTGCTATGATTAAGAAAAAGCAGCGCTCGTATTTTTTGGCCATGCAACAAGCCAGCGATGAGGTGATTATTAATCAAATAAAACAAGTCTCTATGCCTAAATATCTATCAGCCAGGGTTAGAGACATTTGGATGATGCAATCCAAGCTTGAGAAAAAACACCCGAAGAAGGTTAAAGAGCTGCTGAATAATCCGCGTTTTAGAATGGCCTATGATTTTTTATTATTGCGCTCTCAAAGTATCAATCCCGAGCTTAAGGACACAGCCGATTTTTGGACCAAGGTTCAAGAGTGAGTAGGGTAGTACTGATTACGGGCTGTTCTAGTGGTATTGGTCTATGCTTAGCCCATGGCCTTAAAGATAGAGGTTATCAAGTGATTGCCACCGCACGTCAAAGTGAGGATGTGGCGCAATTATCCGCACAGGGCTTTGATGCTTATCAGTTAGACCTGGCTTCTCCAGATTCGATTATCCAGGCTTGCGAGCAAATCTTTCAAGACTTTAAGACTATTGATGCACTGATTCATAATGGGGCTTACGGGCAGGTAGGGGCGTTAGAGGATATTTCTAGAGAAACACTAGAGATGCAATTTCAAACCAATGTGTTTGGCTGGCATCAGCTGACCAATCTAATTTTGCCGCAGATGCGCAAGCAGGGCGAGGGCAGAATCATTTATCTAAGCTCGGTCTTGGGCTTTGTGGCCATGCCATTTCGCGGCCCTTATAATGCTTCTAAATTTGCCATTGAAGGCTTGGTAAACACGCTAAGACTGGAATTACAAGACACAGGTGTTCAGCTGTCTTTAATCCAACCTGGACCGATTGAGTCCAAGTTTAGAGAAAATGCTTACCGGGCCTTTATGGCCAATGTGGATAGTGAGAACAGTCGCTATCATGCTAATTACCAACAAATGATTAAACGCCTGCAATCTAAAGAATTGGCGGATTTCACTCTCGGCGCAGAAGCCGTGCTCAAATGCGTAATCCACGCCTTGGAATCTAAGCGTGCTAAGCTGCGTTATTGGGTGACGTTTCCCACCAAATTATTTGGGGTTTTAATCAGACTCCTGCCCGCCAGATTAATGGATAAAATACTCTATAAAGCAGGCGGCGGAGGCAAGCGATGAGTAAAGATTTTGATTTTAACCAAGGCATAGAAGAATTAGAGAAAATTGTAACGACCATGGAGTCTGGCGATTTATCTTTAGAAGAGTCTTTGGATTATTTTTCTAAAGGGGTGGCGCTCACCAAGCAGTGTCAAAGTGCACTGAGCGAAGCGGAGCAAAAAATCTCCATGCTCAGTAGTGATGATGATTTTCAAAGCGAGAAGCCTCTTTCTTAGGTCGTTGTTGTGAGTGTTGATTATCCAGCGCGTGTTAACCAGTATTTAGCCAAGCTCATCCAGGGTGAGGATCAATTATCGGTGGCGATGACCTATAGTGCGCTTGCAGGCGGTAAGCGCTTTCGTCCTATTTTGACTTATACGGTGGCCAAGTGTTTTGGTGCAGAACTTTCTCGAGCAGATTCTAGTGCGTGCGCACTAGAGTTGATTCATATTTATTCGCTGATTCATGATGATCTGCCCGCCATGGATGATGATGATCTGCGTCACAATCAGCCCACTTGCCATAAAAAATTTGGCGAAGCGCAGGCGATTTTGGCTGGCGATGCACTGCAGGCTTTGGCTTTTTCTACCATTGCCGATGACTCGCATCTAGAGGATCGGACCAAGGTGGCACTTTTACAACAACTAGGTCAGGCTGCTTTTGAGATGGCACAAGGTCAATCAATTGACCTCTCGGTGGTTTCTAAACAGGTGGATGTTCAGACGCTAGAGCATATGCACAGCAAGAAAACCGGTGCACTGCTAAGTTGTGCGGTGCGTTTGGGTGCGATTGTGGCCAATTGTTCCGAGCAGGATCAACAGCTATTGCAGAAATTCTCTCAAGCCATTGGTCTGGCTTATCAAATCCAAGATGACGTATTAGATATTGAATCTTCTTCAGAGGTATTGGGCAAGGCGCAAAACTCCGATGTGGAAAAAAACAAACCTACTTATCCAGCCATTTTAGGCTTAGAAGAGTCTAAGGATCGATTTGAGGTTTTATATCAGCAAGCCATGGATGTGTTGGCACTGATTGGTGTGGATACCACTGAGCTGGAGCAATTAACCCAGCAATTACGTACTCGTCGTTTTTAGAATTGTACTAGGGCGCTGCCCCAGCTAAAGCCGGCGCCAATGCCTTCGAATAGTAGGTTATCACCTTTTTTCACGCGACCATCGCGCACAGCCTCATCCAGTGCTAAAGGAATAGAAGCGGCAGAAGTATTACCATGTCGATCCAGGGTGACTACTACTTGATCCATTGGAGTTTTAATGCGTTTAGCCACGGCTGAGATAATACGAATATTGGCCTGATGTGGAATCATCCAATCTAATTCCTCAGGCGCCATATTGGCATCGTTTAGGGTTTTTTCCGCTAGAGCAGAGAGTCTAGAGACTGCAATCTTAAATACCTCGTTGCCAGCCATTTCAATATAGCCGCTTTCGTTGATGTAATTATTACTCACTTGCAAAGAAGATAGATAGTCACCATCGGTAAATAATTCTGAGTGCAAAATACCAGTCTCTTCACTGCCGCTTAGCACCACAGCGCCTGCGCCATCGCCAAATAAAATCGCCGTTGAGCGGTCACTCTGATCGATAATTCTAGACATGGTTTCACTACCAACCACCAAGACTTTGTTGGCGGCACCAGTTTTGATATATTGTTCTGCCGTAGTCAGCGCAAAGATAAAACCAGCACAAACCGATTGCAGATCAAAGGCTGGGCAAGAAGCACCAATGGCCTTTTGCAACATGGTGGCTGTGGCTGGGAAGATCTTATCAGGTGTGGTGGTGGCCAGAATAATTAGATCCAGCTCCTCGGCTTTAACACCTGCCATCTCCAGTGCGCGATTTGAAGCAATTTCTGCCAAGTCGCAAGTAGATTCATCATCGACAAAGCGACGCTCTTTAATGCCAGTTCGGGTTTGAATCCATTCGTCAGACGTGTCCATGTTCTTTGACAAGTCATCATTGGTTACCACTCTAGGGGGTAGATAACTACCTGTACCAATGATTCTTGCAAATTTATTCATGTAATGTCCTTATGTATTGTTAAGCTCGTTTGAGACTTGATCGGCAATCTTGTCGATGATTTTAGCATGTGCCTCTGCATGTGCCTCGACAATAGCAGATAAAAAAGAATCGCTATTGGCGCCGCCATGGCTTTTGACTACCACACCTTTAAGTCCCAGTAAGCTGGCACCATTGTATTGACCCGGATCTAGACTGGATTTAAAGTCTTTGAGTACGGGTGTGGCAATTAGTGCCACGATTTTAGTGAAAATATTTTTAGTAAAAGCACGCTTTAGATAGTGCGACATCATGGAGGCTACGCCTTCACTGGCCTTTAGGGCGATATTACCTTCAAAACCATCACAAACCACCAAATCAACACTACCTTTGTAAATGTCATCACCTTCGACAAAACCGGCATAATTAAGACCAGATTCTTTGAGTAATTCAGCAGTCTTTTTAATCTTATCGTTGCCTTTAACCTCTTCTTCGCCAACATTAAGCAGACCAATGCTAGGGCTGGAGATGTTCTCAGTATGGCTAACGGCAATAGAACCCATAGTGGCAAATTCTAATAAGGCTTCTGGTGAAGAATCCACATTAGCGCCCAAATCCAGCATATGACAATGTCCATTCATGGTTGGCATACGTCCCATAATCGCAGGACGGTCAATACCCTTAATGGTTTTTAAGACAAAGCGAGAAATGGCCATGAGTGCGCCGGTATTGCCCGCACTGACACAAGCATCAGCCTCTTGGGTTTTAACCAGATTAATGGCAACACGCATGGAAGAGTCTTTTTTCTTGCGCAGTGCATTAGAAGGGGCTTCGTGCATCTCCACCACTTCGCTGGCGTGTACGACACTAAATCGTCCGGAGAATTTTTGCGCATCACTATGATTGGCCAGTGCTTGTTCAATACTGGTCTGATCACCTACAAAGCTAACGTGCAGGTCGTTTAATTTGCCCAAGGCTTTCATACCTGCACCAATGGTTACAGGTATGCCGTGATCTCCCCCTGAGGCATCAATTGATACCCTAATCGTCATAGGAAAACGAGTGTGAGTTAGACTTCTTGGATGTCGTCGTTGTTGTTGTTAATAACTTTTTTGCCGCGGTAGTAACCATCGGCTGTTACGTGGTGGCGTAGGTGAACTTCACCTGTTTCTTGATCTTCAGATAGGGCAGGGTTGGTTAGTGCGTTATGTGAACGACGCATGCCTCTTTTTGAAGGGGTTTTTCTACTTTTTTGTACAGCCATTGTTGTCTCCTAGTTTAATGTCTAGTTTTTAATTCTTTTAAAATGGCAAAAGGGTTTTCACGCTTTTGCTCATCAAAATCCTGATTCGTCTCTAAATCCACACAAGCATGTTCATGCATCGGTATCATCGGGATAGAAATCAGTACTTCATCCGTTAAAAATTCTATTGTCGAGAGCTCTTCTTCTTGAAAGAGTACTGTCTCTAGGCTAGAGTCTAGCTCTTGCGCCTGTTGTTCGTTTGCAATAAAGGCCAGATTAAATTTAGGCGCTAGCTCAATAGCAACATCATCTAAACATCTTTGGCACTTCAGCTGAGCATTTAGCTCAATTGAACCTTTAATACAAGGAATCTTATTCTCTAACAAATAAAAATCCAATTCCACGTTTATCTCATCATCAACATTACTAAGTATGTCGCTGACTCTAGGAAAATCACGCACCTGATAGGTTTGTGAAAAGCTTAGATTTTTTTTCGCAAAATTAAACAGCTTTATTTGCTCTGGAATTCCTTGCATATCTATTCTTGCAAATAAACTTGTCAATTTTACCAAAAATAGTATTAATAAGAAAGATTTATCTGAAAAAAAATCAGAATTATAATAGAGAAATTTATGGTTTAAATTGAGATGTATTTTTTCTATTATTTGTTGCTATCGCTACCGGTCTACGCCTTAGAGAGTACGCAGTTTATCAATTCCTTGTTGGACAACCATGGATTCTTTGAAAAAGAAAGCCTTAATCTGGAGATTAAACACATTGAAATGCTGGCGGATTATGCCAATTATAACAATTGGTATTGGGACGTGGAGGCAGAGCTAGCCCGGGTGAATAAATTTCGAGATAAAGAAAACTATACTTATCATTCAGACTACGCCAAGCATAGCAATCAAAGCGTTCGCAAGCTCTCTACACAACTCTCCAAGCGCTTTTTTACCAGTGGTTCGGAGCTGGAAGTTTCTTATCAAAAATCTTGGCCTATTTTGGATGAAGAATTGTATGACAATAAGGGTTATGTTAAGGATAAAAACACCACAGAATATTTAGATGGCGCCTCAGTAAAATGGTCGCTGCCTCTGATTAAAAACAAGGCTGGGGTGCTGGATAAGAAAACCTATGATTTGGCAGTGCTCGATTATGAGGACGAGGTGTTGCTATTGGCAGAAACCAAAGAGTCGTTTATTGAGGATAAGATGATGATTTTCCTTGATTTTATTGCCTATCAGTCACAATTAGAAGTGCTTGATCATAAGATTAAAAAACTCCAACAACTATTGGCCGTTGCCAGTGACAATCAAGTGGATTCGTCTACCTTGTCAGCACTCAAGCGTAGCCTGGATACGAGCGAATTAGAGCGTCTGTCACTACTGTCTAAACTGGAGGCGGAACAAGGCTTGTTGCAATCTCTGCTACCGGATACTATTAGCGTGAAAAATCTGAGCTATCCAAGTGAGTTTGTACTGATTAAAGACTTGTCGCAGTACTTATCTCAACACAGTAGAGTATTGCAACGTATTCAAATTGAGGATCGAAAAAATCAACGCTATATTCACAATTACCAACAGATTCAATTGCCCGAATTGGATTTTAGCCTCAGTGCAACCCGAGATGAAAATCAGGGTAATTATTCAACCTATACGCGAGGTGTTAGTAATCGCTATGAGGCTAAGTTGGAATTTAACTATCCGCTGACTGGCAGTGAGACCAATCAAACTTATCTGTCCAAATATCGAATTAAGGCGCGACAGATTGAGCTGAAATATCAGGATGAATTTGCCGATATGCTGGCCAAATCCCAACGTTTACACAGACTGATTGAGCAGGGTATAGTGCAATTGTCGCGTTATCAACATCGACTTAATCTGCATCAACCCTTTGTCAGTATTGGCATTCAAAGTCAACAACCCATCAGAGCAATCATGGATGATATAGAAGCACTATCTGCACTACATCAGGATTATATTGCTGAGCGTTTAACACTGGATAAAAACCAGATTGGCTATGACGCACTACTAGATAGGCTTCTGCCTTAGTATTGTTGAGCCTGGGTTTGGGTCCAGTTGCGCACTTGCTGTGTGAGCTCTGCTGCTGAGGTTTTGCCCGGCGCAATCGGCTCACCAACCACCACGGTGATGGTGCCTGGATGTTTGACAAAACTGCCCTTGGGCCAAACCTTGCCAGCATTGTGATACACCGGCAAGATTAATTCACCAGATTTTTTGGCAATGGCCACACCGCCGTTTTGATATTCACCCAACTGCCCATAAGCCTGTCGGGTGCCCTCGGGAAAGATAATAACGTAGATGCCTTGCTTGAGTCGATCCAGCCCTTGAGAGATGACTTTTTTTAAGGCTCTGAGTTTTTCGCCACGGTCAATCACAATAGGTTTTAATAGCGCCAAGCCCCAGCCAAAGATGGGTATCCATAACAGCTCTTTTTTCAGTACCCAGCTTTGCTGCGGGAAGACTTGTTGAAAACCCAGTGTCTCCCAGGTAGATTGATGATTAGAGATAATCACGCAAGGCTTATCGGGGATATTTTCTTGGCCTTTGACTTCCAGTTTAATATTGCAAAATACTCTAAGTGCCCATAGGCAGAATTTTGACCATTGAGACAGTAGGGCGTACTTGGTTTTTAAAGAGGCGGGCAGAATCAAAAAGGCGGCCAATACCAAGATAATCAACACCAAAGTTGAGCTAAGGAAATATAGTAATGATCTTAAAAACAGCATAGGAAATCTTTATAATCTGAGCAATAAGATTTTAATCATTTTTCTTGTGAGTATTAACACCATTTTATTTGACCTAGACGGCACGCTAATCGATACTGCGCCTGATTTGGCCTATGCGCTCAATACATTACTTGCAGAGAATGATCTACGCGAGAAGCCTTATCATGAGATTAAGCCTTTGGTGGCCATGGGCGGCAAGGCCTTGGTGAGTTATGGATTTGAGATGGATGAGCAGCATCCAGACTTCGGCGCTCATCACCAGCGAATTCTGCAGATCTATCGCGACAATATCGACAAACATTCTAAGTTGTTTGATGGAATTGAGAGGCTGCTAGAATGGATTAAAACCCAGCAAGTGTTCTGGGGTGTTGTTACCAATAAGCCTGAGAGTTTAACGCATCTGCTGTTAGATAAAATGGACTTAAGCCCAGATGTGGTGGTGTGTGGAGATACCTTAGAGTTTAATAAGCCGCATCCTGCACCGCTGGAATACGCTTGTGCGCAGCTAGGGGTGCTTAAGGATAGTGTCTTGTTTGTTGGTGATGATAAAAATGATATGTTGGCCGGTAGGGCTGCTAAGATTAAAACCGTGGCGGTGGACTATGGTTATGGTCAAATAGCCAAAGATTGGGATTATGATTGTCTAATTACCCATCCAGATGAAATTAGGAGAATGATTTAATGGAAGTTATATGGTTGGTTGTTGGCGTACTCTTGGGCGCGGCTATCGTGTATTTTTATTCTCAATCCAAATTGCAAAAACTCAAGACTGAGAATATACACCTGCAAGTAAATCTAGAAGAAAAAATCAAATCTTATGAAGCGCAGATTGATTTAATCAAGCTTGCCAAAGAGCAAATGAGTAAAGATTTTAAGGCAATTGCTGGCGATATTCTTTCTAAGGACAGAGATCAATTGCAAAGTCGAAATTCTGAATTGCTAAGTCCATTACAAACACAGCTTAAGGAATTTAAAGAGCGTCTAGAGTCTATTACCTCGGCGCAGGTTAAAGAGCGTGCCAGTTTGTCTGCACAAATTGAAAATCTGAAAAAAACCAGTGTTGAAGCACAAGAGAGTGCGCAAAATCTGACCAAGGCACTCACACATGACAATAAAAAACAAGGCGATTGGGGTGAGATGATTCTTAGCTCTATTCTTTCCAGTTCAGGCCTTAGAGAAGGACATGAGTTTGATACGCAAAAGCAATTTAGCGATGGCGAAGGTCAAAATTTTAAACCCGATGTGGTTTTGCATCTACCCGAGGAAAAAGACATTATTATTGACTCTAAAGTCTCACTTAAGGCTTATAAGGATTATATTGCCAACCAAGGTGATGAATCACTGCTCAAGGCACATGTAAGCTCAGTTGAAGCACATATCAATGGTATTAGTATCAAGTCTTATGAAAACCTAGAAGGGGTGCGCACGCTGGATTTCATTTTCATCTTTATTCCGATTGAATCGGCGCTCTTAGTGGCACTGGATCACAAGCCAGATTTGTTTACCAATGCCTTGAAGAAAAATATCGTATTGGTTTCACCTTCAACACTGATGATGAGCCTGAAAACCGTGCACCACATTTGGCAGACTGAGAAGCAAAATCAAAACGCTGAAGAAATTGCCCGTCAAGCCGGTGCCATGTATGACAAATTATTCGGCTTTATGAAATCCATGGATGATATTGAAAAACACTTGGACAAAGCCCAGCAAAGTTATAAACAAGCACGCAACCAACTTAGTGATGGCAGAGGCAACCTCATCGGTCGCGCGGAAAAGCTCAAAGAGCTGGGTGTGCAAAGTAAAAAGGAGTTAAGTTAATGCTAATTGCAACGGATTATGAATTTGCTCAAGACGAGTTAAAAGACAAAGTGATTCTACTCACCGGTGCCAACCGTGGTTTTGGTCGCGCCATCACCCTAGATTTAGCCAAAGCGGGCGCTACGGTGATTATGTTGGGACGCGATTTGGGCTCGTTAGAATCTGTTTATGATGAAGTGGTGGAAGCGGGCTACGTTGAGCCTATTCTCTATCCGTTGGATTTAGAAGGTGCCACCCCTGAGCATTATGAGCAACTACAAAAAGATTTGCTGGAGCACTTTGGCCGTTTGGATGGATTGATTCATAATGCAGCGATTATTGGCACGATGATGCCGATTGAGCAATATGATATTAAGCTTTGGTATTCGACCATGCAAATTAATGTGAATGCCGCCTTTATGCTCACGCAATTTTTAATTCCTGTACTGGCCAACTCTGATGATGCGCGTATTTTGTTCTTGTCGTCTTCGGTAGGGCGCACAGCGCGTGCTTATTGGGGTGCCTACGGTGTGTCTAAATTTGCCATTGAAGGTTTGAGTAAGACCTTGGCAGAAGAATTAGAAAAAACCACGGTTAGGGTGAATTCACTGGATCCGCGTCGTATGCGTACCAAGATGCGTCAAACCGCTTTTCCAGCAGAAAATGCCGATAACAATCCACGACCGGAGGATTGTTCGCCAGCCATTGTGTATTTAATGAGTGAAAAGACTCAGAATCTAAATGGTGAACAGCTTAGTTTGGCCCTAGATTAACGCTGAAGGTCGCTACCCAGATGTGGGTGAATAGTTTTAAGGATTTGTTTAAACACACTGTCATTGCCCGCAACCACATTGCCAGTTTCTAAAAACTGGTCGCGTCCTGAAAAATCACCGATAAAACCACCAGCTTCTTTGACCAGTAGTGCGCCAGCAGCAATGTCCCAAATGTTGAGCTTAACTTCCCAGAATCCATCCATTCTGCCAGCGGCTAAATAAGCCAAGTCCAGTGCTGCAGAGCCAGCACGACGAATGCCAGCGACTTGCGGATGAATAGCCTTAAACATCGCTAAGTAAGCCTCTAGGTGCTCAGGGTTTTTAAAAGGAAAACCGGTGCCAATTAGTGTGTTGTCAAAGCCTTGGGTTTGGGTAACGCGGATGCGTTGATCATTTAAATAAGCACCTTCGCCTTTGGAAGCGGTAAACATTTCTTCTTTGAAGGGGTCGTAAACCACTGCGTGCATAGCCACGTTATTTTCATACAAAGCAATAGACACAGAATATTGTGGAAAGCCGTGTAGATAGTTGGTAGTGCCATCCAGTGGATCAATAATCCATTGGTACTTGTCATCACCTAGAATTTCACCACTTTCCTCACCCAAGATTGAATGCTGCGGAAAAGACTTTTTAATCTCGTCTATAATAGCGTTTTCGGCCAATTGGTCCACCTCTGAGACAAAGTCATTAGCGGCTTTGTTTTCAACCGTTAGGCGGTCAATTTGATTGTGATATCTTAGGATAATATCACCGGCTTTACGGGCGGCGCGAGAGGCGATAGTAACAGTAGGATGCATAGGTTAGGCAAACATGGAAAAAGAAATGAATTATACCTTTGATCAAGTTCGTGTGGTTATGGTTAATACCACCGAACCTGGCAATATTGGTGCAGCAGCCAGAGCCATGAAAAACATGAGTCTGTCAAAGCTGTATTTGGTTAATCCACAGGGCTATCCATCGGCAGTAGCCACTGCCAGAGCCAGTGGTGCCGATGATGTGCTCTCAAGTGCGGTAGTATGTAATTCTTTGGAAGAGGCTCTACAAGGTACGCATCTGGTGATTGGTGCCAGTGCCAGACAGCGCAGTATTAAATGGAAGCAAATGGATGTGGTTGGCGCTTGTGGTGAAATTCAACAAATCACCAGCACAGATGGGCGTGAAGTGGCGGTGGTATTTGGCACAGAAAAATCTGGTCTGACCAATGAAGAACTGGACCTGTGTCAGGTTCTAATGACCATTCCAGGTAATCCCAAGTATTTTTCCTTGAATGTGGCCTCGGCTATTCAAGTATTTGCTTATCAGAATTTTATACACAATACCACGGTTGAGTTTGAGCAAGACGCTGGCGAGAGTGCTGGTTTTGATGAATTGGAAAATTTCTACGCACACCTAGAGCAAGTGCTTAGTCATATTAACTACTTTGAAGAAAAACGCCCTAAAGAGTTACTGATGCGTCGTTTGCGTCGTTTGTTCGCGCGCACCGAGTTAGAAAAAGAAGAAGTAGGCATTCTGCGCGGCATCTTAAGAAACATCCAGCCTTTTAAACGCTAAATATCAGTCCAGATTAAAAAAAGGTTCAAATTGATCCTTATTAGGGGTAGAATTGAGCCATATTTTTTCTTAGGAGTGAAATATGAGGGTTTTTCTATTGGGGTTGATATTAATACATGGGGTGGCATTTTCACTGGATAGAGTAGAGTTTATTCAGCATTTTGAGGGTAAGTATCTGGCGGTTATTGGAGAAGGGCTTCCAGTTTGTTTGAAAGTGTCAAATAATCAAGTTAGAGCGGTTAATAAAAAAGATGTCTGTGCAAAGTTGCAGCGAGCCAGTATGAGAAAAGATAATAGAGTTTGCGTCAAACCCATGAAGCCAATGGCCTCAGCACGTTGTGAATTGACTAAGATGATGGATAATGGCGTTGTGGTGATGGGTGCCTCAGAGCGGCCGATTCAGGCGTATCACTCCAAAAAACAACTGGTGCAAGCGTTAAAATCCCAAAAAAAAGGGGGTAGCTAACCCCTTGGGAAAGCTTATTGGCCAGTAGTCAATCAGTTTTAACGGGTTTTGACAGGAAGGTCTTGTTGTGGCGCCTCTCCTGTCAATTCAATACAACTAGCCCAATAGCTTATTCATGCGTTTCACAAACTCAGCTGGATCTTGTAATTGACCACCTTCAGAGAGTACCGCTTGATCAAATAGGACATTGACTAAATCTTCATCAACCTTGTTCTTTAAGCGCTCAACCAGTGGATGAGTTGGGTTAATTTCTAAAATTGGCTTGGTCTCTGGTACGTCTTGACCCAGGGATTTCATGATGCGCTCCATGTTACCACCCAGCTCGTTTTCATCGGCTACCAAACAAGAAGGAGATTCGCTAAGTCGGCTAGAAACCTTGACTTCTTTGACTTGATTTTCTAAGATCTTTTCGACTTTTTTCACCACGTCTTCATAGTCTTTGGCGACTTTTTCTTTGGCTTTTTTCTCTTCCTTAGAGTCTAAATCTTCCAGATCGCCTTTGGCAATAGATTTAAGTTGTTTGCCTTCAAACTCGGTAAAGTTATTCACCAGCCACTCATCAACGCGATCTGATAGTAGCAATACCTCAATACCTTTTTGCTTAAAAATCTCCAAATGCGGAGAGCCTTTAGCACCTTGATAGGTCTCAGCGGTTACATAGTAAATGTCTTTTTGTTCCTCGCCCATGCGTGCTACATAATCTGCAAGAGAAACGCTTTGAGTCTCACCCTCAGATTGTGTGGTGGCAAAACGCAACAGCCCGGCAATTTTGTCTTTGTTGGCAAAGTCTTCAACCACGCCTTCTTTCATCACCATGCCAAACTCGCTCCAGAACTTGGCGTAATCCTCAGGCTTGTTTTTGGCCATTTTTTCCAGGGTGTTCAGTACGCGTTTAACATTGGCTTTACGAATTGTGTCTACTACCTTGTTGCCTTGTAGAATCTCACGCGAAACGTTTAGTGATAGGTCGGCTGTATCAATCACACCTTTAACAAAGCGTAAATACAGTGGCATTAGCTCTTCATTATCTTCCATAATAAAGACGCGCTTGGCATAGAGCTTGATGCCAGCCTTGCGCTTTGGCTCCCACATATCAAATGGAGCTTTGGCTGGAATATAAAGCAGTGAAGTATAATCAAGCTTGCCTTCAACCTTGTTGTGCATATGCACAAGTGGCGCTTCAAAGTCATAAGTTAGTGATTGGTAGAACTCATCATAATCTTCTTTTTTTAGTTCAGACTTGTCCTGCGTCCAAAACGCATTGGCTTTATTCACCACTTCGTATTCGATGTCTTTGTCGTCTTCTTCAGCAGGTTTTTGCATCAGAATTGGTACAGTAATATGATCAGAATATTTAGAGATAATGCCTCTTAAGCGATGCGCATCTAGGAATTCTTTTTCCTCATCTTTAATGTGCAGGGTAATTGAAGTACCGAAATTCTCTAGCGTGGTTTTCTCTAGTGAGTATTCGCCTTCACCCTTAGAAGACCAAATAGTGCCACTGTCTTTGTCATCACCGGCGCGACGGGTGGTCAGTGTGACTTCATCAGCAACAATAAAGGCTGAGTAAAAACCCACACCGAATTGACCAATCAGATTAGAGTCTTCCGCTTGTTTTTTATCCAAGCCTTGTAGGAATTTTTTGGTGCCAGAATTGGCAATCGTGCCAATATTTTCCATCACTTCAGTCTCGCTCATACCGATACCATCGTCGCTAATGGTAATGGTGCCAGCCTCGCTATTGACATCAATGTGAATCTGTAGGTCTTCTTTGCCTTCACGCAATTTGTCATTTGATAAGGATTCAAATTTAAGCTTGTCAATGGCGTCAGAGGCGTTGGATATCAACTCTCGCAGAAAAATCTCTTTGTTGGAGTATAAAGAGTGAATCATTAGATGCAGAAGTTGAGAGACCTCAGTTTGAAAAGAATGCGTTTGTTTTTTAGCCATTTATCTTTATTCCAGTAAAATACATTATTAGCATTTATATGGACGAAAAATAAAAAAACAAGCACCTATTTTGCGAAATCAAATCAAACAATTTATCGAGCACTTGGCCATTGAGCGTCGCTATAGTATGCACACGCAAAAATCCTATGCACTGGATTTGGTCAAATTGGTTGAATTTGCTAGTGCTCAAAGCATTCATCGTTGGGATGAGCTTAATGCAGAACAACTCAATTTATTTGTGATGCAAATGCGTCATGATAATATCTCCAGTCGCAGCATTCGTCGTCGACTCTCGGCCATACGCGGATTTTTTGCCTATCTACTAACCCAGGGTGAGATTAGTGAGAATTATGCGCTAGGCATTAAAACCCCTAAGCTTACCCCTAAGTTGCCTGAGGTATTAAGTTATGAGCAGGTTTTGCAGCTACTAAGTCCTAGAGACAATACTTGGCAAGAACTGCGTGATGTGGCCATGATTGAGGTGATTTATTCTTGTGGTTTGCGTGTCTCAGAGCTGGTTGGACTCAATACCGAAGAGGTGGATCTTAAAGGTGGCTTTGTGCAAGTCTTGGGAAAAGGACAGCGACTTAGACATGTGCCTTTAGGGGAATCAGCCATTGCTGCGCTCAACACATATTTAAAAAATCATCAAAAATCAGCCTTGTTTGTCAACAAAAGTGGAGAGCGTATTGGTGTACGTTCAGTACAAAATATGATTAAAAAGCGCGCGCAATTGGTAGGTATCCAAATCAGTGTGCATCCACATCTATTGCGACACGCAGCAGCCACACATTTTTTACAATCCAGTCATGATCTGCGCTCCACCCAAGAATTTTTAGGTCACCAAAGTATTAAGTCCACACAAGTGTATACTCATCTGGATTTTTTAGAATTGTCTAAAGTTTACGACCAACATCACCCCCGAGCAAAAAAATGAGTATTCAAACCACATTAGCCGCCCAATATCTCCAACGTGGCGGGGTTATTTCTATTCCTACTGATACCATTCAAGGCCTGAGCTGTTTGCCTGATGAGTTGCTGGCGGTGGAAAAAATTATCAATCTAAAGCGTCGATCCGCCAATAAAGGCTTGATTCTACTTAGTAGTGATCCTGCCTATGTAGCTGCCTACGTAGCCAATCCGGCTTTGTTGGATAAGATTAACATTGGCGGTGAGCCAACCACATATTTGTTGGAGGCGAGTGCGAATGCGCCCAGTCTGTTAACTGGCGGATTTTCCACCATTGCCATTCGCCTCACTGATAATAGCTTGATTCAGGATTTATGTACGCAAACACATAGTGCTTTGGTCTCAACCAGTGCCAATACTTCAGGCAAAGAGTGTGCGACCAGCATCTTGCAACTCAAGGTATTTTTTGGCCGCGATTTGGACTATGTCATCTCGCCAAAAAACTATAATACTCAAGCATCTAAAATTATCAATCTAGAAACAGGGGAGCGAGTGCGATGATTGAACAAATTAAAAGCTATTTACTCGGTTTGCAAGCAGACATCTGCGAGCAACTAGAGGCCGTTGACACCCAGGCCAGTTTTATTAAGGATCATTGGGAAAAACCCAATAACACTGGTGGCGGCTTAACTCGGGTGCTCACTGATGGTGCGGTGTTTGAACAGGCCGGGGTAAATTTCTCTTTGGTCACTGGCGATTCTTTGCCGGCTTCAGCCACAGCAGTGCGTCCCGAGCTAGCAGGGCGTAGTTTTACCGCCCTAGGTGTATCACTGGTGATTCATCCCAAAAATCCTTATGTGCCCACTTCACATGCTAATGTGCGTTTTTTCATTGCCGAAAAAGCCGGTGAAGAACCGATTTGGTGGTTTGGTGGTGGTTTTGATTTAACGCCGTATTATGGCTTTGATGAGGATGCGATCTTTTGGCACCGGATGGCTAAATCGGCTTGCGATCCATTTGGTGAGGAGGTTTATCCCAAGTATAAACAATGGTGTGATGAGTATTTTTATCTAAAGCATCGTGACGAGCAACGCGGCATTGGCGGGTTGTTTTTCGATGATCTAAATCAAGGTGGGTTTGATCAGTGTTTTGCTTTTATGCAAAGTGTGGGTAATCATTATATTAAGGCTTATCGACCGATTGTCGAAAAACGTAAAGACACGCCTTTTGGCGAGCGTGAGCGCGAATTTCAGCTCTATCGTCGTGGACGCTATGTGGAGTTTAATCTGGTCTATGATCGCGGCACCTTATTTGGTTTGCAAACTGGTGGACGTACCGAGTCTATTTTGATGTCGTTGCCGCCTTTGGTGCGTTGGCAATATCAATATCAGCCTGAGCCGGGTACGGCCGAGGCCAAACTCTATGAGAAGTTTTTAAAACCACAGGATTGGATCAATGAAGGTTAATTTAGATACCAAGCGTCTATTATGCCCCATGCCGGTGATTCGTTTGGGTGAGCAAATTAGTCAAGTGGAGAGTGGGGATTTAATTGAAGTGCTGGCAACCGACCCAGGTGTGTTGCATGACATTCCAGCCTGGTGTAAGGTGCATGGTCATAAGGTATTGAGTGTGGAGGAAAAATCCGATGAGATTGTCCTTCTGGTAGAGAAAATAGGGTAGAATAGGGCGCTGTTTTTATTGGTATTAATGGCGATTTATGTCACAATCAATACAAAACAAAAGATTTCGCTTGCAACGGCGCAGGCTACCGACAACGACTGTCAGCAAACTATATAGTCAACAAATAAAGGAGAAAATATGTCTGCTCAAGATGTAATGAAAATGATGGAAGATAACGGCGTTAGATACGTTGATTTCCGTTTCACTGATACCAAAGGTAAAGAACATCACGTAACTGTGCCAGCGCACAGCGTTGATGCTGATAAGTTCGAAGAAGGTCAAATGTTCGACGGCTCTTCAATCGCAGGTTGGAAAGATATTAACGAATCAGATATGATTCTAAAGCCAGATTTAGACGCTTGTGTGATGGATCCGTTCATGGAAGAGTCTACACTGATTGTACGTTGTGACATTATCGAGCCTGCAGATATGCAAGGTTATGAAAAAGATCCACGTTCAATTGCAAAGCGTGCTGAAGCTTATCTAAATGATTCGGGTATTGGTGATACCGCTTATTTTGGTAATGAGCCAGAGTTTTTTGTATTCGACAGCGTAAAGTGGGATACAGGTTTTGGTCTAGGTAAAGCATTTTATGAGATTCACTCAGAAGAAGCTAACTGGGAGTCTGGTACAGATTTAGAAGGCGGCAACAAAGGTCACCGTCCTCGTATTAAGGGTGGTTACTTCCCGGTACCACCTGTTGATTCACTACATGATCTTCGTGCACAAATGTGTAACGCGATTGAAGATATGGGTGTTGAGACTGAAGTACATCACCACGAAGTGGGTACTGCAGGTCAATGTGAGATCGGTGCACTATTTAACACCATGGTTAAAAAAGGTGATGAGACACAGATTCTTAAATACTGCGTACATAACGTAGCACACCTATATGGTAAGACGGCAACGTTTATGCCGAAGCCAATCGCGGTTGATAATGGTAATGGTATGCACGTTCACCAGTCTATCGCTAAAGACGGTGTAAACCTATTCTACGATGAGAATGGTTATGGTAACTTATCACAAACTGCACTTTACTACATTGGCGGTATTATCAAGCATGCTAGAGCACTGAATGCCTTTACTAACCCATCAACCAACTCTTATAAGCGTTTGGTTCCAGGTTTTGAAGCGCCAGAGATGCTAGCTTACTCAGCGAAGAACCGTTCTGCGGCGATTCGTATTCCATTTGTATCAAATCCAAAAGGTACACGTATTGAAGTGCGTTTCCCAGATCCAACGGCTAACCCATACCTATCATTTGCAGCAATGCTAATGGCCGGTCTTGACGGCATTAAGAACAAGATTGATCCAGGTAAGCCAAGTGATGAGGATCTATACGAGCTAACTGAGAAAGAAAAGCATGAAATTCCAAAGGTTTGTGGCGGTCTAGATGAGGCACTATGGGCACTGGATGAAGATCGTGAGTTCCTAAAAGCTGGTGGTGTATTTACCGATGCGGTAATTGACTCATTCATCGATTTGAAGATGGAAGAGGTAACAGCATTACGTGCTGCACCACATCCAGTTGAATTTGAAATGTACTACAGTGTATAAGTAGTTTTTCAGATACTGAAAAAGCCGTACTTTTGTACGGCTTTTTTGTGTCTGAAATAAATGTAAAATGAGGCTATTCTTAATTTGGACAAACACCTGATGAGCGAACTACGACACGATTGGAGCCTGGAAGAAATCAATCAATTATTTGCGATGCCATTTAATGATTTGTTGTTTAAGGCGCATAGCATTCACCGTGAGAATTTTGACCCTAATCGAGTACAGGTTTCTTCATTGCTTAATATTAAAACTGGTGCCTGCCCCGAGGATTGTTCTTATTGTTCACAATCAGCCAAGCATGATTCGGGCCTAGAGCGTGAACGACTGATGCAGGTACAGCAAGTCAAAGAAGCGGCAAAAAAAGCTAAAGAGTTGGGTTCTGAGCGCTTTTGTATGGGCGCAGCCTGGCGCAATCCCACTGATAAATCCTTGGATATCGTTATTGACATGATTAAAGAGGTTAAGGATTTGGGTATGGAGTCTTGTGTGACTTTGGGCATGTTAAGCGATGAGCAAGCTAAAAGACTAAAAGACGCGGGCCTGGATTATTACAATCATAATATTGACACCTCAAAAGAGCATTACTCTAATGTGATTACCACGCGTGAATTTCAAGATCGCCTGGATACCATTGAGCATGTACAAAACGCCGGTATTAATGTCTGTAGTGGTGGTATTTTAGGTCTGGGAGAAACCGCACAAGATAGGGCCTCTATGTTGCAAACCCTAGCCAATATGGCCCAGCATCCAAACTCAGTACCCATCAACTTATTGGTACCTGTGCCTGGTACGCCGTTTGAGAGCATGGAAAAACCCAGCGATATTGACTTTATTCGTACGGTAGCTGTGGCCAGAATTCTGATGCCAAAATCGGTAGTACGTCTCTCAGCGGGTCGTACAGATATGAGTGAAACCATGCAGGCCAGCTGTTTCTTTGCCGGTGCAAATTCGGTGTTTTATGGCGATGAGCTACTGACCACGCCAAATGTTACTCAGAGTAAAGATGAGGCCTTATTTAAAGGCCTGGGCATCAACATGCATCAGCATCACTAATTAGACCTCTAGCAAGTAATTAGCAATCATAGTGGCCGCCCCAGGGCTGGCCAATTGTTTGGCGCGCTCACCCATTTGCGTGGCGCTTTTTTGATCAAGGTTTTCTAATAGCGCACTCAAAGACTGCGGCGTTAAATCTTTTTGCTCTAGCAAAATGGCTGCATCTGCGTCGGCCAAAATCTTAGCATTGTAATACTGATGATTATCAATGGCGTGTGGTAGAGGAATTAGAATGGAAGCCGTACCGCAGAGCATGAGCTCAGAAATAGTCATGGCACCAGCTCGACACAGTACCACATCTGCCCAGGCGTAGGCTTTGGCCATGTCTTCAATAAAGGCCTCAACTTTGACGTTTTTAGAGCGATATTGTTCGCGCACCTTCTCTAGATGCGCCTTACCGGTTTGGTGGTGAATATTAATATTAAGATTGTTCAGTTGCACCAAGACATCGTTAATAGGCTTGGCACCTAGCGAGCCGCCAATCACCAATAGGTTGAGTTTTTTATTGCGTTGGGTTTTGGCCTTGGGTTGAAATAGCACTGGGTTGCCTGAGCTTTGTAGCTTGTCACTGTTGGCAAAAGCCCCATCAAAGGCTTGAAAAGTCTGCGTGCTGAGTTTATTGAGCAGTGTATTGGTGGTGCCAGCAATCGAGTTTTGTTCGTGAATTACCAGTGGAATACGCAGTAGCCAAGCCACCAAGCCACCGATGCCTGAGGCAAAGCCACCCATGCCTAAGACCACGTCGGGCTTTGCTTGTTTAAACACCTTGAGGGTTTGTAGTAGGGCTTTAGTCAGTAGAAAAGGGGCTTTGATCAGACTAGAGAGGTTTTTTCCACGCAAACCCACTGCGCTAACCGTGTGTATGGGGATATTATGTTTAGGTACTAGCGTGTTTTCCATGCCTTTGTCAGCACCCAGCCAAGACGTTTGAGCGCCTCGCATCGAAAGTTCTTTGGCAATGGCCAGCGCAGGGAAAATATGCCCACCGGTACCACCAGCCATAATCAAAATATGTTTAGCTTTAGAGGTAGTGTTTTCGACGCTTTTCATGTGCAACGCGAGACTCCATGTCAATTCTCAGCAAGATGGCAAATGCCACAATAGAGATAATCATACTTGAACCGCCATAACTAATCAGTGGCAAGGTAAAGCCCTTGGGAGGTATTAGCGCCAAGTTCATGGCAATATTAACACTAATTTGCAATGACATCAAAGTGCAAATACCAAAGGCTACATACGAGCTGTATTTTCGCCCATCTTTAAGCGCACTTTGTGCAATATCAAAACCACGGACCAACACATAGGCAAATAGAATCAGCACAGCCAACATGCCAACCACACCCAACTCTTCACCAATAATGGCAAAGATCATATCGGTATGTGCCTCGGGTAATTTAGAGTATTTTTGAATGCCAGCACCTAAGCCAGTGCCAGTCCAATCGCCTCTGGCAATGCCAATCAATGCCTGTTTGGTTTGATGTACTTTATCGCTTTGATTAAGCCAAATCTCAGTTTGCCAGAACTCGGTCATGCGCGATAGGCGTACTGGGTCGTTGTAAATATACAGACCGGCTAGTGACAAAATAGCGATAGCCGTATAAGCAAAAGGCATCATATAAGCACCTGCCGAAAACAGCATTCCTAGGGCAGTGGCAGTAATAATAATGGTGGCACCCAAGTCGGTTTCCAGCATGATGGGAATGGCGGCAAAACTGATAATAATCAGTGTTTGCACCAGCCCTAACCAAGGACTTCTGACATTGGTTTGTTTGTCTACCAGGAATTTGGCCATAAACAAAATCATTGCCAATTTCATCAGCTCTGAAGGTTGGAATTTAAAAAACACAAAGTTAATCCAACGTCGCGAACCATTCACCTCCCAACCAATAGGATGCGGCAGGAAAACCAAAAACAGCAAAATACTAGAGACAATAAACAATTTCCAGGCATGAATTTTGTAAAAGTGCAGTGGTACTTTAAGCACCAATAGACCGGCACTTAGTCCCAGGAAGATATATAGCGTTTGCTTAATAAAATAACCGTAGCTATTAAAGTGCCCCAGGGAGGCTGAGAACGACATAATCCAGCCAAAAACCAATAAACTTAGCAGTGTTAAAAACAACTTTTTATCGGGCTTTTGTCCGGTTTTGTCAAACATGAAGGGTTGGATTTTATGGGCTTTTATTTAGGTCTATATTTATACCATTATTACTTGAGCGATTCATCCTGCATATGGGATAATATTTGCTTTTGTTTTAACTGAAAATTAAGCGCTATGATTTCTACTGCAAATATCACCATGCAATTTGGTGAAAAACCTTTATTTGAAAACATTTCTTTAAAGTTCCAAGAAGGTAACCGTTATGGTCTGATTGGTGCCAACGGTTGTGGTAAATCTACTTTTATGAAGATTCTTACTGGTGAGCTAACCCCAACACATGGTACGGTTAGCGTCTCTGAGGGTGAGCGTTTGGGTATCTTGCGTCAGGATCAATTTGCTTATGAAGATTTCCGCGTGGTCGATACGGTGATTATGGGTCATGAGGCGCTTTGGGCCATTAAGCAAGAAAGAGATCGTATTTATGCTCTACCAGAGATGAGTGAGGAAGACGGTATTAAGGTGGCCGAATTGGAAATGCAATTTGCCGAGATGGATGGCTATATGGCCGAGTCTTCAGCCAGTGAATTGCTATTGGGTTTGGATATTCCTGAGGATCAGCATTATGGTCCGATGAGTGAGATTGCTCCAGGTTGGAAACTGCGCGTACTATTGGCACAAGCCCTGTTTTCAGAGCCAGATATTTTACTACTGGATGAGCCAACGAACAACTTGGATATTGACTCGATTCGCTGGTTAGAGGGCGTACTTAAGGAGCGTAAAGCCACCATGATTATTATCTCGCACGATAGACACTTCTTAAACAGTGTTTGCACCCATATGGCTGATTTGGATTATGGTGCGATTAATGTATTTCCGGGTAATTATGACGACTTTATGATTGCCTCAACCGCCATTCAAGAAAAGATGCAGGCCGATAATGCCAAGAAAGAAGCTAAGATTAAAGAGCTCAAGCACTTTGTATCGCGCTTTAGTGCCAATGCTTCTAAATCTAAGCAGGCGACTTCGCGCCTTAAACAGCTGGATAAGATTCAGTTAGATGACATGAAGCCGTCTTCACGTGTGAGCCCTTATATTATCTTTAATCAAGACAAAGAGTTGCATCGCAACGTGGTGGAAGTTGAAGGCTTATCTAAGAGCTTTGATGATAACGAGGTATTAAAGGACTTAAGCTTTATCTATGAAGTGGGTGAGCGCGTGGCCATTATTGGTCAAAATGGTGTGGGTAAAACCACCTTATTGCGTCTATTGGTTGGCGAGCTAGAAGCTGACAAAGGTAAACTTAAGTGGAGTGAAAATGCCAATATTGGTTATTATGCTCAAGATCATACTGAGGATTTTGAACAAGACATGAGTGTATTAGACTGGATGAGTCAGTTCAAAAAAGAGGATCAAGAGGTGCAGGATATGCGCGCGGTACTGGGCAAAATGCTCTTTGGCAAGGAAGACATTAAAAAGAGTGTTAAGTCACTCTCAGGTGGTGAGAAGGGCAGAATGCTTTTCGGTAAGCTAATGCTACAACAGCCAAACATTTTGGTGATGGACGAGCCAACCAACCACTTGGATATGGAATCGATTGAGGCACTTAACCTTGCACTGGAGAATTATGAGGGTACACTAATCTTTGTGAGTCACGACCGTGAGTTTGTCTCATCCCTGTCAACCAAAGTCATTGAACTAAAGGAAGATGGTGTGAATTATTACTCCGGTAATTATGAGGATTATTTATTGTCACAACAATGATTAAACAAGTATTGATAAGATTTGGCCAGCGTGAGGGATTTGATTCCGCTGCCATCCTATCTTTCAATACTTTGTTTGCCTTAGTGCCAGCACTGACGCTGGGGCTGAGTGTCTTTTCACTTTCTCCTTATTTTTCGCAACTGCAACAACATCTAGAGCAGTTTCTATTTACCCAATTATTGCCACAAAACTACGATGTCGCCAAAGATTATATTGCCGATTTTGTCACCCAGGCACAAAGCATTACTGGTATTAGTGTTGGATTTTTAATATTTGCTGTGATGCTATTGTTATATGAAATTGACAAGCGCATTAATCTCATTTGGCGTGAAAAACATCATCGACATTGGATGGAGGGGTTAATCTCCTATGCGTTTGTATTATTCTTAGGGCCGATTTTATTGGGTGCATCGCTATTTGCCAGCTCCTATATTGCAGCCTCAGAACTGTTGGCTAACTTAAGTATTTGGACCGAGGTGAGTCAATATCTGCCCTGGGCGCTTTCCAGTGTAGGTCTGGCGATGATTTATTACTTTGTTCCAGTAGAGATGGTGCGTTTTTCTAATG
>CAZLDG010000011.1:0-45176 GCA_964558405.1 uncultured Candidatus Thioglobus sp. | reverse complement strand
CCAAGTTTTATATCGATATCGATCAAGATTTAAACGAGTCGGATTTCATCACCACCTTTTGCCATGAGATGGTGCATGTGTGTCAATATCTGTCGCTTGCTCCCGTCAGTGAACAACAGGCTTATCAATTAGAATCTCGACTGGCACAACAATATCGTCAGTCTCAATCCGGTGGATAACTTAGCATCCATTATTTTGTTTACCACGGTGATGACCATCACCCCAGGGCCAAACAATTTAATGATACTTTCCTCTGGGCTTAATTTTGGTATTCGCGCTTCAATACCGCATTTGTTGGGTATTGCCTTAGGTTTTCCAGTGATGCTACTGGTAGTGGGTTTAGGATTGGACACCTTGATTACTCAGCTGCCAATACTCGCCCAGGTGATTAAGGTTTTGGGTCTGGGGTATTTGTTATTTTTAGCCTATCAGATCTACACCACGACCCAGCAGCGTAAAACTCAGCACCGGTCCAAACCCTTAAGTTTTTTTCAGGCGGCACTGTTTCAATGGGCTAATCCCAAGGCTTGGGTGATGATTATTAGTGGCATTGGTTCCTTTGCCAGTGGCGATGATATTCAAACCACAACCTGGGTTATTACCCTGAGTTTTTTACTGGTAATGATTCCTTGTAATGGCGCTTGGCTGTTTTTGGGCTCGCAATTGCAAAAAATCATTAATAATAATCAGCGTCTGCGTATCTTTAACCGTATTATGGCTATTTTGCTGGTGGTGTCGGTTATGCCGGCGTTTATTTAGGTAAAAAATCTTTTAGCTGTTCAATGCTTTGATTCAGCTCAGCCTCAGAGTCGGCAGTGAGATTGATATGTCCTAGCTTTCTGCCCTCGCGTTCAGATTTGTCGTACAAGTGCAGATGGGCGTTATCCATTTTTAGTGCAATCTCAGTTGGACCGGTTTGACCAATGATATTGACCATGGCATTATAAGCATGCGTTGGCTTGGTATCGCCCAGTGGCATACCGGTAATAGCACGCACATGGTTCTCAAACTGTGAGGTATGCGCACCTTCAATCGACCAATGTCCAGAGTTGTGTACGCGTGGCGCCATCTCATTGGCCACCAAACCCTGCTCAGTCTCGAACAGCTCAATGGTAAGCACACCTACGTGGTCCATCTCATCCAGTAGCGATTGCATGTAACGCTCTGCAGTTTTTTGCACCTCGGGGTCAATGTTTTGTGCCGGGGCAATGGTTAGGCGCAGAATGCCCTCATGATGCGTGTTTTCTACCAAAGGATAGTATTTGTGATCGTTATCGATACCACGAACCGCAATCAGCGAGAGTTCACGCTTAAAATTAACAAAACCTTCTAAGATAGCTTGAGCACCATTCATAGTCTCCCAAGCTTGTGGCAATTGGTCGGCAGTTTTGATCAAGAACTGACCTTTGCCATCATAGCCTTCGGTGGTGGTTTTTAAAATAGCAGGCAGTCCAATCTGATCAGCAGCGGCCTCTAACTCTACTAAGGAGTTAACCACTTGATAAGGCGCGCATGGAATGCCCAGTTGATCAAATAAGGCTTTTTCTCGGCCACGATGCTGCGTGGTATAGAGTGATTTTTCCCCAGGGTAGACACGAACATTTTTATTAATCTCGCGCACCGCTTCGACATCGGTATTTTCACTCTCATAAGTAATAACATCGGCAAAGGCTGCCAAGGACTCAATATGTTCGGCGTTGTTATCAGCAGCAAACATATGCCCTAGCAAGGCTGAAGGCTCGTCATTGGTCTGACCTGAAAAACCAAATTGGTGATTAAGTGGATAGCCTGATAGCGCTAGCATGCGCCCCAGCTGACCCGCGCCCAAAACTCCTATCTTCATGCTTGCGGGTTTGGATTGTCCAGTACGTCTTGTGTTTGTTGGGCTCTAAATGCTGCTACTTTAGCGCGTACTTCTGTATTATGATTACCAACAATTTGCGCGGCTAAAATACCAGCATTTTTAGCGCCTGCTTCGCCAATGGCCAAAGTGCCCACAGGAATGCCGCCTGGCATTTGAGCAATAGATAGTAGTGAGTCTTGGCCACTGAGTGCACGTGATTGCACGGGCACGCCTAGTACCGGAACAAGCGTTTTTGCTGCCACCATACCGGGTAGGTGTGCCGCACCACCAGCGCCAGCAATAATCACTTCAAGGCCGCGTGTTTGCGCACTATCGGCATAGTCAAACATCAGATCTGGTGTGCGGTGTGCTGAGACCACTTTAACTTCGTGCTCTACACCAAATTGTTCTAACATTTCAACCGCGTGTTGCATGGTTGGCCAATCAGACTTTGATCCCATAATAACGCCGACAACTGCACTCATAAAACACCCTTTATTTTGAAGTTTAATATGGCTAAATTATACGCAAATCAATGCGTTGTAAATACCAACCGTTGTAAGATATTTGCCAGATTTATGCTTGAGGGTTTTTTGTATTTGCTTCATGGCTGCTGAGTTAAAATCAAATTAGTATTACACAAGAGGTGGGTTATGTCGGGAACTTCGTTTAAAGAATTACTAGCGCAGTTTGAAGAAGTTAAATGTAGGCTAGAGACAGAGATTGAAAATAAACGAGAGGCGTTTGATTATCAATTTAATAAAAATAAAGTGGTTTTTGAGCAGGCCTTGCGCAGCGCGCATAAAAAACTCAAGACCGGTGCCTTAAGTTATTTATTGGGTGCCAACCCTTGGTTTATACTCAGTGCGCCGATTATCTACGCCATGATTGTGCCACTGTTATTATTGGATCTATTGGCATTTTTGTACCAGCGTATTTGCTTTCCAATTTATAAGATCAAAACCATCCGTCGTCGTGATTACGTGGTAATTGATCGGCATAAGTTGGGTTATTTAAATATTTTTGAGAAGCTGAATTGTATCTATTGTGGCTATGCCAATGGTGTGCTGTCCTACGTGGGCGAGATTGCCTCTATCACCGAGCAATACTGGTGTCCGATTAAGCATGCTTCTAAGGTGAAAAATCCGCATGACCGTTATTGGAATTTTATCGATTATGGCGATGCCAATGCTTACGTGTGCGATTTGCAGGCACACCGTAATCGGGTTAAGTCTTAATATCTAGAGGCTCTAGAATCAAAGAATTGCAGGTAGAGCCAGGCGCCCAAACCGGCGAGTGCCATGTCTTTTTCTGCGTCCCAAATATCGCCTTGCGAGCCTAAAAACATATCACTGGCTTTGTCTTGCTCATAGAGTATGGCGTACCAAGATTCGACCACCTCATAACTGCCACTAATGCCAATAAATAGCATCACTAAGGTGAACACTTCAATAGCGCGTGTACTGAATACCACCTTTCTCACCATCATTTCCTTGAAAGGCAAGATAACCAAGAACCCAAAGGCGAAATGCACCAAGCGATCATAATGGTTGCGACCTATATCAAGCCAATCGGCCACCCAAAATCCCAGCGGCACTTCGGCGTAGGTATAGTGCGCACCAATACTTTGTAGGATGCAGAAGATAAAAATCATCCAATAAGCGCGATTGCTAAATGGGTATTTTCTATAGCTGTGCAATAGGTAGGTCACACAAACAATTAAAATGAGATTCTCAACCAGCCACACCTCTCGATATAGTGGATTAATAGCCAGCAGTAGCCAAAACACACTAAAAACGACAAACAATATTGGTGCGTGAGATTTGCTTTGCATCATAGTGAAAAATCTTGATCTAAAAAGGGAATATGTCCGCTATTAAGCAACGTGGTCTTAATGTTGTGCTGTTGATACCAGTGCTGAATTTTTTTGGGAACTAGTGTGTCTTTCTCGCCCAAGATAGCCTGTACTTCTGTTGTTAACGTTAGTAGTTTCGCACTCAGATCGGTATTAAGCAGTATCTCCAGACCTTGAGCCAGTGCGCCTGGGGTAGCAGGCAGTTTCTCAATGGCTTGATTTAAATCTCTAAGCTGGGATTTGTCTCGGGTCTGCAGACTGACAAAGCGCTTAATACCCTTGGTTGGGTTAAGTGTCAGTGCCTGGGAGAACTGCCCAAAATGTTCGGCATCAATACCGTATTTCCAGTCGCTATCTTGTACAAATTTGGGGGTGGAGGCTAGTAATATCAGTTTTGATACACTCACTTTACTGGCAATCTCAATGGCCAGCAGACCACCCAAAGACCAGCCAAGTATGATGGGGTTTTTAGGCAAAACTTTGATGATGGCATCTGACCAGGTTTGTAATCCGCCTGCCAAGGCTTGACTTCTGCCATGCCCGGGTAAATCCACCACAGTGATGCGATAGTGAGATTGATAACGCGCCACCAATGGCTCAAATAAATCGGCGTTAAAGCCCCAGCCGTGCAATAGTACTAAATCTGGTCCTGTGCCAATGGTCTTAGTGTAGAGCACGTTTGATCTGATTCAGTAGTTGCTCAATCTGGCTTTGTGTGTGCCCAGCATTAAGTGTAATTCTTAAGCGCTCGGTACCTTTGGGTACAGTAGGGGAGCGGATAGCACTGACATAAAGCCCTTGATCTAATAGGCTTTGGCTCAGGCTTAGCGCTTTAGCGCTATCGCCAATCATCAGTGGTTGTATGGCACTAGGTGATTGAATAATTGGTAAATCTAGAGCACTGGAGTATTGTTGGAAAAAGTCAATATTGGCCATTAATTTGGCCCTCTGTTCGCCACGCTGTACCAGCTCTAGTGCTTTGAGTGTGGCCACGCAAATTGCTGGTGCAATCGCTGTGGTATAGGTATAAGGACGTGATTTTTGAATTAAAAATTCAATTAAATCCTCATCGCCAGCCACAAATGCACCCTGGGTGCCAAGCGCCTTGCCTAGGGTGGCCATATAGATAGAACCTTGAGGAATATTGGGTTCAAAGATACCAAAACCATGAGCATCGTCTTGCATCAGTAGCGCATTGGCGTTATTGGTTATTTGTTGCATGGCGCTAATATCAGCGCGATCACCGTCCATACTAAATACGTGATCACTAACCACCAGCCCCGCACCCGATTGTTTTTGTATTTTTTTCTCTAATGCATCTAGATTGTTGTGCAAATAACGTTGCAGTGGTAGACCGATCAATTGATTGGCATCAATCAGCGAAGCGTGGTTAAGTTTGTCTTGCAAGACCCAATCAAGCTCATCTCTTAGCGCGGAAAACACACCCAGATTGGCACTATAGCCACTGGAGAATAATAGTGCTCTAGGTTGTTGCGTGTATTCGGCTAACGCTTGCTCTAAGGCTTGATGTGCTTGAGAATGACCACTGACTAGATGAGAGGCGCCGGAGCCAACACCGTATTGGTCCACACCTTTTTTTAGGGCAGATTTCAACTCAGGATGATTGGCCAATGATAGGTAATCATTTGAACAAAAATTAATCACCGGCTTATTGTCAATCACCATTTCAACCGCTTGTGCACTCGCACTAACCTTAGGGGTGCGATACAAGTGTTGTTGCTTGATTTGTTGAAGCGTGTTTGAGAAATCCATCCTCACATTTTAATACCCAATATTAACTGATTATGGCTTTATTAAAGATATTAAATTATATCTCAATTTGACACCTAATTTAATCCTGGGTACAATGCGAAAAACCACGTATTTCATTGGACTATCTTGGGGGTTATGATGGGAAGAAAGGTGTTTTATAGTTTGCATTATCAGCTGGACGCTACGCGTAGTGAACCAGTCAGAGCTACTACTGCGCTTCAGGGTAGTCAAGTATTGCCCAAGGATCAGTGGCAGCGTCTAAGTCAAAGTGGCGGTGATGAGATTCAACATTGGATTGATGCGCAATTGCGGGGCTGTGCTTGTACTATTGTACTGATTGGTAGAGAGAGCAGAAGTCGCAGATGGCTGAAATATGAGATTCAAAAATCCTGGGATGAAGGTAAAGGTCTATTGGGTATTTACATCCACAATCTAGAGGATGAGTTCGGCGCCCAAAGCATTAAGGGCGTCAATCCTTTCGCTATTTTTACCATTCGTCAAGATGGTAAGCGTCTTAGTGATGTGGTGAAAACCTATGACCCACCTGGTGGTAATGCTCAGGATGTGGCCACGTATATTATTGCGCATTTGCCGCAGTGGGTCGAAGAGGCGATTTGCATTCGCAATCATTATCGACGTCTTCGTGCTTAAATTAAAATGCAGTGCCAATATGACTATTTAGGATAGCAAGCCATCTCACGTGAGTCATGCTATAGTGTGGCCTATGTTAGTGAGAACTTGGCAGCGCTTAGTTATTGGGCTGGTATTTTTGATTACTGTCAACAATGCTTTGGCGCTATTACCTTATGTAAACCAGCGTATCAATCAGATTGACAGTAGTGCAGATTTGTCCCCTCTGGTTAGCGTAGCAGGTCAATACCCCTTAGTTTTATTAGGCGAGGCCTCTCACGGTACCCAGGAGTTTTACCAATTGCGCGCCGAGATGAGTCAGCGCTTGATTGAAAAGCACAACTACCGACTAGTCGCTATTGAAGCACCGTGGAATTTTACGCTAAAGCTCAATGACTACGTTAAGGGCAAGTCAGCAGCAGGACTCTCAGCACAGGATCTATTACGTGAATTTGATCATTGGCCGCAGTGGATGTGGCGCAACCAGCCAACAGCAGCGTTTCTTGAGTGGTTAAGACAGCACAACCAAGGGCTACCTGAGGATCGGAGGGTTGGATTTTTTGGTCTGGATCTTTACGCACCAGAAGAGGCAATGGTAGGGTTGTTGACCTTTGTGTCTCGTTACATGCCTGAGGCTTATGCCCAGACCAAGTCTCAATTGTCCTGTTTTCAAGATGCGCAATATGAACAATGGTCTGAAGCTGTAGAGAATCAAGATTTCAGTTGTACCCAGCAGCTATATGCGCTGTTCAATTGGATAACACAACTTAATCGGTATCAGGGTAGTGGTGATTTTGATCTCTTTGTGGCTGAGCAAAATGCACGGGTGGTGTATGCAGCAGAGTTGTTCTATCGCTTTAATCATCACAATCAAACACGTTCGTGGAATGTGCGTTCTTTGCATATGTGGCATACGTTGTTAGCGCTGATTAAGTATCACAGTCCTCAAACCAAGGCATTGGTTTGGGCGCACAATACCCATATTGGCGATGTGCGTGCCACACCCAGTGCCTATGCACCAGGATCGATTACCCTGGGGTATTTAGCCAAACAACAACCTACAACGTTTAATGTTGGTTTTTCCACTCATAGTGGTACTGTTATTGCCAGTGACGTTTGGGGCAATCCACCTCAAGAATTGTCATTGCCAGAGGCGCAAGTGGGTAGTTATGAGTATTTGTTCAGTCGCATGCAGACACCAAAATTTTATTGGATTTTTAACGATCAAGATCGACAACACCCCTGGCTTAATCAGGCTGCGCCGCATCGGGCCATTGGTGTGGTTTATAACCCTGAAGATGAGTCAAAAAACTATCTACCCAGTGCATTGCCGCATCGCTATGATGCGCTGATTTTTATCAACAAGACTCGAGCGCTGTCTACGCTAGATTAGATTTTCCATGGGTGACGAAGCGCTGGCATAAGCTTTTTTCATCATGCGTCCCGCTAAGAAAGACTCGCGACCTGCAATCACTGCGTGTTTCATGGCGCTGGCCATTAGAATTGGGTCTTGCGCATGGGCAATGGCAGAGTTCATTAGTACGCCGTCACAGCCCAACTCCATGGCACGCGCCGCATCGGTAGCACAACCAATGCCTGCATCTACCAAGACTGGCACGTTGGCCTGTTCTTTAATCAGTTTAATGTTAGCCGGATTGGCAATACCTTGACCCGAACCAATCAGTGAGGCCAGTGGCATCACCGCAGCGCAACCAATGTTTTCTAACTCTTTGGCCACAATTGGATCATCACTGGTGTAAACCATCACATCGAACCCATCGGCTACCAAGATCTTGGCCGCTTCTAGAGTTTCAACAATATTGGGATACAAGGTCTTCTCATCACCTAATACTTCAAGCTTAACCAGATTATGACCGTCTAAGAGTTCGCGCGCTAACTGACAAGTACGTACCGCATCTTTGGCGTTATAACAGCCAGCTGTATTGGGCAAAATAGTGTATTTTTCTGGTGGCACCGCATCTAGCAAATTTGGCTCATTGGCGTCTTGACCAATGTTGGTACGACGAATCGCTACGGTAATAATCTCAGCCTCTGCAGCTTCGGTCGCCAAGCGTGTCTCTTCCAAATCTTTGTATTTTCCTGAGCCTACCAATAGGCGAGAATTGTAAGTTTTTCCAGCAATAGTTAGAGGTGTATCGGTCATCATAATTTGTTACGACTCATGGTGATCAGCGATTGGTAAGTGCTGATGAAAATAATGGCGGAGAGTGAGGGATTTGAACCCTCGATAGGTGATAAAACCTATACACCCTTAGCAGGGGCGCGCCTTCAGCCACTCGGCCAACTCTCCAAAAAACGCATATTATACGCCAAAAAATCTCGCGTAAGAATTGCGATTAAAAACCGTAATTGTATCTAAGTTTGACCGCGCCTGGGTCTTCGCCGCCAAAATCTTGCACTCTAAGTCTAACCTTGCCCCAGTCGCCTTCGAGCTTCATTTTATTTTGCAAGGCTTCAAGCTTAATCTTGGCATCAAGAATCATCTGTTCGGACTCGTTCCACTGTTGGTCGCCACCACTGGGTGTGCCCAGCTGATATTCGTGATACAGTAATTGATTTTCAATCGAGTTGGCCTGATCAATAATAATGAAATCTTCGGTACCAATCTCATAACTGACTTCTAAGTCGAGAATCTCGGTATCCAGCACCTCTACTTCTTGTTGAATTTGTTGGGTTTTGTTGGTTTTTTCTAGTGCACTATTGGTGTCCTCTGCCATTAGTGAGAGTGGTGTCAATAGCGCTAGTAAAGCCAATTTGAAGCTCAAGAGAAAAACCAACGATAGATGCCTAAAGTATTAACCAGGACAAAAACGCCATTGAGCAACACCAAGGATTGGTCGTTGTTTTTGGCGCCTTGGATAATCCAGCTACTGGCAGAAACCATAAAAAAGATATAGCCAAATTTAGAGTATTCAAAATTCATGGCCACCAATACGCCGCCGATAATACCGGTGAGGGTGCCTAGCCAGCCCCAAAAGTTAGTCACAGATTTCAAAGTCGTGAGTTACCTTGGCCGCTTTGCCGAGCATAATAGAAGCTGAACAATAGCGTTCTGCTGATAGGCCAATGGCTTTTTCTACCTTTTTTTCATCCAGATTTTCACCTGAGACAACAAAATGAATATGAATGTCAGTAAAAACTTTGGGATGGTCTTCAGCGCGCTTAGCACTAATTTCACAATGGCAATCACGAACCGACTCGCGCATTTTTTTCAAAATAGACAGCACATCAATCGTGGTGCAACCACCCATGCCTAGTAGTAGCATCTCCATTGGGCGTACACCCAAGTTCTGTCCGCCAATTTCTTCGGGTCCGTCCATTACAATAGCGTGACCGCTAGCAGATTCGCCAACCATCATCATGTTATCAACCCATTTAACTGTTGTTTTCATCATTATCCGTTAAAAATATTATTCAGTGCTTGGCCTGGGTTATCTTGACGCATAAAGGCCTCACCCACCAAGAAAGTGTAAATATTGTGCTCATGCATAAGCTTGACATCTGCACTGGCCAGGATGCCACTTTCAGTCACTACCAAGGTTTCATCATCAATCACTTCTAGTAAGTCGATTGTGGTTTGTAGTGAAACCTCAAAGGTGCGTAGATTGCGATTGTTAATACCAATCATCGGCAACCTAAGCTCCATGGTGCGCTTTAATTCTTCTAGGTCGTGCACCTCAACTAAAACATCCATCGACAGTGATACCGCCAGCATAGACAGATCTTCCAATTGACGATCATCCAAGCAAGCGGCAATTAGCAAAATGCAATCCGCCCCCATGGCGCGTGCTTCGAACACTTGGTAAGCATCGACAATAAACTCTTTGCGTAGTACTGGCAGTGAGACAGCGGCACGTGCATCAATTAAGTATTGATCATCACCTTGGAAAAAATCTTTATCGGTTAGAATCGACAAGCAGGCTGCTCCGTGCGCTTCATAACTTTTGGCAATCTCAACCGGGTTAAAGTCTTCTCTTAAGATGCCCTTGGAAGGTGAGGCTTTTTTGATTTCAGCAATAATGGCGTTTTCTTGGTTGTCTGCCCGTGTTTTTAAGGCGCGAAAAAAATCACGTGTATTGCGATCAGCATAGGCTTTTTCCATCATTACGTCAGGTGAGATGAGTTTTTTACACTCAGCCACCTCTTGGGTTTTTCGTGCAATGATTTTTTTTAGAATATCCGGTGTATTTGGCATATTTGGTATTTTAAATGAATTGTTTAAACTATAATCAAACTTTGAATTTTAAAAGCAATAAATCACCATGAAACTACTGGATTTTGAGGTTGGTATTGATCAACCATTTTTCTTGATTGCCGGACCTTGTGTGATTGAATCTGAGGCTTTGGCGCTGGAGAGTGCAGCCGAGCTTAAGCGCGTGACCGACGAGCTGGGTATTAACTTTATTTATAAGTCGTCCTATGATAAGGCCAATCGTTCTAGCACGGCAAGCTTTAGAGGTCTGGGCGTGGATGAGGGTTTGCGTATTTTGCAAAAAGTCAAAGATGAGATTGGTGTGCCGGTACTCACCGATGTACATGAAGACACGCCGCTGGATCAAGTCTCCAGCGTAGTAAATATGATGCAGACTCCTGCATTTTTGGTGCGTCAAACCAATTTTATTCAAAATGTTTGTAAGCAAGGCATACCGGTGAATATTAAAAAAGGCCAATTTCAGGCGCCTTGGGACATGCAAAACGTAGTGGACAAAGCGTTCGAGACCGGTAATCAACAAATTACCATTTGTGATCGCGGCACTTCATTTGGCTATAACACCTTAATCTCGGATATGCGTGGTCTGTCAAGCATGCGTGCTACTGGTCAGCCGGTGGTATTTGATGCAACACATTCGGTGCAACAGCCTGGTGGTCAGGGTAGTACTTCAGGTGGTCAGCGCGAGATGGTACCAGTATTAGCACGTGCAGCAGCAGCGGTTGGTGTTTCAGGCTTTTTTATGGAAACGCATCCAGATCCTGAAAATGCTAAGAGTGATGGTCCTAATATGATTCCAATTGACAAAATGGGCGACATGCTGAAAGCCTTGCAGGACATTGATCGAATCAGCAAACAAAATGGATTTTTAGAGGAAGAATTAACATGACACGTATTGCAGTGGTGGGTGCCTCTGGGCGCATGGGTCAGGCAATTATTCGCTCAATTGCCCAATCGGATAAGACTGAATTAGGTGTGCAATTGGATAAGGGAGATGATTTATCAACGCACTTAGACGCCTTTGATGTGTTGATTGACTTTACCCGTCCTGAGGCAACGCTTGAGTATTTGCATATTTGCCAACAAGCAAACAAGGCCATGGTGATTGGCACTACCGGTTTTAGTGACGAAGAATTACAAGCTATTGACCAGGCAGCGCAACAAATTGGGATTGTCTTTGCACCGAATATGAGTGTCGGTGTAAATCTATCGCTTAAGTTATTGGATATGGCGGCCAAGGTGATTGGCGAAGAATCTGATATTGAAATTGTCGAGGCGCACCATCGTCATAAGGTTGACGCTCCTTCGGGTACGGCACTAAAGATGGGTGAAGTAGTGGCCAATGCTTTGGGTCGAGATCTCAAGCAATGTGCGATTTATGGACGTGAAGGCATTGAACAACCACGCGATCGTCAGACCATTGGTTTTTCAACCATTCGTGGCGGTGATGTGGTGGGCGAGCATACCGTGAGCTTTTTTATGGATGGTGAGCGTGTGGAGGTCACCCACAAGGCCTCATCGCGCATGACTTTCGCCAATGGTGCGGTGCGTGCTGCTAACTGGTTGCAAAACAAGCCGGTTGGTCTGTATTCCATGCAAGATGTATTAGATTTATAGGAGTTGAGGATGTTATACGCCATTATTTCTCAAGATGTTGAGAACTCATTAGAAAAGCGCTTATCGGTACGACCTGCGCATATCCAGCGCTTAAATGATTTAAAAGATCAGGGTCGCTTGATTTTGGCAGGCCCACATCCAGCCATTGATAATGAAGATCCAGGTGAAGCAGGCTTTACTGGATCCTTAGTAGTGGCTGAATTTGACTCGCTCGAGTCAGCACAAGCCTGGGCTGACGCAGACCCATACATGGCCTCTGGCGCTTATGAGCGCGTGGTGGTTAAGCCTTTTAAGAAAGTTCTACCTTAATGGTTAAAGGTTATGCGCTAGACCCACATCCTAGCGCCAACGCCGCCAAAGAAAGCTATGCGGTGGTAATGATTCCACGTCTTAAACGTGAACGGGTGCCGGCCAATAATGTCAGTGTCGTAGAAGATCTACCCAGTGCCATTGAACAATCCAATCCTGAAAAACATCTCTACGCAGCTAAAGTAGTAGGGCCAGCCAGATCCTCTGAAGGGGTAAAATTGTATTATATTGTTGAGCTTTATAACCACCAATGAAAATCTTACTAACCGCGGTTTTATTGTTATTCTCAAGCTGGATTTGGGCGGACGGCCCGATGGAGGTTGAGCTAAGTAGTGGCAATAGTATTATTCTAGAGACCTATGATAGTGATGGTGAGGTACTGCTGTTGTATCTACCTTCAGAACGTGGTTTTAGTAAGCAACAAGTGCCTACTGTTCAACAGTTGGCCTTTTTAGATAAAGACGTATGGATGGCAGATTTACACGCCAGCTATATGGTGCCTAAGAGTCGTAGTAGTCTGAGCCAGTTTGATATTAGTGAGCTAATAGAGCTGATTGATATTGCCAAAGACAAGGGTTTTAAAAAACTGTTTTTCGTCAGCTCGGGTCGAGGTGCGCAATTGGCGCTAAAAATGGCTAATCTTTGGCAACTCAAACATCCCGATGAGGATTTTCTAAGAGGACATATCTTTCATTCTCCACATTTGATTGATGGCAAGCCTGAACCGGGAAACGATGCCAACTATGTGGATATTGCCAAGGTTTCCAATCTGCCGATTTATTTAATTGTTTCTCAGTATGGCACCAAGTATTTGCGCACTGAAGAGATTGTTAAGGTGTTAAAGACCGGTGGCTCTTCGGTATTTACCCATCGATTTAAAGGGGTAAAGGGTGGTTTTCATATGCGCAATGAGGATGATCTAGATCCTATTGATTTAAAAGCCAAAGAGACCCTGGCTGAAACCTATGTCATGGCCACCGGTCTGTTGCAAACCGTTAGTATTCCTAAGGTGTTAAGACGCGCCAATAGCGAGAAAGATCAACAGACGCAAACTCTATTTGATGCTGGACTTAATCCTTATCGTGGCAAACAGGATCTCAAGGTTGTTTTGCCTAAACTATCTGGCGAGACATTTGACCTAGCGCAACTCAAAGGCAAAGTGGTATTGGTGAATTTTTGGGCTTCTTGGTGTCGACCTTGTGTGACAGAGATTCCTTCTTTAATGCGGCTTAAAGACAAGCTAAAAGATCAGCCATTTGCCATTGTGGCCATCAATGTGGGCGAGTCCAAGCAACAGATTGAAGCATTTAAGGCGCGCATCCCTTTTGATTTTCCAGTGGTTTTGGATCTGGAGGGCCAGGCGGTTCGGGATTGGGGTGTTTATGCCTATCCTTCTAATTTCTTGTTAGACAAACAAGGGGTGGCACGATATGCTTATCGAGGCGCTTTGGAGTGGGATGATGAGAGCGTGGTTAAGGTTATTCAATCTTTATTTTGAAAAACTACGATGTCATCATCATTGGTGCTGGTGCCGCCGGCCTAATGTGTGCCAGCGAAGCGCTTAAGCGTCATCGCAAGGTACTGATAGTAGAGGGGGCTGACAAGGCTGGCAAGAAGATTTTAATCTCTGGTGGTGGGCGTTGTAATTTCACCAATCTTTATATTGATCCACAGGCCTATATTTCTAATAATCCGCATTTTTGCAAATCAGCCTTGTCGCGCTATAGTGCTTGGGATTTTATGGCGATGATGGACAAGCATCAGTTAAGTTGGGAGGAAAAGACCCAGGGCCAGTTATTTTGTCAGCAAAAATCAGGCGCAATCCTGCAGATGCTATTAGATGAATGTAAAGGAGCTGAGTGGCAGTTGAGTGCCCAAGTCAACAGCATAGCCTATGAGCAGGCACACTACCAGTTAGATACCAGTGCGGGCAGATATCAAGCACCATCACTGGTAATCGCCACGGGTGGTGCTTCAATTCCCAAGATGGGTGCAAGTGATTTTGCCCTGCAGGTGGCCAAATGGTTTGATATTGGCTCGATTCCATTTAGACCGGCCTTGGTGCCTTTTACTTTTACCCAAACGGATATTGATTGCTATTTTAAAGGCCTCTCTGGTGTGGCACTTGAGGTGGAAGTTTCTAGCAATAATACGACCTTTCGCGATCAGATGCTGATTACTCATCGAGGACTCAGTGGCCCCGTCATTTTGCAAATCTCTTCTTATTGGCAAAAATCTAGTGCCATTGAGCTAAATTTATTGCCCGATATGGACGCTGGTGCGCATCTGCTTGAGTTGCAACAAAGCCGTGGAAAGGTCCAGTTAAAAACCATTTTGTCTGAATTATTGCCCAAGCGCCTGGCTGAGCGCCTATCTGGCGTGCTGATAGCAGGGATATCAGCCGATCAAAACCTGGGCAGTATTGGAGCGCGTGATTTGCAAGCATTGGGTCAGCAACTAAATCATTGGGTGCTTTATCCTAGTGGCACCGAGGGAATGCGTACCGCCGAGGTTTGTGTGGGTGGTGTGAATACCGATGAGATCTCCTCTAAAACCATGGAGACCAAACACCAAAGCGGCTTGTATTTTGTTGGTGAAGCGCTAGATGTGACTGGCTGGCTAGGGGGTTATAATTTTCAATGGGCCTGGGCCTCAGGCTGGGTAGCTGGACAGTATGTTTAACTATTATGTGGTTAAATAGGCTTTATGTTTGCATTTGGCGAAAAAGTTAGCGGTTACGAGATTGCAGTTTTTAACGAGCGTGAAGTTAGAGCGGCGGCTGGCATTGTGTTTTTGTTTGCCTTTATGGCTTTTATGCAGGGATTTTTAACCGGCAATAATGAACCAACCAAGCTGATGGTCTCGGTGTTTTTATTGGATTTTTCTATTCGTCTGTTTGTCAATCCAAAGTATGCACCTTCGATGGTTCTAGGACGTTGGATGGTCAACAAACAAGCGCCTGAATACGTCGGTGCACCACAAAAGCGTTGGGCCTGGGGTTTTGGTTTTGTATTGGCAGCGACTATGTTTTACTTGGTGGTGCTGAATGATATTCGTGGTCCAATCAATATTTTGACTTGTGCCCTATGTTTGGGGCTGTTGTTTTTTGAGGCAGTATTTGGTATTTGTGCGGGTTGTAAAGTGTATGATTATTTTCACAAGACTGGTGCCAAATACTGCCCGGGCGATGCTTGTAATTTGCAGCGTGATAAAGCGCCAATTCAGCGTCTAGACTGGGTGCAGCGCTTAATTTTAGCCCTGAGTATCATGGTATTGTTGTATTTAACATTCGCCGACATATTCAGGCGATTAATGGGAGTTTAAGATGAAAGGAATTAGAATATTATTTGCCATCTCATGGACACTATTGGCGCTCGGTGCAATCGCAGTCTTTGGTTTTAGCGATAGTGATGCCACTGAGTCAGAGTCTGAACAAACTACGACAAAAACCACTGAGGAATGTCAGGCGCCACAGTGGGCAATTGCCATTGGTCACGAACAAATGTGGAAACTGCATAATGGCTGCCCAACGGATGATCAGCCTGCTGATAAAGACTAGAAAAAAATTAGGCCTTGTTGCCAAGGCCTAAAATCCAAACATCTATCTAAAGAGTTGAAAAACAAGCTGTGCCGGATAAAATAATTCTTGAGGAGAGTTAAAAAACCCGCACATCTTGTAAAAAATTATCCTTAAATTCAGAACAGCTGTCTATTATGGAAAACCATATTCTACGCTTTTCTTGTTTTGCTCAGTACCTAGATAATTTTTTGTTGTTGTAAGGTGGATTTCAACAAGGTAAAAACCAAGACAATAAACACCACGCCACCGAGCACATCGCCAATCATATACGATTGAAAATAGACCTTACCTGCACTAAATTGTGCTGGGGCGTAAAGCAAAATAGTCTTGGTGAGCGTGGTGACAAATGAGGCCACCACCACTAGTGACAATACTAAGCGATAATTGAGTTTTCCCTGCTGAATAAAGCCACCCAGATTAAAGGCTTTAAACATCATAATAGTCAATAGTGGTAATAACGAGTTCACCAGGCGACTAATAACCTCGGGCTGGGTAATATAAGCAATCCCTCCTTCAACCACCACCTCGGCCAACAAATAACCTAATAACGCACCCAAAAACACACGTGAGCCAAATAGCAGATAGGACAAAATCACCGCCCCCATTGGTAGCCATAGATAGTTGCCAATATCAGCGTTAAAGTGATCCATTGGAATGGCTAGATACCTTGAGATAAACACTAGGATTAGTGCGTAAAGATTGTATTTAAGTAACATATTCTCTCCTTTTTAGTTACATTTTTTGATAATTTGGGTCAATTAAAACCAGCATTTTGACCAACTCTGGTAGTGAGTTTGCCTGCATTTTTTTCATGACTTTAGAGCGGTGTGCCTCTACCGTGGGGACCGACATAAATAAGGTCTCTGAGATTTCTCGATTTTTCATGCCTTTGACAACACATGCACATACTTCTAACTCTTTTTTGGTCAGCTCTTGATAATAACTTAAGACTTGAATCTTATACTGATACTCGCTAATAGCCAAGTTGATTTTTGCCATTAATAAATCCGGGTCGAATGGCTTTTCGACAAAGTCAAACGCGCCAATTTTCATAGCCTCGACCGCCATATTAACATTACCATGACCAGTGATAAAAATGGTGGGCTTAACGCATTGTAGGTCGTTGAGTTTTCTCTGTAGTTGCAGACCGGTCATCTCTGGCATATCAATATCAGAGACCAGACATCCAATAGAAGCTTGATCTAGGTTGTGCAGATAGTCTTTAGCACTGGAAAAAGTATACACCTGGAAATCGTGTCTTTCTAAGAAGCGCGCTAATGATTCTATGATCTCGATGTCGTCATCAACAATATAGACCTTTTTATTAACAGTTAGGCTAGGTGTCATGATGTATTGCCGGTAATTTAATTAAAAAAGTAGAGCCATGCTCACTGGTATCTTGTAGGGATAGGTCGCCGCCATAAGATCTAATGATGCGTCGACTTAGATTAAGCCCTAAGCCCAAACCTTCTGTTTCTGAGGCTTGCTTGGTTGAATGAAACAACTCAAACAAATGCTCGGTATTTTTAATCAGACAACCACTATCTTGCAAGCTAATCAGTACAGAGTCGTTGTGCGCAAAGGTACGAATATGTAACTCATTTCTGATTTTGTTGTTATCGCGCATGGCACTAATCGCGTTTTTACACAGATTAAGTAGCACCTGATCCAGCTCAACCGGACTCATCTTTACCTTGGGCAGGTTAAGTCCTAACTCAAGATTTAAATAAACCTTGGCTTGACTAAGATCATGTTTAACCAGCTCTATAACACGTTCAATATGCGCATTGATGGCAAAGACCTCTTTGTGGATCTTCTTATTAGAGAGAAAATTACGAATATTCAGAATCAGATTGGCGCAATGATCGGTTTTCTCTCGCAGACCTTTAGAGGTCGACTTAACTTGTTCTAGCTGGCATCCATCTTGTTGCAGCATGTCAGAGAGCAGGTGTGCATCAATCTTAAGCGAGGTAATCGGTTGTGAAAGCTCGTGTGCGACTTCAGAGAGTAGTTGGTCCACAGAGCTTACTCGAGAAAGTTGCTCCAGTTGTGCCTTATAAGATTGAATCTCCCTTTCTTGACGGTTCTTGGTCAAGACTATCAGATAACCAATGAGAATCAATACAATCAATACCCATTGGTAATTTTGCTTATAAAATCGCACATGAACTGGATCTTGGAAAATACCCAGGCGATGCTTTCTTAGTAGTGTACTCACGTCTTTATAGTCGTGTGCCTCGACCCATCTGGGATTGCCGTTTAGATGAGTTAGCTCCGATAGCGCCTCTGTTATTTCTCGGCTTAGGTTAGTACTATTGTGCTGAAGTGCACCAATTGACCATTCTGAGACCAAAGGTGTACTCAACAAGTGAGGAAAATCTGTTTTTTGTGCCAGTACTTTAATATCTGTTGGTTTTAACCTGCCTAGACCAATGAGTTTTTCCAGTACACTGGTGCGTACCACGCCGGCATCAATCACACCATTGACTACTGCTCTCACGATATTATCTTGATTGCCCAAAAACCGCATTTCAGAGAAGTCTTGATAAGGGTCAATGCCGTTTTCATAAAAATAATCCAGAGCCAACACCCAACCACCTAAGCGCTTCTTAGTGGAGGCGGCTACACTATTGCCCTTAAGTGATTCAATGGAGTTAATGGTCGGATTGTTGCTAGAGGTAAAGATAACTGATCCCAGCTGATCCCAACCTGCCATATTACTATAGGTGAGCAGTGGTTTAACCTTGTGGATTGCTTGCAATTCAACGGTGGCTACGGGTTGTGAGATAACATAATCTAACTTGCCTTCTTCGACCATTTTGTAGAGCAAGGAGTCATCTGCCGTATCAATAATCCTTAAATTAAATTGACGTGTCGGCAGTTGGCGATTTAGATGGTCAATGGTTGATTGCCATTTGTCACGAGCGATTTCACGACCCAGACAAGATTGCACACCAATGGTGATAACCTTTTGAAAGGGCGCGTCTCCCGCAATGGAGGCACGGGCTGTATTGGCATAAGCTTGCATCTGCCCAATTAGGGCGCTAATTAGGGCAAGAGCAAGCGCTATTTTTCTCATAACGCGCGATTTTAGCACCGGGGTTAATCCTTAGCTATCATGGAAAACCATATAAAACCAATAAAATCCATCAAAATTCGGCAATAACGGCGATAAACGGGCTAAAATTTGAACTTTTATATAATATTGTTAAGATGCTGGGTCGAATCTTTCTATTATTAGTGCTAAATTTATACACACTGAGTGCTTTTTCTAAAGAAGTGCAGATTGAAACAGGTGTACTAGGTGTAGACATACTACACAATGGTCAAGATCTTGAGATTAAACGTAATCAGGACCGTAAGGCCAAGATTATGAAGTTTTATCAGGGCACTTGGCGTGGCAAGATTCAACCTATGCACCCGTTTAAACCCCATCCGGTGGAAACCATTGCCGAGTTAGAGGTGATTGGTTATCTTGAAAGTATCTCTCATGGCGATGATTCTATTGTGGTTATTGACTCCAGACCGCAGTCGGCTATTACCATTACCGGCATGATTCCTGGCGCGGTACAAATGACTTCGCAAATGTTTTTAAATCCTGATTTGCAAGACAAGATGTTAGAGATTTTAAATGTTAAAAGAATTGACAACTCGTCTCATCTGGATTTTGCCAACGCCAGAACCTTGGTGGCGTATTGCAATGGTTTTTGGTGTGGCAAGTCACCTCGATTGATTCGCGCGCTACTATCTTATGGGTATCCGGCACATAAAATTAAATATTATCGCGGCGGCATGCAAGCCTGGCGCTCGGTAGGACTAACCACAGTTAGCAAATAACTTACCGCCCAGCCTTTTTCCTTGAGTGATTTGGTCAAAATCAACTCATGGTTTTCCATATTTTTTACAAGAACTATGGTTTTCCATGATGGTGAATATTGATCGACTTTTGTATAATTCCCCCCATCTTGAGAAGGGATGAATATAACTGGAGTCATCATCATGAAAATAGTATGGGTTTTAGCAAGTGTGTTGGTAGTCAGTACTGGCAATATTTTGGCAAAGGAGAGCGCCGAAGTTGCAGTCAAAACACAAGAAAAATCGATAAATACCACTCAATTAGCACAACATAAACCCGCTGTTTCATCGCCAGTTTCTAGTGCCGGTCAGCTTAAGCAAACTAAGCGTAAAAAGAAGAAAAAGAAGAAGCCAGTTTTTCTTGAGCCCGGCGTATTGGCCACCACCATTGTAGTGGATGGCAAACCATTTGCAGTCGGCCGTAATCAAGATCGTAAAAATTTAATGCCTAAGATTTATCAGAAAACGGGTCGCGGCATTATCAAGCCCATGCATCCGTTTAAACCCCACCCAGTAGAAACCATTGGTGAGCTGGAGATGATTGGTTATATGAAACGTATCTCAGCCGGGGATAAAAGTACCATCGTGGTTGATGCTAGAGCACCAATTTGGCTAAATCTAACCGGCACTTTGCCGGGTGCAGTACACGTATCGTATAAGCAGTTCTTGGACAAAAAAGAAGCGTTGGATATTTTACAAGATGAGTTTGGCGTTAGACTTAGACCTAATGGCACTCTAGATTTCTCACGTGCCAAAACCCTGGCGATTTATTGCAATGGTAACTGGTGCAAGATGTCACCGACTTTGATTCGTGAATTATTAAAGTACAACTACCCGGCGGAGAAGATTAAGTACTATCGTGGTGGTATGCAGGCCTGGACACTACTTGGTCTGCCAACGGTTAACTAGACAATCTCACAAGCCTGATCAAATGCCAGTCGTGGTGAACGCGGATAAAGCTGATCCGTATCGCCATGACCCAGCGCACAGATAAAGATTGACTTTCTTTTACCATCGGCAAAGAAGTCCTGGTCTAGTGACTCGTTATTAAAACCACCCATCGGTCCACAATCCAACCCTACTGCACGCGCTGCCAGCATAAAGTAGGCCCCTTGTAAGGTGGCATTCATCTCTCCAGCGGATTTGATTTTCTCAGGATTGCCTGCGTACCAACTTCTGGCGTCGGTATGTGGAAATAAGTAAGGGAGCTTTTCATAGAACTCGGTGTCGTAGCTGATAATCGCTACCACTGGTGCACTCATGGCTTTGTCAACATTGCCTTCATCTAGATGGGTTTTAAGTCGGGCTTTTGCTGCACTCGATTTGACAAAACTCAGACGTGCTGGACAGTTGTTGGCTGCTGTTGGGCCGAACTTCATCAATTCATAAATTTGCTGTAATTGCGCATCACTTACATCTTGGTCTAACCAAACATTGTGGCTTCTAGCCTGGGTGAATAAAGTCGCTAAAGCATCATCTGAAAGCATTAAAATACTCCTATGGATAAACGATAAAATCATGTTAGATTATATATTTTTTGACCCATCTCTCGCCACCAAATTCAAAGACCATTTGACAAAAGCGGGTATTGATTACCAGCAAGAGATTGATAAGGATTTTGGCTCGATACAAGGTGAGATTATCTCTATTGCTGATGAAACTAATGAGCAGATTCTATCTGAACTGCAGGCTTTATATGATCAGCTTCAAGATGAGCTAGAGGCGTTATTAGAACAAGGTGAGGACGCACTGAGTATGCACGTGGCCGGTATGCAAACCCAACTAAAAGATGGTAGCATGTGTACATTAAGAGTATCACCAGAGATTGTTACCAGGATTTTAACCGTGCTAGAGTTTGAAGAATTACAAGCCTTTGTAGATAACATTGCGCGCAGTGTTGAGAATCCAGATGACGGGCATTTTTGCCATAATATAACTAAGGGAGAGTTATGAGACGTATTACTATTATTGGTTCTGGCTTTGCGGGATTAACCGCAGTTAAAACCATTCGCAAGCAAGACAAATCGGCTGAAATTACTTTGATTTCACCCAAGGCCGAATTGGTGTATTTGCCTAGTTTGATTTGGGTGCCTTCAGGCGGTGCTTCGGCCAAAGATATTGTGGTACCACTTGCCAAGTTTTTTAAGCGCATGAATGTGCATCATGTTGCAGCTGAGGTCACCGGTATTGAACAAGAAGGTCGTACGGTTATTACCCCGGTGGGTCTATATGAAAACGATGCACTGATTATTGCCTCCGGTGGGCGCTTTATTAAAAAACTACCGGGTATTGAGCATGCAATCACCCCTTGCGAAGGTCTCAGTGCAGCAGAGAGAATTCGTGATCGATTGCGTGAGATGGATGGTGGTGAAATTGCCATTGGTTTTGCTGGAAATCCAAAAGAGCCAAGTGCCATGCGCGGTGGGCCGATGTTTGAGTTTTTGTTTGGCATTGATACGCAATTGCGCAAAGAAGGTAGACGTGATAAATTTAATCTAACTTTCTTTACCCCGGCGCCTAAGCCGGGTGCACGCCTAGGTGAGAAGGCGGTTAAAGGTTTGTTGAGCGAGATGAAAAAACGCGATATTGCCACGCATCTTGGTTATAAGATGCAAGCCTTTGAAGCGGACAAGGTGATTACTGAAGGTGGCGAGTTTTCCGCAGATTTAATTTTGTTTATGCCGGGTATGACTGGCAATGCCTGGTTTGATAATACTGAGCTTGCCCGTAGTGAAGGCGGGTTACTAAAGGCCAATAAATTCTGTGAGGTTGAAGGTGCCAATAAGGTATTTGTGGCGGGTGATTCGGGTTCATTCCCAGGGCCAGAGTGGATGCCAAAACAAGCACACATGGCTGACCTTCAAGCCGAAGCAGCAGCGAAAAATGCCTTAGAGGTATTGGCAGGAAAGCCAGCCTCACACAGCTTTAAAATCGAGCTAATGTGTATTGTAGATTCCAACAACAAGGGCATGTTTATCTCACGTAAAGTGGGTGGTGGTTTGATGTTACCTAATTGTCGTCTCATGCACTTTGCCAAGCGTTTTTTTGGCTGGTGGTATTTGCGCCAATATCGTTAAGGAGATCAAGATGTCAGATTGTTTATTTTGCAAAATTGTCTCGGGTGAGATTCCTGCTGAGAAAATTTATGAGGACGAGGACGTATTGGCCTTTCATGATATTGACAAGCAAGCACCGACACATTTCTTGGTTATTCCCAAGTGCCATATTACTACTTTAAACGACGCAGATGATGCACAGCTTTTAGGTAAACTCTCACTCACAGCCAGTCAAATTGCTAAAGATTTGGGTGTTGCTGATCAAGGTTATCGCGTGGTGATGAATTGCAACGAAGACGGCGGTCAGGCGGTCTATCATATTCACCTACATTGCTTGGCAGGGCGCCGCCTGAGTTGGCCACCAGGTTAATTTCATCATCTGAAATAAAGGCTTATTTTTTGTAAGTAAAACAAAGCCTTATTGCTATAAAATTTAGCCCTTTCTATTTAATAATATTTTAGGGTTATGGCAGCAGATTTTTTATCCAGACACGTTGGACCAACACAGGCAGATATTGAAGCAATGCTTGAGAGTATTGGCTGTGATTCGGTAGATGCGGTAGTCGCTAATACCGTGCCTGAGTCAATTTTCTCCGGCAATCAGATGCAAGTTGATGAGGCTCTGAGTGAAAATGCAACGCTGACGCTTGCCAAAACTCTGGCCAAGGAAAATCAATTATTCACCAATTTTATTGGTCAGGGTTATTATGGCACGTTAATGCCAAGCGTGATTCAGCGTAATATCTTGGAAAACCCAGGCTGGTATACGGCTTATACGCCGTATCAAGCAGAAATTTCTCAGGGTCGTTTGGAAATGTTGCTCAATTTCCAGCAGATGATTATCGACCTAACCGGCATGGATATCTCTAACGCCTCGCTATTGGATGAGCCAACGGCTGCAGCTGAGGCAATGATGATGGCCAAACGCGCTAACCGTAAAAACAAGTCCAACAAATTATTGGTGGATCATAATACTCATCCACAAACCATTACCATCTTACAAACACGTGCCAAGCCACTGGGTATTGAGTTGGTTATTGCCGATACCAGCGATCACGCATTTGATGATTGTTTTGCGGTGGTGATGCAATATCCAGGTAGCAATGGTCAGGTGCGTGATCTGAGTGCGGATATCGCCTGCGCCAAGGCCAATAATGTTCTCACTATTGTCGCCTGTGATATTTTGGCGCTAACACTGTTAAAAACCCCAGCAGAGATGGGTGCGGATATTGCCATTGGTAATTCGCAACGCTTTGGTGTGCCAATGGGCTTTGGTGGCCCACACGCGGCATTCTTAGCCACGCGTGATGAATTTAAGCGTATGGTGCCAGGACGTATTATTGGTGTTTCACAAGATGTACACGGCACGCCAGCCATGCGTATGTCACTACAAACACGTGAACAACATATTCGCCGAGACAAGGCTACCAGTAACATTTGTACGGCACAAGTACTGTTGGCAGTTTTGGCTGCAGCTTATGGTATTTATCATGGTCCGCAGGGTTTGAAGGCGATTGCCGCGCGTATCCACGCTAAAGCCAGCTCGTTGGCGAGTGCACTGAGTGGCGCTGGGTTTACATTGGCCAGTGATCAGTTTTTTGACACTATTACCATCAATACCGATCAGGCGCAGACTTTATTTGATAAGGCGCAAGCAGCAGGTATTAACCTACGCCTACTAAACGAGGCGCAACTGTGTATTGCGCTAGACGAAACCACCAGTAGTGCGCAATTATCAGCGCTACTAGCGGTGTTTGGTGTTGAGGCTTTGGGTGATGAGAGCTCAGCCCTTAAGGCTGAGATGGCGCGCAGTTCTGATTATCTAACGCATCCGGTCTTTAGCGCTTATCACTCAGAGACAGAGATGATGCGTTATTTGAAACGCTTAGAGAATAAGGACATTACCCTTAATCATTCGATGATTGCCCTGGGTTCATGCACTATGAAGCTTAATGCCGCTACGCAGATGTATCCAGTTACCTTGCCAGGTTTCTCATCCATGCACCCCTATGCGCCAGTTGATCAAGCCCCGGGCTATATGCGCCTGTTTGCAGATCTAGAACACGCCTTGGCTGAGGTAACCGGTTATGACGCAGTTTCCTTGCAACCGAATGCTGGCTCACAGGGTGAGTTTGCTGGTCTATTGGCGATTAAGTCTTATCATGAGTCACGTGGTGATGGTAATCGTAATGTTTGTTTGATTCCATCGTCAGCACATGGTACCAATCCAGCTTCTGCAGTGATGTGCGGCATGAAAGTGGTGATTGTTAAATGTGATGATTCGGGCAATATTGATGTTGAAGACCTTAAGCTTAAGGTAGAAAAACACCAGGACAATCTGGCCGCCATTATGGTGACTTATCCGTCAACCCATGGTGTATTTGAAGTGGAGATTAAGCAGATTTGTGAAATTATTCACACAGCTGGTGGTCAAGTATATCTAGATGGCGCTAATCTGAATGCCATGGTAGGTTTAACGCGTATGGGTGATTTTGGCGCTGATGTATCTCACATCAACTTGCATAAAACTTTTGCCATTCCACACGGTGGTGGCGGTCCAGGTATGGGGCCAATTGGGGTGAAGGCACACTTGGCCGATTTCTTGCCAGGCAACCCATTAGAGAAAGACTCGAACGCCGTATCAGCTGCCATGTATGGTTCAGCCTCAATTTTGCCAATCTCTTGGTCATATATCAAGCTCTTGGGCAGATCAGGTATGCAGAGAGCGACCGAGGTGGCGATTGTTTCGGCCAATTATATTGCCAGTCAACTGCAAGATTATTATCAAATTCTTTATCGTGGTGACAAAGGCTTTGTGGCGCATGAATGTATTGTGGATATCCGTCCACTTAAAGAGCAGAGCGGTATTAGTGAAGAAGATATTGCTAAGCGCTTAATGGACTATGGCTTCCACTCACCAACCATGTCATTCCCGGTGGCAGGTACGTTGATGATTGAGCCGACTGAGAGTGAATCTAAGAGTGAGGTTGATCGTTTTATCACTGCAATGATCGCTATCCACGGCGAGATTTCTAAGGTAATTAGTGGTGAGTTCGACCTAGAGAACAACCCGTTGAAAAACGCACCACACACAGCGCTAGAGATGGCCGGTGATTGGGATTATCCGTATACGCGTGAAGTGGCGCTATATCCGGTAGAGTCGCTTAAGCAAAGCAAGTATTTCCCACCAGTTAAGCGTATTGATAACGTATATGGCGATAGAAACCTATTCTGTTCTTGTATTACCACTGAAGATTTCGCCTAAGGTTTTATTGCTGTGACAATTGGGTGATGGTTTGGATAATCGGTGTGCTATCCCATTCAACACCACCAAATAGGGTGTAGTGCACCTGTCCATCTTTACCAATTAGAAAGTTTGATGGCGCCGCAAACACATTCCACTGGCCAATACTAGAGCCAGATTCATCAAGTAAGATGGTGAATTCTGGTTTGACTTTTTTCACGAAAGCCTCAACTTCTGCTTTGGTCTCTGCCATGTTAATGGCCAAAATCTTAAATGGTACGCCGGCTTTTTTCAACTTGTCTTGCAAATGATTCATCGATGGCATTTCTTTGACACAAGGTGGGCAGTAAGTAGCCCAGAATTGCACCAAGACCACTTGTCCTTGATATTGCGACAAGTCATGAGTTATTCCTTGTAAGTCTTTTAGCTGGAGTTGTGGGTTTTTAATACTGCCACTATAAGGCTTAAGTTCTGCAGCAAATGCACTTAAAGATAAAAAAGCCAACAGCAGGAATAATTTTTTCATAAGACGACACTAGAGTTGTTTGAATGGAGGCTTATTTTACCAGTTAAGCGCTTATTTTTCATCCAGACCCTGTAAATAAAACAGACTGACTTTAATCAGACCCGAGAGTTGAGAGGTAACCACGTCTTCAGTTCGATTCGGGTCGTTGCGCTTAAAGAAATAGCCACGAATCCCAGGCACCACTTTAGAAATAACGGTTGAACCACCAGCGCCCAGCTTTTGACCTAGGTGGTTTAGTCCCCAGCGATTGGGAGTACGACCGCCTTCAAGCACCATTAGTGGGATGGTGGTGGCGCCAACTGAACCAACATAAGCGGGCTCTACACCAGGCTGTGGTTCACCATCATTAAGACGCGGGAATAGCAATATTGCGCCTTTAAGATTTTGATACTCGGGATATGATTGTTTCCATTGCGCCGCTACTCTGAGTAGTAATTGTGTCTCCGGACCCGAGGCAATAATATAAACGTCTTTTTCAGTGGAAACCGCCTCATAGATTAAATGTGCTAAATCTTCGCTGGGCATTTCTTCATAGCTACTGCGAGATTTTGGCAACATATAGGTGCTCAGCATATCTGGCATCCACACTTCGATACCGTCTTCAGCCAGTGAAATGGCAGTAGCCTCTTCGTTTTTACTTTTGCCATTATCACAAGCAAAACCAATCAGTAGCACCTCGCCTTTAGCGGCAAAAACACGAACTTCAGTCTCTTCTCCAGAGGGCAGCTCCACATATCGCATCTCTTTGGCCGCTGCACCAAGGGTGAAGCATAGGCCGATGGCAATGGATAAGTGTTGGAATGTTTTTGAGCTTGGCACCAGTATTGTGAGTAATTACAGTAAACTATGAATATTTTACCAAGTTAAGTATAGGTCGTATGAAATCATTGTTATTGCTCAGTGCATTAATTACTGGGCTAATCAGCCCAATGACGCTGGCGCAAACCGAGGATGTTTATCTGCAAGCATCAAGACTAGACTCTGACTTGGTTGCGGGTAAAAAGACCTATCAATTGTGCGCAGCTTGTCACATGCAAAGCGGCTGGGGTAAGGAAAATGGCAGCTTCCCTGTGATTGCCGGACAGCATGCCTCGGTGACTATTAAACAACTTAAAGACATTCAAAACAAGCATCGTGATAACCCAACCATGTATCCATTTTCCGATGCCAAAACCATTGGTGGTGTGCAGGCTATTGCCGATGTCGCCGCTTATATTGAAAACTTGCAACCTCACCCAAGCAGTGGCAAAGGTGATGGCAAAAACTTAGACCTAGGTCGATCGCTTTATATTACCCATTGTTCAACCTGTCACGGGGCTTCGGGTCAAGGTAATGCGCAAGAAACCTATCCAAAGATTAGCAATCAGCATTTTGCTTATCTGTTAAGACAATTGCAGTGGATGCGTGATGGCTATCGTACCAATGCTGATCCCACCATGTTAAAACTGATTCAGAATATGGATGAGCAGCAACTAGAAGCGGTGGCAGATTATGCCTCCAGGCTTTAGCGCTTAATTTGTTTACTGTGCTGAATTAGTTGAATTAAAATAGCGCAAAACCCGAGCGTTTTTCGGTGAAATTTTTAAGGAGAGCATGAGCCAGATTGGCCTGGAACAACAAAGCGTAGCAGAATTCTCAGAGCGCGCTTATCTTGATTACTCGATGTATGTGATTTTGGATCGCGCACTACCTTTTGTGGGCGATGGTCTAAAACCGGTACAAAGACGCATTATCTACGCCATGAGCGAGCTGGGGCTCAAATCCACCGCCAAATACAAAAAATCAGCCCGTACCGTGGGTGATGTACTGGGTAAATTCCACCCACATGGTGACAGTGCTTGCTATGAAGCCATGGTGCTGATGGCACAACCCTTTTCTTATCGTTATCCGTTTATTGATGGCCAAGGCAACTGGGGTGCGCCTGATGATCCAAAATCCTTTGCAGCCATGCGTTATACTGAGAGTAAGCTCTCGCGTTATGCTGATCTTTTATTAAAAGAAATTAACCAAGGCACGGTTAACTGGACTGATAACTTTGATGGTTCACTTAAAGAACCAGAAAATCTGCCGGCACAAGTACCCAATCTGCTACTCAATGGTGTGAGTGGTATTGCCGTGGGTATGGCTACCGATGTACCGCCACATAATATTTCTGAGGTGGTTTCGGCTTGTATTCAGCTCTTAGAAAAACCTTCAACCGACCTAGATGCTTTAATGAGGATTCTGCCAGCGCCAGATTATCCCTCAGGTGGTAATATTGTCTCTAGTGAGAGTGATATTCGCCAGTGTTATGAGACTGGACATGGCTCGATTAAGATGCGCGCTGATTATCAAATAGAATCCGGCGAAGTGGTGATTGCTGAGCTGCCATTTCAAACCTCAGGCGCGAAAGTTATTGCTCAGGTGGCTGAGCAGATGCGCAAGAAAAAACTGCCATTGGTAGATGATATTCGTGACGAATCTGATCATGAAAATCCAACGCGTATTGTCATCTCTCCGCGCTCGAATCGTGTGGATGTAGAGGCATTGATGTCGCACTTATTTGCCACCACCGATCTAGAGAAGAATTATCGCGTTAATATGAATGTGATCGGCTTAGATGGCCGACCAAAGGTTAAGCCACTGATTCCAATGCTCAAAGAGTGGCTGGATTATCGCACCCAGATTGTGACTGCGCGCTTGCAATATCGTCTGGATAAAATCCTTGCTAGGCTGCATATCTTAGATGGTTTGTTAATTGCCTATCTGAATATTGATGAAGTGATTGCTATTATCCGCTCAGAGGATAAGCCTAAGCCCGTGCTGATGGAGCGCTTTGGTTTAAGTGACGTGCAAGCCGAGGCGATTTTAGAGCTAAAGCTTAGACATCTAGCCAAGTTAGAGGAGCAAAAGATTCAAACTGAGCAAAGCGAATTGGCCGAGGAAAAAGCCCAATTAGAATTACTACTATCCAGTGACGCTAGACTAAAAACCTTTATCAAAAAAGAGCTAAAAGCCATTGTTAAAGAATTTGGCGATGACAGACGCTCTAAATTGGTTACGGGTGCGCAAGCCTCACAAGCCTTTAGCGAAGATGATTTGATGCCGGCGGAAAATGTCACCGTAGTGCTCAGCTCTAAAGGCTGGGTACGCTCAGCCAAGGGTCATGATATTGATCCGGCCACACTTAATTACAAATCAGGTGATGAATATCTTACCAGTGTGAAGGGTCGCAGTAATAAAAATGCCATTTTCATGGATTCCACCGGACGCTCTTATTCACTACTGGCCAATTCTTTGCCAAGTGCTAGAGGTCAGGGTGAGCCACTTACCGGCAGACTTTCTCCACCTGCAGACGCACAATTTGTCGATGTGATCATGGGTGATGAGGATCAAAACATCTTACTGGCCTCAGATGCAGGTTATGGTTTTGTTGCTACCGTGGGCGATTTACTCTCTAAGAAGAAAGCCGGTAAGGCTGCCATTACCCTGCCTCAGGGCTCCAATGTGATGAAGGTAGTGAGTGTTGAGGATCTTGAGCGTCAATTTGTGGCAGTAACTACCAATCGTGGACGACTGTTGGTATTCCCAATCTCAGAATTGCCAGTACTCTCTAAAGGTAAGGGTAATAAGTTGATTCAAATTCCAGCCAAAGACCTCAAAGATCGACAAGAGTTTGTGGTGAGTATTTGTACACTATTTGAAACCCAAAGCCTTAGGGTTTATGCCGGAAAACGCCATTTGAGTATTAAGTTTGCTGATCTCACTAACTACGTGGGCGCCAGAGCGCGTCGCGGTAATGTTTTGCCTAAGGGTTATCAAAACGTGGCTCGAATTGAGGCGATTGACTAAGTCCAGATTAATTGAGGGTGTAAAAAATCCCTTAACGCAGGTATAATCAACTCCTTTTGTCAATTTTTCCGAAAATGTTCGTCCTAAAAATTGTAACCGACTTTGCTGCAGCGCATTCTTTAAGGAATTACCCCGGGGATTGTTCACGTTTGCACGGACACAACTGGCAAGTTGAGGTCCTAGTAGAATCTGAAGTTCTAGACGAGGTGGGTATCGCCATTGATTTTCGTGAAATCAAACAACAAACCAAGGTAGTGATCAACAGACTTGATCATCAATATCTCAATGATGTTGAGCCTTTTGACAGTCTAAATCCCACGGCTGAGAATATTGCCAAATATTGCTATGAAGAAGTGGGTAAACTCATTAACACTGCACAAGTTCGCGTACAAGCCGTTACCATTTGGGAAACGCCAAGAGCCTGTGTGACTTACTCGAATTAAAATCATGAGCGCAACCAACCTGCCTGATACGCAAAACTCTAAAGACACTCGACAAATTGTCATCGACAAAGTCGGTATTAAAGACATTAGTCATCCGATTACCTATGTGGATAAAGACGGCAATAAAATGCCAACCGTGGGTAATTTCACCATGACCGTTACTTTGCCAGAGCATGTCAAAGGCACACATATGTCACGTTTTATTCAGATTCTTAATGAAGGACCGTGCGAGTTTGATTCGTCTAATTTTGGTGTGATTATCAACAAGGTGAAAGAGCGCCTAGAATCTAGTCGTGCCCATATCACTTTGAACTTTCCATTTTTCAGAAAGAAAAAGGCGCCTTCTTCAGGAGTTGAGTCAATGATGGATTATCAAGTGACACTCTATGGCACATTAGAAGAGGGTGCTTCACAAGTGATGATGAAAGTGGTGGTGCCGGTAACCAGTCTATGCCCATGCTCTAAGAGTATTTCTAAATATGGTGCGCATAATCAGCGCTCTCACATTACCATCAAAGCCAGAGCCGCCAAGGGCAAGACGCTAAATATCGAAGATCTGATTGATTTGGCAGAGCGTAAAGCCTCTTGTGAGTTGTATGCTATCTTAAAGCGTGATGATGAGAAATATGTGACCGAGAGAGCTTATGACAATCCAGCCTTTGTGGAAGATTTGGTACGCGATATTGCTTTAGAGCTAAATAATGATGAGCGTGTGGCCTATTATCGTTTAGAATCAGAGAACTTTGAATCTATTCATAATCACTCGGCTTACGCCCTAATTGAGAACGACAAATAAACCAGACGCATGAAATACAATACTGATAACGTCCGCATTACCTCTTCAGCACCAATGATGGCGCCTAATGCGCTGATGCAAAAGTTTCCGTTAACTGATAAGGCTTCTGCCGGTGTTTTTCAGGCAAGAGAAACCATTAAGAAGATTCTAACGGGTAAAGATAAGCGTTTAATGGTGATTGTAGGTCCTTGTTCGATTCATGATTCTAGAGCTGCTAGAGAATATGCGCAAAAGCTTGCCGCCCTAAAAGCAGAGTTGCAAGAGGATTTGTTTATTGTTATGCGTGTGTATTTTGAAAAACCACGTACTACCATTGGCTGGAAGGGTTTAATTAACGATCCAGATTTGGATGAGAGTTTTAACATTGATAAAGGTCTGAAAATTGCCAGACACCTGTTAACAGACCTGGCCGAGATGGATGTGCCGGTTGCGGTTGAGTATCTGGATGTGATTACCCCGCAATACTTATCAGATCTTATTTCTTGGGGTGCCATCGGTGCACGTACCACAGAGAGTCAAACGCATCGTGAGTTGGCTTCAGCCCTATCTTGCCCGGTAGGCTTTAAAAACGGCACTACAGGTTCGCTTAGAGTGGCGATTGATGCGATTAAATCAGCCAATTCATCGCACCATCTGCTTTCAGTCAATAAAGAGGGCGGTGTGTCACACTATACCTCTTCAGGTAATGAAACTGCCCATATCATCTTACGTGGTGGCAATGATGGGCCAAATTATGATCAGGCGCACGTTGAGTCTGCTTCTAAGCAATTGGCTGAAGACGGGCTACTGGATAAGGTCATGGTAGATTTCTCTCATGCCAATAGTGAGAAAAAGTTTAAAAACCAACTCAAGGTAGGCGATAACATTGCGCAGCAGATTATCAGTGGCTCTGATAAGATTTTCGGGGTGATGATTGAGTCTAATATCAATGAAGGCAATCAGGCGGTAGGGCCGTTAGAATCTCTAGAATATGGCGTAAGTATTACCGATAGTTGCATTGGTTGGGATGATACCGAAAACCTATTAAAATCTTTGGCAGCAGCCGTGCATATTCGCAACGCTTAACCCATTGATTTTTAACTAATTTTTCTCAAGGTTAATTTACGCATTTTTGTTGTGTATTTTCACCTGTTAGGGTACAATAAAAGCCAATCTAATTAAGCTTAAATTGTATGTCTGAAAACATCGATAATCCTGAGAATTTCGAGCCTAATTTCCCCCTAGTTACCATTGAAGACGAGATGCGCAGTTCCTACTTGGAATATGCCATGAGCGTGATCGTTGGTCGTGCACTACCGGATGTGCGTGATGGCCTTAAGCCAGTGCACCGTCGTGTACTGTACGCGATGGATGTATTGGGCAATGACTACAACAAAGCCTACAAAAAATCAGCGCGTATTGTTGGTGATGTGATTGGTAAGTATCACCCGCATGGTGATACCGCAGTGTATGACACCATTGTGCGCATGGCCCAACCTTTCTCTATGCGCAACATCTTGGTTGATGGTCAGGGTAACTTTGGTTCGGTTGATGGTGATTCGGCAGCGGCAATGCGTTATACCGAAATCCGTATGGCCAAACTCTCGCACGAGCTATTAAGAGACCTGGACAAGAAAACCGTTGACTTTATTGACAACTACGATGGCTCAGAAACTGAGCCAAGTGTGCTGCCAACGCGTATTCCGAATTTGTTGGTAAATGGCTCATCAGGTATCGCGGTAGGTATGGCCACCAATATTCCGCCACACAACCTCGGTGAGGTGATTGATGCTTGTTTAACCTTGATTGATAATGATCAGGCCAGCATGGAAGAATTATTAGCAGTGATGCCAGGGCCGGACTTTCCAACTGCCGGCGTGATTAATGGTGCTGATGGTATTCGCCAAGCTTATGAAACCGGCAAGGGTAAGATTTATCTGCGCGCCGTTTCGCACATTGAAGGCGAGGACAAGCAAAGCATCGTGGTGACTGAGCTGCCTTATCAAGTCAATAAAGCCAAGCTTATTGGTAAGATTGCTGAGCTGGTTAAAGACAAGAAAGTTGATGGTATTACCGGTTTGCGTGACGAGTCGGATAAAGACGGCATGCGCATGGTGATTGAACTTAGACGTGGTGAAGTGCCAGAGGTGATGCTTAATAACCTATACAAGCTAACTGAGATGCAAACCGTCTTTGGTATTAACATGGTGGCAATCGACCAAGGCATGCCGAAGCTTATGAACCTTAAGGGGATTTTGCAGGCCTTTATTGCGCACAGACGTGATGTGGTGACCCGTCGTTCTATTTTTGATCTCAACAAGGCCAGAAATCGTGCGCATATCTTAGAAGGTCTTTCGGTTGCGCTGAGCAATATTGATGAAATTATCGAGCTAATTAAGGCCGCACCTAATCCAACGGAAGCTAAGGCACAATTGGTAGCCAAGACTTGGCAGGGTAGCGTGATTCAAGATTTGATTGGCGATCGTGACATGTCACTATTTAAGCCAGAGGACTTGCCGGCTGAGCTGGGTCTACAGGCATCAGGTGATTATCAATTATCTGAAGCACAAGCACAAGCCATCTTAGATTTAAAACTACATCGTCTAACTGGTCTGGAAAAAGATAAGATTTTTGATGAGTTTAATGAACTACTTGAGTGGATTAAATACCTATTGGATATTTTGCAAAATCCTGAAAAACTGATGCAAGTGATTCGTGATGAGCTTAGTGAGGTAAAAGAGAGCTTTGCTGATGAGCGTCTAACCCAAATCCTAGAAGACAAGATTGACCTAACCTTAGAAGATTTGATTGCCCAAGAAGATCGCGTAGTTACCTTATCTCATGGTGGTTATGTGAAGGCACAATCCCTAAGTGATTATCAAGCACAGCGTCGTGGCGGCAAAGGCAAGGCTGCGACTAAGATGAAAGATGAAGACTTTGTTGATCAACTGTTTGTAGCCAACTCGCACGACACCGTATTGTGCTTTACTTCAACCGGTAAGGTGCACTGGCTCAAAGTCTATGAATTACCAATGGCTTCGCGCATAGCACGCGGTAAGCCAATTGTTAATTTACTGCCACTAGAAAAAGACGAAACCGTGAATGCCATTTTGCCAGTTTCAGAGTTTAGTGAATCCGAGTTTGTATTTATGGTAACCAGTAGTGGTACTTGTAAGAAGACCGCACTAACCAATTTTGCCCGTCCAAGACGTGGCGGCATTATCGGTATTGAATTGCGTGATGGTGACAAACTGGTAGGTGTGGAGATCACCTCGGGTGAGCAAGACATTATGCTGTTCTCAGCACAAGGCAAATCAATCCGCTTTAAAGAGGCAGATGTACGCGCTGTGGGTCGAACTGCAATTGGTGTGCGCGGCATGAAGCTTAGCGATAAAGACGAAGTGGTTTCACTGATTGTAGCTGATGATAACAGTCCAATTCTTACCGCTACCGAACAGGGTTATGGCAAGCGTACTGAGCTTGAAGAGTATCGCGCACAAGCGCGTGGTGGTTCGGGGGTAATCTCGATTAAGACTTCTGATCGCAATGGTCAAGTGGTTGGTGCCATTCAGGTGACTGATGAGGATGAGATGATGCTAATCTCTGACCAGGGTACGTTGGTCCGTGCTCGAGCAGCCGATGTTTCGGTGATTGGTCGAAATACCCAGGGTGTAACCTTGATTAATATTGCCAAAGGTGAAAAGCTGGTTTCTGTGGCTAAAATTGCCGAAACTGAAGAGGATGAAGACGACGCATCTGAGACACTAGAGTCCGACGATAGCGATACCTAAAGTTTGGAAAAACCCTAATAAAAATGCCGCTTTATCGCGGCATTTTTTATGGCTATCTTGATGTCAATCAAGTGTTTTCTATATCGTAATTTTATAATATTGTTATTGCTATTATTTTTTTAGGAGATAGAAATGAAAAACACACTAATAGGCTTTGTTGCTGGTGCGGCAGTTATGGGCATGGTTGCTTGGAATATGGCACCTTCTATGATGCTTAAAGAGGTGAAAAGTCCTTATTCTGTGGATGAAACTGTGGCCAGAATTCAGGCCAATGCCAAAGCAGCGCATTGGGTGCCAAGTGTTAAGCCACTACACAAATCTATTAAAAAACACAGCGGCGGCAAGAATATTGTGCCACCGGTGATGCTGGTTAATCTTTGTAATGCCGATCATGCTTATCACGCACTTAAACAGGACCAGAATAAAAAGATTTCGGTGTTTATGCCGTGCACCATTTCCGTGTACGAGAAAACCGATGGCAGTGCTTGGATTGGTTATATGAATGCTGAGCTGCTGGGTGCTATGTTTGGTGGTGATATTGACAAGGTTATGTCCAAGGTGGGTCCGGATCAACAAAGCTTTATTAAGTTTGCGCATTGATACCTAAAGATTCTCCGTCACTTGTAAGCCAGAGCAAATAGCCGTACAATAAAAATAAGTAAAGACAAGAAAGAGGTGTTTATGGATTTAGCAGCGTGGCAAAGCCTATTAGGTTGGAGTTTGTTAATTAACTGGGCGGTATTGATACTTTGGGTATTAATGTTTAGATTTGCGCGTGATTTTGTTTATCAAATGCACAATTACTGGATACCCATTTCTCCAGAAGCTTTCAACGCCATTCATTATGGCGGTATTGGCCTGTATAAACTGTTAATCTTTGTATTTAATTTGGCACCATATTTGGCACTATTAATTATCTCTTAAGATTTGCAGAGCCAGCTAATTAGCATGAATCAGATTGGCACGCTGGTGCGCAGTATTCGCCTGAGGTTTTTAATACTCACACCAATTTGTATTTTATTGGGCTGGAGTTTTGCCATTGCCAATCAATCACAAGCTCCAGCCTATGTTTGGCTGTTAAGCTTATTGGGTGCGCTACTGGCACATATTGGCGTTAACACGCTCAATGAATATGCCGATTTTAAAAGCGGCCTAGATTTGCGCACCAAAAGAACCCAATTTAGTGGCGGCAGTGGTGCTTTGCCCGATAATCCGCAAATGGCTCAGTGGGTGTTGATGCTTGCCATTGTCTCGTTATCTATTGCTGGACTAATCGGTGTGGTGTTTACCATCCAATATGGCTGGGGATTGTTGCCAATTGCTCTATTGGGATTGGTGCTTATTATTGGCTACACCCCTTGGATTAATCAACATCCATTTTTATGTTTAATTGCCCCTGGCATGGGTTTTGGTGTGCTGATGGTATTGGGGGCTAATTTTGTCCTAACAGGTAGTTATAGTTTGCCAGTGGTTGTGGTGAGCTTAGTACCATTTTTGTTGATTAACAATTTGCTGCTACTTAACCAATATCCTGATGTTGAGGCCGATCAAGCGGATGGGCGCTACCATTTTCCGATTGCTTATGGGGCTAAAGCCAGTACTTGGATGTATTTGAGTTTTGTGTTGTTGAGCCTATTGGTGATCATTGTGTCGGCACTAACAGGTGTTTTTCCGACTATAACACTGATTGCACTACTGGGCCTATTGCCAGCCTTTCACGCTTTTAGCGGTATGAAAAAATATCAACTGGAGATTGCTAAGCATCCACAATATTTAAAATCTAATGTGTTGGCTGCTGTGCTAACGCCACTATTATTGGCGCTGGCGATTATCTGGTCTTAATGCTCTCGCGTGGCGCTAAAAGTTAAATTGGGATGGCGCTCCATGGTCAGATCTAAATTCACCATTGAAGGTGCCAAATAGGTTAACTTTCCAGCGCTGTCAATCGCCACATTATTACCGGCTTTGGCCTTGAGTTGCTCAATGTCTTTATCAGTACCACTTACCCATCTGGCGGTAGCAATAGAGACATTCTCAAACTGACAATCCACACCATATTCATACTTGAGGCGGTGCATCACCACATCAAATTGCAAGATACCAACCGCACCGAGAATTTGCGAACTATTGGTAATCGGTCGAAAAACTTGAGTGGCTCCTTCTTCTGAGAGTTGATCTAAGCCTTTTTGCAGAGCCTTGGCTTTGAGCGGGTCTTTGAGCTGAGCACGACGAAATAGCTCGGGCGCAAAGTTTGGAATACCACTGAAATTAAGTTTTTCACCTTGGGTGAAAGTATCACCAATAGCAATACCACCGTGGTTATGAATGCCAATCACATCACCCGCATAAGCCAGCTCAGCTGAGGCGCGTTCACGCGACATAAAGGTCACCGCATTGGCAATCTTGATTTGTTTACCAGTGGCAACCTGTAAGACTTTCATGCCTTTTTTATACTCGCCACTGACAATGCGCATAAAGGCTAGACGGTCATGATGTTTGGGGTCCATATTGGCTTGAATCTTAAACACGAAGCCGGTGAGTTTGGCCTCATCAGGCTCTACTTGGCGCGCATCAGACTCACGTCCACCCGGGGTAGGAGCATAATCCACAAAGCCATCGAGTAAGTTTTGAATGCCAAAATTAGAGATAGCCGAGCCAAAGAATACCGGGGTTTGTTTGCCAGCTAAAAAAGCCTCTAGGTCAAATGGATTGGTGGTCTCGGTAATCAGCTCAACCTCGTCGCGCATCTCACTAGCCACATCAACACCCAAAATCTCATCAAGCTGTGGGTTGTCAACACCTTCGATAATCAGATTCTCACCAATTTCAGAGTTTTTACCAGCTTCATAGAGATAAACCTTGTCCTCTAACAAATGCACCACACCCTTAAAGCGCTTACCCATACCAATTGGCCAGGTAATCGGTGCACATTCAATATCCAGTACGCTCTCGACTTCATCTAGTAATTCAATAGGCTCTTTGCCTTCACGATCTAGCTTATTGATAAAGGTTAGAATTGGCGTAGTGCGCAGGCGACAAACCTCCATCAATTTGATGGTGCGTTGCTCTACACCTTTGGCCACGTCGATTACCATCAATGCAGAATCTACCGCGGTTAGTGTGCGATAAGTGTCTTCAGAAAAGTCTTCGTGTCCTGGGGTGTCTAGTAGGTTAATAACGTGCTGGTCATAATCAAACTGCATGATTGATGAGGTGATAGAAATACCACGCTCTTTTTCCATTTCCATCCAGTCAGAGGTAGCATGGGCATCAGATTTTCTCGCTTTTACGCTGCCTGCGGTTTTAATGGCGCCGGCGTATAGCAAGAGCTTTTCGGTGACCGTGGTTTTACCGGCATCCGGGTGCGAGATAATGGCAAAGGTGCGACGTTTAGAGATCTCAGTATTCATGACTCAATTACCAACTCTACATCAGCTTCATCAAACATTTGTTTAGAGAGCTCTACGCTTTCGTTCCAATTATCAAGCTCTTTAGCTTTTTTAACCACCACTTTCTTAATACCCACCTGAATAATACCCTTGGCGCATTCTGAGCAAATCGGCAGACCATAAACATAAAGGGTTGCGCCGTCTAGTGATACCCCAGAATAAGTGGCGTTATAAATGGCATTCATCTCTGCGTGTACTACAAATTTGTATTTGGTTTGTCGATGGTTATAGCGAGCATCGCTGTCCTCAATGCCACGTGGAAAACCATTAAAACCTTGAGAGAGTACTTCTTTTTTAGCGCCAACAGTAACCGCGCCAACCTGGGTTGAAGGGTCTTTTGACCAAGTGGAAACTTCTTTGGCTAAGGCTAGGTAGCGCTTATCCCATTTGTCTAGTGTTTGTGCCATCAGCGTATTTTAATAGATGCCAGACTCACCAGTACCAAGATTAGTGTCACCATCCAAAAACGCACAATAATCTTTGGTTCTGATAGGCCTTTTTTCTCGAAATGGTGATGCAGAGGTGCCATTAAAAATACGCGTGTTTTGGTGCGTTTGTACCAAAATACTTGAATCATTACCGAGAGGGTTTCGGCTACAAATACACCGCCCATAATAAATAGCAGAATTTCTTGGCGCACAATAATCGCCAGTACGGCCAAAATAGCGCCTAGAGATAACGAGCCAACATCACCCATAAACACTTCAGCAGGATAGGTGTTAAACCATAAAAAACCCAGGCCTGCACCAATCAGTGCTGCGCCCATGACAAACACTTCTTCAGTGCCTGGCATGTATGGCATATGCAGATAGGTGGCGAAGTTATGATTACTGGAGATATAGCCAAACACCGCCAAGGCTGCTGCAATTAGAATCACCGGCATAATCGCCAAACCGTCTAGCCCATCGGTGAGATTAACTGCATTGGAAGAGCCAACAATCACAAAATAAGACAGCACCACCAAACCAAACACACCCAGTGGAATAAACACATCTTTAAAAAATGGAATCAGTAGTTGGGTTTGTACTGCTTCTGTGGCGCTAAAGGCAAGCCACAAGCCAATAAAAACTGCACCAAAGGATTGACCAAAAAGCTTGCCTTTGGCGCTGAGACCATCCGAGGATTTTTTCTTAATTTTTAACAGATCATCAGCAAAGCCTACCGTACCAAAAATAAGCGCAGTGGTAATCACTACCCACAGATAATCATTTGACCAATTACCCCAAATCAACAAACTAACAATAAAGGCAAAGAGAATCATCACTCCACCCATGGTTGGGGTGCCAGATTTGGCCAGATGCGATTCTGGACCATCGGTGCGCACTACTTGACCAATTTGATATTGGTGTAATTTATTGATAAAGAATTTACCTAAAACCAGCATAATAACCAGCGCCGCCAACATGGCCATAATCGCTCTAACACTTAAATAGTGTAGAACGCTAAAGCCAGGATCAATCTGCGTTAGCAGGTTTAGGATTTCTAAAAACATTAGTCGATTTGATTAATAGAGAGTAATTCTAGTTTGAAAATCAAAATACTTTTGGTGGATAGGCTGCCACGCGCACTATCGCCATAGATTTGATAATATGGGGCAATTAAAGTGCGTTTCTCACCCACTTGCATTTGCAATACTGCCTCGTCAACAATGGAGATAATAACTCCAGTACCTGGGGCAAATTTTAACTCTTGGTCACCGGTGCGCATTTGCGTACCATCACTTAAGTCAATACTTAGCGACACGCCAACCAGATCTCCTTTGTTAGGTTTGTCACCAGTACCGGGCTTGGTTACTAGGCTAAAGTGTCCATCTGTCTCGAGCATAGCCTGTGGGTAGTTGGTGTTAACAAACTCGACAAAGGCTTTGCGCTTATCGGCAATTTTTGCCTCGGCTGCTGCGGCGTATTGTCTTTGTTGAGCAACAAAAGCCGCTTCATCAGTTTGGAAATTGTTGGCCGCTTCGCCTTGGCGGATAATACTCACCTTACGAATAAAGTCGTTTTGCTTAATGCGATTAACCACCTCCATACCTTCAACAACCTGACCAAATACCGTGTGTTTGCCATCTAACCACGATGTGGCCCTGTGGGTGATGAAAAATTGTGAACCATTGGTATTGGGTCCAGAGTTGGCCATCGATAATATTCCGGCTTGATCGTGTTTTAATTCGGTGATTTCATCGGCAAAATCATAGCCAGGTCCACCACTGCCATTGCCTTTAGGGTCGCCGCCCTGAATCATGAAATCTTCAATCACTCGGTGAAATTTAAGCCCGTTATAAAAGGGTTTGCCGGTTTGTTTATTCGAGTGTTTTGCACCTTCGGCCAAGCCCACGAAGTTGATTACGGTTAGCGGGGTTTGCTCAAAGCTGAGCTTGAGGGTAATATCACCTTGGTTGGTATGTAATTTGGCGTACAGACCATCGTCTAATTGAGCCTGAATTTGCAGGGAAAAAAGTAGTGCGAAAAAAGAAAGAAAAAAGCGCATATTTTTGCCGGAAAAATAAACTTATGATACCCAATACTAACCTGAGTATTTGGCAAAAAATACGGTAAAATGTAGCGCTATTATTAAGTTTTAATCATAAGGAAGAAAAATGGCGTTATTGATTACCGATGAATGTATTAACTGCGACGTTTGTGAGCCAGAATGCCCAAATGATGCGATTTATATGGGTGATGAAATCTATGAGATTGACCCAGATAAATGTACCGAATGTGTAGGCCATTTTGATGAGCCACAATGTGTTGAAGTTTGCCCAGTAGATTGTTGTCTACCAGATCCTGATCGTGTAGAAACCGAAGAGGAGCTATTGGCTAAGCTAACCTAAAGTAAAACCATAAATAAAAAAAGGCGACCCTAAGGTCGCCTTTTTTATCCGTGGAATTTTATTTATCCCAGGGTATTTTTTAGGGCTGATAGGCACAAGGCAATGTTTTCCTTGCGTGAGGCATGACCCATCAAGCCAATACGCCAAACCTTACCAGCATAAGCGCCCAGACCGGCACCAATCTCTAGGTTGTAGTCGTTTAGCAGGGTAGAGCGCACTTTGGCATCTTCCGCACCTTCAGGAATCAGTACTGAGTTTAGCTGTGGCAAGCGATCCTCGGCTTTTACCAAGAATTCAATACCCATAGCCTCTAGACCATCTCTTAGCTCTTCATGATTAGCCAAATGACGATCCCAAGCATTTTCCAGACCTTCTTCTTGTAGCATTACTAGGGATTCATGCAGACCGTATAAGGTATTTACCGGTGCCGTATGATGATAAGTACGCTGCGCACCTTCGCCCCAATAACCCATCACCAGGTTCAGATCCAAGAACCAAGAAGTTACTGGTGTTTTACGCTCAGTGATTTTTTTAACTGCACGCTCACCAATAGAAATTGGTGAGATGCCTGGCATAGCTGATAGACATTTTTGCGTACCAGAGTAAATCGCATCAATTTCCCACTCGTCTACTCTAAGTTCACTACCGGCCAGAGAAGTTACCGCGTCCACAATAGTGATACAATCATTTTCGTGGGCGATACGACAAAGCTCTTTGGCATCAGAACGTGCGCCTGTTGAAGTCTCAGCATGAACAAAGGCCAGAATCTTAGCATCTGGATTGGCTTTTAGTGCTGCTTCCACTTTGTCGGTAGAAACTGCTTCACCCCAGTTATCTTCAACCACAATGGCTTCGCCGCCAAAGCGGGTGATGTTTTCTTTCATGCGCATACCAAATACGCCATTGATACAAACGACTGCCTTATCACCAGGTTCAACCAGGTTGGCAAAACAAGTTTCCATACCGGCAGAGCCTGGCGCTGAAACTGGCATAGTCAGTTCATTTTCAGTCTTAAATGCATACTTTAGACCTTCTTTAACTTCGTTCATCATGCCTACAAATACAGGGTCTAGATGACCAATGGTTGGACGCGCCATGGCTTGTAGAATTCGTGGATGTACATCAGATGGACCTGGGCCCATCAAGGTTCTAATTGGTGGATTGAATGATTTCATAATCTTATATAGTTGACAAAATAAAAAGGTTATTATAAAAGTTTCGCGGGAATTATCTCATACTTTATTTAAGGGTATTTAATTTAGTGTGGATGAGGGTAAAAAGTACGCTTAGTAAAGCCATAGAGAATGCTTCTTGTTGGTATGATGTGAATTGTTTTGGGATTTTATAGATAAGATGACAACTCAGATTGATCGTATTTATTTTATGGGCACCTGCCTGGCCGATGTGTATTTTCCCAAGGCTGGACTCAGCGCTATGCAATTACTTCAGCGTGAAGGTTTAGAAGTTATTTATCCGCAGAATCAAACCTGTTGTGCACAGCCTGCTTTTAATGCCGGCTATCGACAAGAGGCTTTATCAGTAGCCAGATCATTAATGCGCTGCTTTCCAAAAGATCTACCCATTGTTATTCCATCGGCCTCCTGTACGGATATGATACGTCATCATTGGTCCGAGTTATTTGCCGGTCAGCCAGACGCATCACAAGCACAAGCTGTTGCCAGCCGGGTTTATGAGCTTACTGAGTTCTTGTCCCAAGTATTAAAGGTTAAGTTAAGCGATTATGGGCAGCCTACCCAGGTGGCGATTCACAGTTCTTGCTCTTGTCGAAACGGACTAAAAGGGGCTAAACATATTGAAAACCTGCTGGGGCAACTAGAGCGGGTAGAGGTCTTAGAGCAAGATAGAAAAAAAGAATGTTGTGGTTTTGGTGGTACTTTTTCTCTCAAACAAGCCGATATCTCAGGTGCGATGGTAGCAGATAAGACTCAAGCACTTAAAGACAGCGGAGCAGAGCTAACCATTAGCCAAGACTTGGGTTGTTTAATGAACATTGGTGGTGCGCTCGCTAAGCAGAAATCTAAGCTGAAAACCCAACACGTGGCTGAATTCTTATGGGAGCGGACTAATCGTGAATAGTATGCCCATCCAGCTTTCTGAGCGTATCGACCGAGCTATTGATCAGCGACGCACGCACAATAGTTTTAGGCCAGCCATGAATTTTTTAATGGATAAGCGCTTAGCGCAATTTCCAGATACAGACCATCTGCAGGATTTGCGCAATCGTTCAGCCGGAATTCGCGCCAATGCCATTAGTAAGCTGCCAGAGCTACTAGAGGAGCTAGAACAAAACCTAGAGAAAAACAATATTCAGCTGCATTGGGCCGAAGACGCTGAGCAGGCTAATCAAATCATCGCTGATATTCTTAAACAAGCCAAGGCTAAAACCGTGGTGAAGGGCAAGTCAATGGTTAGTGAGGAAATTGGACTCAATGAATATTTAATTGCGCAAGGCATTCAGACACTTGAAACCGATTTGGGCGAATACATTATTCAGCTGGCAGGCGAGACGCCTTCGCATATTGTCATGCCAGCGATTCATAAAAATCGCCAAGAAATAGCCCAACTACTGCATCAACACTTTCCCGAATTTGACTACACTGAGGATGTTGATCAATTAACCGCACAAGCCAGAGCCATCCTACGCAAATATTTTCAACAAGCTGATGCGGGCATCTCCGGGGTGAATTTTGCTGTAGCAGAAACAGGCACTTTGTGTTTGGTTGAAAACGAAGGTAATGGTCGGATGTGCACTAGCGTGCCCGATCTGCATATTGCGCTGACTGGCATTGAAAAGGTAGTTGAAAATCTCAGTGATGTGCCGCCACTACTGGAGATGCTCACCAAATCAGCCACCGGACAGTCAATTACCACCTATTTCAATATGATTTCTTCACCCAGAAAAGCGGGTGAGAAAGATGGCCCTAAAGCCGTGCATTTGGTGTTACTGGATAATGGTCGATCTCAAATTAGTATCAATGAGCAAACGCTTGATGTGCTTAAGTGCATTCGTTGTGGCAGTTGTATTAATCATTGTCCAGTCTATGTGCAACTAGGCGGTCACGCTTATGGCACCACTTACCCAGGACCGATTGGCATTGCCCTAGAACCGATGAAACAAGGTGTTGACCGGTTGGGGGATTTGAGTGAATTGTGCACCCTATGTGGGGCTTGTGCACAGGTTTGTCCGGTAAAAATTCCTCTGCCAACGCTGATTAATCAATTGCGAGAAGATGTGGTAGATAGTGGTAATACTTCGCGACTGCAGTCTCGGCTTTGGCGGCTTTGGCGTTGGGTTTATGCTCATCCACGACGCTATCGTCTATTGACCCAATTATTGACCAAGTTGCGGTTTTTAACTCCAAGCAGAATACCCGGCTGGAGTCGTTATCGCGTCTTACAAAAACCAGCTAATAAGTCATTATCAACCCTAGCAAAAGAGGCAGGATTTACCCATGAGTAATACCAAAGAGCGCATCCTCTCTAGACTCAAGCAGGGTCGAGTCTACGCACCAGGTGC
>CAZLDG010000010.1:40763-45731 GCA_964558405.1 uncultured Candidatus Thioglobus sp. | reverse complement strand
GCTCAATTTGACAAAGTGATTCGTTTTGACGCCAAAGACATCAAACCGCAAGTTACCTGGGGCACTTCACCGGAGATGGTGGTATCAATTGATGGTATCACCCCTGATCCAAGTACCGAAAGCGATCCAGTCAAAGCCGAAAGTATTAAAAACGCCCTAAACTATATTAATCTTGCCCCTAATACGCCGATTAACTCGGTGGCGATTGACAAAGTCTTTATTGGTTCTTGTACCAATTCTCGTATTGAGGATTTGCGCGCTGCCGCTAAGGTGTTAGAAGGTAAGAAAATTGCTAATAATATTAAATTGGCTTTGGCTGTGCCTGGCTCAGGTCTGATTAAACAACAGGCTGAGAGCGAAGGTTTGGATGAAATCTTTACCGAAGCCGGCTTTGAATGGCGCGAGGCAGGTTGTTCGATGTGTCTGGCGATGAATGCAGACAAACTAGAGCCTGGTGAGCGTTGTGCGTCAACCTCAAACCGTAACTTTGAAGGTCGACAAGGTCAGGATTCTTTTACTCACTTGGTTAGCCCTGCTATTGCCGCGGCGAGTGCGATTGCCGGTCATTTTTCGGAGGTTAAATAATGGAAAAATTCACCACACTGACTTCGATTGCTGCACCACTAGATCGTGCCAATGTTGATACTGATGCGATTATTCCTAAGCAGTTTTTAAAATCGATTAAGCGTTCAGGTTTTGGCCCAAACCTATTTGATGAATGGCGCTACCTAGATCATGGCGAGCCTGGTATGGACAATTCTAAACGCCCACTGAATCCAGAGTTTGTACTGAATCAAGCCGCGTATAAAGACGCCAGCATCTTATTGGCACGTGAAAATTTTGGCTGTGGCTCCTCACGTGAGCATGCGCCTTGGGCGCTAGAAGATAATGGTTTTAGAGCCATTATTGCTCCAAGCTTTGCCGATATTTTCTATAACAATTGTTTTAAAAATGGCATTTTGCCGATTGTGCTCAACAACGACATTATGGACGTGTTATTTGCTTTTGACGGTGAGATTCATATCGATCTGGAAAATCAACAAGTGCAAGCAGGTGACAAAACCTATGAGTTTGAAGTCGATGCAGAGCGTAAACGTCGCCTACTGAATGGTTTGGATGATATTGGCCTAACCTTGCAACACCAAGACAAAATCAAGAATTTTGAGTCTGAGTATTTCACCAAACATCCCTGGCTATGATTGCACGTTTAACTGGCAATATTCTAGAGAAAAACCCGCCTGAGTTACTACTGGAGGTGGGTGGTGTTGGCTATGAAATCCTCTGTCCGATGTCCAGCTTCTACGCTATTGGTGAGACAACTCAGATAGTATTGCACACACATCTTCACATCAAAGAAGATGCACATACCTTATATGGTTTTGTTTCAATGGATGAGAAGACCTTGTTCAAGGAATTGATTCGCGTCAACGGCGTGGGTCCTAAGGTGGCCTTAGCGATTTTGTCCTATTTGGAGGTGGGCGCACTCATTAGCGCTATCGCCAGGGATGACGATGCACTATTGGCCAAAACCCCAGGTATTGGCAAAAAGACTGCGCAAAAACTCATTGTTGAGCTGAAGGATCGCTTAGAAAAACTGGATTTGGTTGATAATCATAGTGAGCACGCCAGCTTATCAAGTCACAATCCACACACCGATAAAGCCCTATTGGCACTACAAGCACTTGGTTTTAAAGCCAAAGAAGCGCAGACCATGCTTGCCAAAGTTACCGATAGCAACCTATCAACCGAAGAGCTAATCCGCCAAGCACTTAAAAACAAGTAAACCCGCACAAACACCATGCTTGCTATAATCAAGTTATGGCTAAACTGGGTTTATTGTTTATTTTATTATCGCTAGGCGCGTGGTCTCACCCGATGAACGAGTTAAGAGCGGCTTATCTCAATAAAGCCAATTACACACCCAGAACACAACACTTGGATGAAAATGGACAAGCCCTTTTTGTCAATCATCTGATTTTTGAAGCCTCACCCTATCTATTGCAACATGCGCATAATCCGCTGAATTGGTATAGCTTTGCTGATGAAGCCTTTGCCAAGGCCAAGCGTGAGAACAAACCTATTTTTATCTCTATTGGTTATGCCACCTGTCACTGGTGTCACGTTATGGAGGAAGAAAGTTTTGATGATTTAGAAGTGGCAAATCTGATTAATCAGCACTTTGTTGCCATCAAAGTGGATCGTGAAGTTCGTCCCGAAGTGGATGCGACCTATATGCAAGTTTCACAACTGCTTAACGGCACAGGGGGTTGGCCACTGAACGCGGTGCTATTGCCTGATGGCCGGGCATTTTTTGCTCAAACCTACTTACCTAAGGATCAACTACTGCTGGTACTGGGAAACATCCACCGACTTTGGCAGGATAATCCAGAGAAAATTATTGCACAAGCCCAGAAAATTATCGATATTGCCAAGCGAGAATCTGGACTCACACCGGGCGTTATTAATACAAATCTAGCAACGCAAATCACCCAATTATTGGGCGAGCGTTTTGATGAGTTTGATGGCGGTTTTGGTGAGGCGCCTAAATTCCCCAATGAGTCATTATTGTTGTTGCTATTAGATGGTTATCAGCGCACAGCCGATGTTAATCAACTGAATATGATTCACACCACACTCAAATCGATGGCCAGTGGTGGTCTGTATGATGTGGTTGGTGGCGGTTTTCATCGCTATTCAATCGACAATGCTTACCTTGTGCCGCATTTTGAGAAGATGCTCTACAACCAAGCACAACTATCCCAAGTCTACACCCAGGCTTATCGCCTCACACGCGAACCCTTGTACCGGCGCATTGCTAAAGCCACACTAGATTACACTCTCAGAGAATTACAAGACCCTTCTGGTGGTTTCTACTCGGCTACCGATGCCGATTCTGAAGGCGAAGAAGGTGTGTTTTTCACTTGGACAATTGATGAGCTTAAAGCTCTTCTAGGACCATCAGATTTTGCTGAATTTTCACAATATTTTGACCTTTCAGAGAATAGCGACTTTGAAGGACGACAGATTATTCGCTACCAATCACACAGGCTTAGTGAATCTGATTATCAAAAAATCGACACCTGGCTGTCTCAACTCTACCAGACTCGCTCTAAACGCATCCCGCCACTAACTGATCATAAAATCGTACTGTCTTGGAATGCATTATTGGTGCCTGCTCTATTGGAGGCTGGCGCTGTATTTGATGAGGAGCGCTACACTAAGGCCGGTATCAAACTGGGTCAATATTTACAGCGATCCTTTGAAAAAGATCAGCAACTATTGCGCATACGTATTGACGATCAACTACAAACCCCAGCACTATTTGAAGATTATGCCTATCTGGCCAACGCCTACTTGTCATTATTTGACCATACGCAAGATAATCAGTGGCTAAATCAAGCGCAACAATTAATGAATCTGGCCATTACCCTATTTTGGGATACGCAGGTTGGCGGGTTTTATAACGCCAAATCTAGTCATTATCTACCGACCCAACAAAAAGAAGCCAGTGATGGCGCACTGCCTGGTGCCAATGCTATTGCCTACCAGGTGCTTGGCAAACTCAAATCTCGCACCCCGCCAATAGCCGGCACTGTACCAGCCTACAATCAGCTACTACTAGATGCTTTTGCGCAAAACATCAATCAATATCCACTGGGTCACGCCAGCTTTGTGGTGGGCATTAACCAAGGTTTTCAAGGGGCGTTAAATAATATTGCCTATAGTCACACCGGCAGAGTCAGAGCGCAAGTCAGCTGGAGTGAGAATCAGCAACTACGCGTGCAGATCAATATGCCGGCTGGTTGGCATATCAATGCCAATCAAGTCTTACAAAGTGGATTGGTGGCCACACAAGTACGCCTTGCTAGTGATCAGTGGTCAATCACAGATATCCGCTATCCTGAGCCGATTGCCATCAAGCTGGGCTTTTCCAAGGACAAACTACTGGTTTACAAAAAGCAGGCACTGATTAACATACAACTAACCAGGCAGCAGACGCGCTACACGCCGCCACAAGTTGAACTGAGCTTACAAGCTTGCAGTGATCAGGTTTGCTTAGCGCCTGAGACTGTTACTCTTATTCCTTAACCTTGTTTATGAGTGCGTCTATGCCACCACTGTACAAACTCATAATTCATTAGGTACAGGCAAGGCAAGAGTATCAAGGTCATTAGCGTACCAAACAGCAGTCCATAACCTAGTGCTAAGGCCATCGGTTGCAAGATAAAGTCAGTACCACCAATACCATAAGCCAAAGGAATAATGCCGGCCAATGTGGTGAGTGAGGTTAATACCACAGCACGTAAACGATCCTTAGAGCCCTGAATAATCCACTGATGCACATCAACCTTGTCTAGGATTTTGCCCTTGAGATAATTTAAATGCGACACCATTACTAACGAATCGTTCACAATCACACCAATCAGCGCCAAGGTGCCTAAAACAGCAAAGAAGCTCAGCGTCTCACCGTGAAGGAAAAACGCCCAAATCACCCCGATCACTGAAAACGGAATGGCACTTAGGATCAGCAGTGGCTGTGTATAAGAATTAAACAGAATTACCAGCAGCAAGAAAATACCGGCAATCGCCATAATAAAGGCGGTTTTAAAACTGCTCATGGATTCTGCAGTTTCTTGGGCGCCGCCTTCAGAGATAGCGCGTACTGATGGGAAATGCTCGTCCAAATTCAGCGTCGACCGCGCTTGAGTCATGACCGCTTGTGCTGAGGTTTTTGTATCATCTACACTGGCACTGACCATGGTAGCACGCTGACCGCCATAGTGGTTATAGTCCGGCTCACCCACAATAGATTGAATGCTGGCAAAATTGGACAGTGGCACTAAGCGAGATTTTTTATTACTGACTTTAAGCGCACCCAGAAAATCCTCGGAATTGTCTTGATCGCCAATATAAACACGGAAATTCACATCGTTTTGTCCTTCACGGATATCAGTCACATCAATACCA
>CAZLDG010000010.1:31426-40663 GCA_964558405.1 uncultured Candidatus Thioglobus sp. | reverse complement strand
GCTTCAAAATACATAAACCAAGTGCGCGTTTTCTTCTCATGCGAACCGGCCAGATGCGCTGGCAAGGCAACCGAAACCTCTAAGAAGGAAAGTGTTAAAGCAAAAATCACCACCAGTGGAATCACATAGATAAACTTACCCATGGTGCCTTCCATCAAAAACATGGAAGAAAAGGCCAGAACTGTGGTCAAAATGGTGGTAATCACCGGCATGATTACACGTTTAAAACCATGCGCTGCAGAGCGATACCGATCCTCGCCCAATTGTTTGTAATGATGAATACTCTCAGCCACAATAATAGAATCATCTACCACAATACCCAGTACCAGAATCATTGCTGCCAATGACACCAGGTTAATGGTCTCACCGGTGGCACCAAGTAGTGCTACCGTACCCAGTAGACTCACTGGCAGGGAGACCGCAACCCAAAATGCGGTTTTAAAGGATAAGAATGCGCCCAGTACGACCAAGACTAAGACCAAACCCATGAGGCCGTTATTGGTGACAATACTCAGACGATTTTTCACTTGTTTGGACAAATCAGAGGTGTAGAAAAAATCCAGCTGGTTGTTATATTTAGCGTCCATGGTTTTCATGTGCGTCTTAATCAAGTCCACCGTGGTAATCACATCGGCATGCGCTTGTTTTTTCACCATTAAAATAAAGCCTTTTTCGCCGTTCACACGCACAATTGAAGTCTCTTCAACATTGCCGGGAGAAATACGGGCAATGTCTTTGAGACGCACCACCAGACCCTCAAAACTGGATTTCACAATCACCTCGCCCACATCATCAGCCTGGTCAAAATTAGACAGCACCACGATGGTTTTTTCTTGTTGTCGATTGTTATTCGAGCCCACGGTATAACGACTATTACGCTTGGCAATAGCATCCATCACCTGCGGTAGTGATAACTCGTATTGGTAGAGTTTTTCGGGGTCAATGCGAATTTGAATCTCTTTGTCCAAATAGCCTTGCTTATTAACGCGAGCCACACCATCAATCAGCTCAATCGAATCAGCCACATCATCAACCACGCCTCTTAGCGCAGCATAATCCAACTGCTCACTGCCCAGACTGATTCTTAGGATGCTACGCTCAGAGGCTTTCTGATCAGTCACCCTAGGCAAATCACTCACCTCTTCTGGTAAAGACTTTACTCGATTAACTGCATTACGAATGTCTTGCTTTAATTCGGAAACATCATCCACATCTTGTGAAAGTGTCACCACAATTGAAGAAGTACCTGCGCGCGAGACCGAAGTGAATTTATCAATACCAGTAATGCCGCTGAGTTCATCCTCAATCACATTGGTCACGTTTTGCTCTACATCTTCTGGCGAGGCGCCCGGATAGGCGGTAATGATGGTCATTACCTCGAAATCTACTGCTGGAAAGCGATCGCGCTGAATATTATTGAGCACCAATAGGCCTACGGCAATCACACTGATACTAAATACCAGTGCTAACTTTTTCTGTCTGACAAAAAAATCTAAGAACTTATCCATAACACCCTATACCAATAATTAAACAATGGCTGTCAAAATCAGCCTGTTCAGATTTTAACAAATGGTCTTAGCCCAAATGTTTCAAAATGTAATACGGCAGATGGATTAATTTATCTGCTAAATTTAGTCCTTGTTTGCATTGCGGGCGCGCTTGCGATCAGTTTCTTTAAGTAGGCGTTTACGAATGCGAATATTGTTTGGTGTAACTTCTACCAATTCGTCATCATCAATAAACTCTAAGGCTTGCTCCAGATCAAGTTTGATTGGCGGTGTCAACACCACAGCATCATCACTACCTGAGGCGCGAACATTGGTAAGCTGCTTGCCTTTTAATACGTTAATCACCAAGTCATTATCACGCGAGTGAATACCCACAACCATACCTTCATACACATCGGTATTGTGCTCAATAAAGAACTTGCCTGATTTTTGCAGATTGAAAATCGCGTAAGCCACCGCACTACCCTGATTCATCGAAATCAAAGAGCCGTTGTTACGCTGACCAATGGTACCGCCTTTGTGTGGCTTGTAATCCTCAAAAGTTGAGTACATTAAACCGGTACCGGTAGTCGCGGTTAAAAACTCGGTTCTAAAGCCAATCAAACCACGTGAAGGAATAGAAAACTCCAGCTTCACGCGACCATTACCATCAGGCATCATGTTGGTCAAATCGGCTTTACGCTCGCCAAGTTTTTCCATTACCGTACCTTGATGCTGCTCTTCCACGTCAATGGTTAGCTCCTCGAACGGCTCACAAGTAACGCCATCAATCTCTTTGATAATCACCTGTGGTCGACCCACTGCCAGCTCGTAACCTTCACGACGCATGGTTTCAATCAGCACTGAAAGATGCAACTCACCACGACCCGAGACTAAGAATTCTGATGGATCTTCAGTGTCTTCCACGCGTAGCGCCACGTTGTAGATCAATTCCTTATCTAGACGATCGCGGATATTTCTTGAGGTAATGTACTTACCATCTAGGCCAGCAAATGGCGAATCGTTGACTCTGAACGACATCGATACCGTTGGCTCATCCACGCTCAGCGGCGCTAAGGCCTCAACCGCATTTGGATCACACAAAGTATCAGAAATTGAGATGCCTTCAATACCGGTAATGGCCACAATATCACCGGCTTGCGCTTCATCAACTTCAATCTTCTCCAAGCCCATAAAACTCATAATTTGCGCAATTTTGACATTGCGCTGCTGGCCATCTGGTGCGACCAAAGTGGCTTGCATATTGCGCTTAACCTTACCGCGAGCAATACGACCAATGCCAATGGCACCCACAAATGAAGAATAATCTAGCGCGGTAATTTGCATTTGAAATGGCGCTTCTACATCTACATCGGGTGCGGAAACTTTCTCAACAATGGTTTCAAACATCGGGGTCATATCACCCGAACGCTCATGCTCATCCAAAGTGGCATAACCATTAATACTAGAAGCATAGATAATTGGGAAATCTAATTGCTCATCGGTAGCACCGAGCTGATCAAACAGGTCAAATACTTGGTCAATTACCCAGTCTGGTCTCGCGGCGTCTTTATCAATCTTGTTAATTACCACAATTGGGTTCAAGCCTTGAGCAAAGGCCTTTTGCGTGACAAAACGTGTTTGTGGCATTGGACCTTCTTGAGCATCTACCAATAGCAGTACACTGTCTACCATCGACAATACACGTTCTACCTCGCCACCAAAATCCGCGTGTCCTGGCGTGTCAACAATGTTAATGCGATAATCACCCCACTTAATCGCGGTATTTTTAGCACTAATGGTAATACCACGCTCTTTTTCCAAATCGTTAGAATCCATCATTCGATCGGTTGATTCAAAGCGATCATCAAAGGTTTGTGATTGCTCTAAAAGTTTGTCAACCAGAGTGGTTTTTCCGTGGTCAACGTGCGCAATAATGGCGATATTTCTAAGTTTGCTGTTCATTGGTGATTGGTGTGTGCGAAAAAGCATCTATTATCCCGTAAAATACGAACAACATTAGGAATTATTGATATGGCAAAAAAAGGCTCTTCGGGTCGTTGGATGAATGAACATTTCAACGACGAATTTGTAAAAAAATCACAACAAGATGGTTACCGTTCACGAGCAGTTTATAAGCTCACCGAGGTTAATGACAAAGACAAATTCATCAAGCCTGGCTCCAAGGTCTTAGACTTAGGCGCAGCCCCAGGCGGCTGGAGCCAAGTGGCGATTGAGATGGTCGGCAACTCAGGCCAAGTCATTGCCAGTGACATTCTCGATATTGAGCCCATTGCCGGTGTGGATTTTCTCCAAGGTGATTTTACTGAGGACGCAGTTTATGAACAATTACTAGAACTAACCTCGGGCAAAGCAGTGGATGTGGTGCTTAGCGATATGGCACCAAATATGAGTGGCCAACTCTCGGTTGACATTCCTAAGGCTATGTATCTTTGTGAATTGGCGCTGGATATGGCCACCAAAGTCTTAGCGCCAAATGGTTACTTTTTTATTAAGGTATTTCAGGGCGAGGGTTTTGATGAATTTGTCAAAACTTGCAAAGGCAGTTTTCAACGCGTCATTATTCGCAAACCCAAGGCTTCACGTGCACGCTCTAAAGAAGTTTACCTGCTGGCAAATACGCTAAAATAGTTGCATGCAAAATTTTGAAGACATTCAAAATCTCATTCAAGAGGATCTAACACAGACTGATCAGGTGCTGATTGAACATCTAAGCTCAGATGTAGCACTGATTAATCAGATGAGTCATTATATTATTGGTGCCGGTGGTAAGCGCTTACGCCCACTACTGCTACTTCTGTGTGCACGTGCGAGCAATTACCAAGGACAACACCATCACCTAATGGCGGTGGTGATTGAACTGATTCATACCGCCACTCTGCTACATGATGATATTGTGGACGAGTCTTCAACCCGTCGTGGCAAGGAAACTGCAAATGAGGTTTGGGGCAATGCAGCCAGTGTCTTAGTGGGAGATTTTCTTTATTCTCGTGCCTTCGAGCTAATGGTAGAACCAGGCTCGATGCGCATTATGCAAATCCTCTCCAAAGCCACCAATGAAATTGCCCAAGGTGAGGTGATGCAACTGCTTAATTGTCAGAATTCGGATTTAACAGAATCTGAATACTATCAAGTGATTGAACGCAAAACTGCAGTCCTGTTTCAAGCGGCTACGCAAATTGGCGGTGTACTGGCTGGCGCAAATCCAGCACAAGAAGAAGCGCTAAGACAATACGGCTTGCATCTGGGTAATGCTTTTCAGATTATCGATGACGTGCTAGATTACGAATCTGATGCCCAGACCATGGGCAAGGAAGTTGGCGATGACCTTTCTGAGGGTAAGACCACCATGCCGATGATTTACGCCATGGAGCATGCCGATGAATCAGAGCAACAACTCTTAAAACAAGCAATTGATAATGCAGATACCACGCAAATTGATCAAGTGATTGAGATTCTGAACAAGGTGGGTGCGTTTGACTACACCAGAGCACAGGCACAAAAATCAGCCGAGCTGGCTAAAGCACAACTCAGTGCACTGGATGACTCTGAGTTCAAGCAGGCACTTGAGCTACTTTGCGAGCTTTCACTTAAACGCAAATCCTAGTGCTAAGCAGCACACTCAAAGCGCAAATTCGCCATTCCTTAACTCAGGCCAAAGCCCATATGCCGGGTTTTTTGGTGCGTCATGCACAAAACAAAATGATTGCGGAGATTGGCAAAACCCTAGGTGGTGAATACCCAGACTCCAATAAAATTCTTTGTGTGGAAGCACCTACAGGCACCGGTAAAACCTTTGCCTATCTAGCCAGCAGCATCCCGATTGCCAAAGAGAATCAAAAAAAACTAATCGTCTCCAGTGCCAACGTTGCCCTACAAGAGCAACTCATTAACAAAGACATACGTGATTTGCAGCAATACTGTGGTCTTGATTTTGAATACACCCTGGTTAAAGGACGTTCACGTTATCTATGCGTGCGAAATCTGATTAACCTGGTAGAGGACAAGGCCAGTGAAAATCCATTGTTTGAAACCAATCTGCTATGGGATGAGCCACCGGCCAAATATCAATTAGAGCAACTGGGCGAGATGCTGGAGGATTATTCAGACAAACGCTGGAATGGGGAGATTGATGATCTAGAACAGCAGCCTGAACACACACTTTGGCAGAAAATTAACTGTAATCGTTTTAGCTGTACTGCCAAGGGTTGTGATTTGTATAACGACTGTGCTTTTTTTAAGGCGCGCAGGCAAATTAACCGCGCTGATGTGATTGTGGCCAATCACGATTTAGTACTGGCAGATATCACCACCGGTAATAGTGTGCTGCCTGAGGTGTCGGAATCTATCTTTATCTTTGATGAGGCGCATCATCTCAATGACAAAGCCTTGTCGCACTTCTCGCTCTCCAGTAGTGTCGAGGCCATTAAAACCGCTGTCCGTCAAACCAGTGGTGTGTTGGCTGAGGTGTGCAAAATCACCGAGCAGGATGCTCCGGAGATTGATATTAAACAAGTTGACGGGTTTCTCGCTGATTTGGTAGCGATTCTAAAAACCCTGGATTATGAAGAAGATGTGCATTTGTTTGAGCAAGGTGTTATTGGCCAAGAAATTGGCGCTGTTGCTAAAAATATCGCCACCAATGTACAAAAAATCTATGGACAGTTCTCTAAGGTAAAAACCAGTTTTGGAGATTATCTGAAAATGCACATGCTTGACAAGGCGATCATTGACACGCTAAACAACTCTCTGGGCGAGTGCGATATGCATCTAATTAACATTGTAGAGTTTTTCTCATACTTCTTAGGCAGTGACGAAGCCGGGGAGCCACCAGGTGCACGCTGGATTGAAAAACATTTGCAAAATAATAAAAAAACCAACTACGCACTACACTGTGCCAAAACCGATGTTTCCCACAATCTAAATCAGTTGATTTGGTCCAAGGCTGCCGGGGTTATACTCACCTCGGCCACCCTATCCTCTTTAGGAAGTTTTTATCGGCTTAATCAACAACTGGGTCTAAAAAAATCTGAGAATCAATACCTACGACTACCTTCACCGTTTAACTTCTCTGAAGTGGATTTCGTTGTCGCCAAAATGCGCAGCAACCCCACACAAGTCTATGAACATACACAGGAGTTGGGCGCACAACTCTTAGAGCGAATCGATCCCAATACTGGATCCTTGGTGTTGTTTGCCTCAAACAAACAAATGCAAATGGTGGCGGATTTGGTTGAAAACAAACTGGGTTGCCAGCTCTTTGTTCAGAGTGAATTCTCTAAGAAACGTATTTTAGAAAAACACACTGACGAGGTGCAACAAGGTCGGGGTAGTGTAATTTTTGGTCTGGATAGTTTTGCCGAAGGTGTCGATCTGCGTGGTGAGTTACTCACCCACGTATTGATTGCCAAGTTGCGCTTTAGTGTGCCCACCTCTCCAGTGGACAAAACCTTGGCCGATTATCTGCAATTGCAAAATCGCAATCCCTTTGCCGAGATCTCGCTACCGGATGCTTCTTTACGCTTGATTCAAGCCTGTGGACGTCTGATTCGTACCGAGACCGACAGCGGAAAAATTACCATTTTTGATAATCGTCTGGTGAGTAAATATTATGGCAAGCAACTGCTTAGTGCATTGCCAGCGTATCGCCTGGTGGTTGAATAAGCTAAAAACGCCAAAAGGCTTTATGTAGCAACACCATAAGTGTGAGAATCTCCAAACGCCCCAAAAGCATTGAAAAACTTAAAACCCATTTAGCACTATCACTAATAGAGGCGTAATTACTCGCTACTTGACCCAAACCCGGGCCCAGATTATTAATACTGGCTGCAGTGGCTGAGAAACTGGTTACCTGGTCTAAACCGGTAAATAGTAGCGCCACCATAATAATCACAAAGGCCATCACGTATAGCGAGAAGAAGCCCCAAACAGATACCAGGGTTTGTTCGGCCACGCTTTTTTTATTGAGCTTAATGCTGATATAAGCATTGGGATGAATGAATTTTTTAATCTCTTTCATCGCCAATTTAAACATGAGTAGCACACGAACCACTTTAATACCACCACCGGTAGAGCCGGCACTGGCACCAATAAAGCTGGCAAAGATAAGTAGCACAGGTAGTAGCACAGGCCATAGTGAAAAATCGGTAGAAGCAAAGCCGGTGGTAGTGGCAATGGACACCGTTTGGAATAGGCCGTAACGAATCGATTCACCCCAGCTCTGATAATACGCGGTTTCATGTAGATCAGTAATAATCACCAAAGCGGTAACACTCAAAATAAAGGCATAAGCCTTAAACTCTGAGTCTTTAATATAAGTTAGAAAACGACGCTGGGAGACGGCTAAAAAGTGTAGTGAGAAATTCACACCGGCCAGTAGCATAAACACAATGGTAACCGATTCAATCGCTACCGAATCAAAATGCCCTATCGAAGCATCATGGGTAGAAAAACCGCCGATGGCCACGGTTGAGAAACTATGGCCAATGGCATCAAATGCGTCCATGCCTGCCAAATAATAAGCCAGCGCGCACAAAATGGTAAAGACGATATAGATCTGCCATAGTGCCTTGGCCGTTTGGGTAAGCTTTGGCGTTAGGCGCTCTTTAGAAATGCCGCTAGACTCTGCATGGTAAAGCTCCATACTGCCCACGCCCAGCATCGGTAAAACCGCTACCGCCAAAACAATAATACCCATACCGCCTAACCATTGCAGTTGTTGGCGATAATACAAAATCGCCTTAGGTAATTGATCCAAACCTTGTAGGACTGTGGCACCCGTGGTGGTCAGCCCCGACATCGATTCAAAAAATGCATCTGAAAAAGACATCTGCAAGGCGTCTGAAACCAAAAACGGAATGGTTGCAAACAGTGAGAGTACGAACCAGAAGCTGACCACCACAATCACACCTTCACGAATGCGGAAATCACGTTTAGAGCGCCTAAAGGGAAAATACAAAATCATACCGCTTAAAAACGTCAGCGTGAAGGCGGTAATAAAAGCATCGTATTCACCTTGATCAAAGAGAAAATCTACCACAATTGGCGGCAGTTGCGTTAAGCTAAAGATCATCAGCAATAAGCCGATGGTTTTAAATACGATGGACAGGTGCATCAGTCGTAATATCCCTCAAACAATTCTTCTACCTCGTGAATCTTATTCACATCACTAAGAATTAATAAAACATGATCCCCTTCTTCGATCACCAGTTTACGCGAACCCATGATTACCTCATGATTACGCACCACCGAGCCAATCACCACGCCATCAGGTAATTTAATTTCCTCCACAGTGCGACCCACCACATCTGAATGCGCCTGATCACCATGAACAATAATCTCAATAGCCTCTGCTTGGCCTTGTTGTAGGGAGTGTACCATCATGGTATCGCCCTTACGAATGTGTGCCAAAATACCACTGGCGGTAATCTGGTCAGGTGAAACCACCATGTCCACATCCTCACTTTGCTCGGCTAAGTCCTCATAGACATTACGCTTAACCAGGGCAACGGTTTTATGCGCGCCCAAGCGCTTGGCCAGAATTGACACAATCACATTAATCTCATCGGAATCGGTCAGTGCCAAAAACAAATCGGTGTTCTCAATACCCTCTTCTAGCAGTAGCTGCTCATCCGAGGCGTTACCATGTAATACCAAGGCCTTTTCTAATTCGCCAGAGATTTGCTCAACACGATTCTTATCCATCTCCAAGACGTGGACGCGATGATTC
>CAZLDG010000010.1:0-31326 GCA_964558405.1 uncultured Candidatus Thioglobus sp. | reverse complement strand
AGAGATTTGCTCAACACGATTCTTATCCATCTCCAAGACGTGGACGCGATGATTCTTCTCCAAGTGTTTTGCCAGGCGCAGACCAATACGACCACCACCGGCAATCATAATATTATTATAGTTTTTATCCAGTCGTCTAAACTCTCTAAGCACCTTGGACACACTGCCTTTTTTGGTTACAAAATATACGTGATCACCATCGCGAATCACCGTGTCGCCATAGGCAGGAATCGAGCGACCATTACGATACAAACTAACAATACGCACTAAGGTTTTTGGTAGGTGCTTGTGCAGGTCTTGAATAGGACGACCCACAATTGGCGTGCCCGAGAAAGCACGGGTCTCTACCAATTGCACCAAGCCATCTTCAAACTCGAATACTTGCGCCGCACCTGGCTCTTCCACCACACGTTTAATATAGTTGGTTACCAGGCCCTCAGGGGTAATTACAAAGTCAATCGGAATGGCCTGATCAGAGAATAGCTCTTTTCTATGTAGATAGGCCGCTGTTCTAACACGTGCCACTTTTTTATCAACGCGGTATAGAGTATGGGCCATTTGACAAGCCAGCATATTGCCTTCATCTGAGTTGGTCACCGCAATCACCATGTCCATTTTCTTAATGCCGGCCTCTTCCAAAACATTGGGATACGAAGCATTGCCCGCCACGGTTTTAATATCCAGATGGCGACCCAGATTGGCTAGGTTGGTTTCGTTTACATCCACCACCGTAATGTCGTTCTCTGAATCAGAGGCGAGATATCTGGTTAGGGTTGATCCAACTTGTCCTGCGCCAAGAATTAATATGTTCATAATACTGCCTTATTTTTTATCAATACCCAAATCCTTAAGTTTTCGATATAGGGTTGTTCTCTCTAAACCTGCAAGTGCTGCCACTTTGGCCACGTTGTGGTTATTGGCCTCTAAGTGATGGTTAAAGTATTGTTTCTCAAACGCAGCTCTGGCCAACTTTAGGGGTGCATCAAAATCAATACCGCTAATAACTTGTTCTTTGCTTAGCGCGTTCTCGCTTAGAATCTTGCGCACTAAAGGCAGAATATCATGCAGCGGTTTTTTCAAAAAATCTACCGCACCGAGCTTAATGGCCTTGACCACGTCCTGATGCTCAGCATGGCCTGACATCATCACAATCGGCATGGAAAATCCACTACCCATCCACTCTTCCAATAGACTCATACCATCTTGACCTGGCATCCACACATCCATCATTACCAAATCGAACTGCTCACCAACGACAATTTGCTTGGCCTGGGCCGCACTCTGCGCCAATACCACTTCATAATTCACATCCTCTAGGGTGTCTTTCATGGTTTCAGCATTGATGCTTTCATCATCAATAATTAGGATTTTTCCAATCGTACTTGTTTCATTCATAATCGTTTTATACCTTATGGTCGAATTCAATGGTAATCATCGCGCCATGTGGCTCGATATTACTGGCAAAGATACGCCCATCATGTTGTTCAATAATATTTTGCACAATCGCCATCCCCAGTCCCGAGCCTTTAAGCTTGGTGGTGACATAAGGTTCAAAGACCCGATCCAACACCTCAGGATCAAAACCCGAACCGTTATCGGCAATGCTTAGTTGTACCACGCCGGTTTTCTCATTGTAGTGTGTACTAATATCAACCACCACAGCGCCTTGCTCATCGCTAGCCTCTGAGGAGTTCTTCACCAAGTTAATCAACACGCGAGACAGACTGCTTGCATCTAGCATCAGCTCTGGAATGTTATCTTGGAGGTTAAAGCGAATCTCGACATTGTCTTGTGCGTCATAGAGCGAGATTGATTTGCTAACCACGGTGTTTAAATCTGAGAGTTTGCGCTCAATCTCAGGCGTGTTGGCATAATCGGCAAAAGCACTAACCATCGAATCCATGGATTTCACTTGATCAACAATGGTACTGGTGGTTTTTTCCACCACCTCTAAATCTTTGCCACTCAGTGATTCTAAGAAGCGATTTCTCAGTCGCTGCGCTGATAGCAAAATAGGTGTGAGTGGATTTTTAATCTCATGCGCCATACGCACAGCCACCTCACCCCAGGCAGCTTTTTTCTGCGCGCGATGCAACTTAGAGATGTCTTTAATCACAATCACATAACCAATGGTCTGATCATCGGTATGCAAAACCGCACCCTGGCAAGACAATAGTATATGTTTGTTCTCTAAACTCAAATCAATATCCTGACTCCATTCATCCGCACTGCTGGATGAAAACTGCTCCGTGGTTAAATCAAACAAAGGCTTTAGACTTGGGTAATGCTTAACAATTGAGGCACACTTCGAACCAACAAATAATTGCTCATCTTCCATCTCTAGCATCTTGCCAATAATCGGATTAATCAGACGAATGTTGCGCTTTTTATCCAGTGCAATCACACCGTAGGAATATTTCAAAATGGTTTCCAAGTACAGATTATGTGTATCCAGCCCTTCTCTGGCGGTTTTAATCTGTCTTGACATGGCGTTAAAGCGTTCAATCAACTCTGAAACATCATCGTCGTGTTTACCCTTAGAGAGATGCACATCATAATTACCTCTGGCAATCTCACGCGTGGCGAGTGATAAATTATGCAGTGGCTTCATTAGATTCTCAATCATCTTAAATACCACCAATAATGCACTAAGTACCGAGAGCAAAATAGTGGAAGAGAAGTCAATTAAAAAACGTTTTTGCGTTACTGAGGTATTCAGGCTAAAGCCAATACTCTCTGTACGTCGAGTAAAGTCGCGTACTTGTTGTAGGAAGCCCAACAATCCGGGGTCAGAGGCATAGATCGCATCGACAATTAAAAATTCCTTGTCCGGTGCGCGATTAATATAACGCGTTGACATTTTGACCTGAATCACATTAGAGGCTGCGTCTTCATTAATCATACGCGGCTGTGAACCGGGCAAAATTTGATCTTCAACCGGGGCACAACTGGTCACGTCTTGGGTTTTGGCAATCAGCTCTTCATCCTGATTAAACAAAGAAATCTGACAAGCCCAGCCTTTATCCACCAAACTTTCTAAAAAGATTTGCATGTCATTTTTATAACTGGGCGAGTCGTGTTTGAAATTACCAAAGGAAGTAATCAGGGTTAATAGTCGTCTGGTTTGCTCGGTATAGCGCTCATCTCGTACCTTTTGTACCCCGCTATATAGGCCGCTCACCTGGGAGATAAAATTCTCAGAAAAGGCATCGAAAGTTTTCTCCGAGTCACGTACGTTGTTTTGAATGGTCTGAAATGAGAACATATAAAACGACAAAACCGGCACAATCACCAGTACCGGAATAATCTTAATAAACGACCAAGTAAATCGCGAACCAATCACGCCGCCCTGTGTATTTTGCTTTAGGCGCGAAACATTATTGGCAATATAATAAATCGCCACCAGGCTCATCAAAACGTTATAGCCCACCAAATACTGCCAATACTGACCAATATAAGCGGGATTTAAGCCCAGATAGAAAGTGCCAGAAATAGAGAAAATAAACACCAGCATCCATAGCCAAGCGGGTGGTGTTTGTTTGAAGGTTAAACGCTCTCTAAGAGTCATTGTGGCAGTTGAATAATTTGCATTTTTGGCTGAATTATCTCATAAAAAAAACCGGTGATTGCGCCAGTTGTTGATAAAATACAACAATGATTCAGACCCCAAGCGAACTCGATTGTTTTTTAGCAGAAATAGCCAACGACCAATACTTGGCCATTGATACCGAATTTAAACGCGTCAGCACCTTCTATCCAGAGCTGTGTTTAATACAGATTGCCACGCCAACGCAGATTGATTGTATTGATGTTTTGGCGATTAAAGATTTATCTGGCTTATTTGCCAAACTCTACGATCCACAAACACATTGGGTGGTGCATTCTGCCCGACAAGATATCGAAGCGCTATATTATCTGTCCGAACAACTACCGACTCAACTCTTTGATACACAATTGGCAGCCAGCCTACTGGGTATGTCACATCAAATCTCTTATCAAGCACTAACGATTGATCTGCAAGATGTACACCTAGAAAAAGCCTATACACGCCTAGACTGGACCACCCGACCTCTGCCTGCAGGTGCGATTGATTACGCCTTGGACGATGTGCGCTACCTGCTTGAATCTCAACAACAATTACAGCAACGACTGACTCAAGAAAACAAACTAGATTGGCTGATAGAAGACGGACAAAAACTCCTAGCAGCTGACCTGTACCAACCCAACTTTGCAGAGGCTTGGAAGAAGGTTAAAGGTGTTAATCGTATCAATAAAAAAGCACAAAATCGCGCCATACAGCTTGCCGCTTGGCGTGAATCACAAGCCATTGCGCAAAACAAACCCAGACGCTGGGTGATGGATGACGAAACATTACTAAACTACGCACTACAAAAATCCCAACTCTCAACAGCAGCTAAAGCGCAGTTTGACAGCTTTATTGAGCAACACGCCGAGCTGACAAATATAGACAAACCCTTGGTCAAAACCAAGCCACCAACTGCCAGTGAAAAAGCGCAGAAAAACAAACTACAAAAACTAATCCAACAAAAAGCAGATGCGTATAATCTGGACTCTAGCATGATTGCCAATGGCAAATCATTACTAAAATATATTCGCGGCGATCATTCGGTTGAATTTACCCAGGGTTGGCGAGGTGAACTTTTACGAGGAGAATTAAAAAATGCAAAATAGTTTAAGACCTGTATCAGCAGGTAATGTACCTGAAGAGGTCAATGTAATTATCGAGATTCCAGCCAATTCATCACCGGTTAAATACGAAATCGACAAAGAAACTGGCGCTATGTTTGTTGATCGTTTTATCTCAACACCGATGTTTTATCCTTGTAATTATGGCTTTGTGCCTGAAACCCTAGCTGATGATGGCGATCCAGCTGACGTACTGGTAATTACCCCTTACCCACTAATTCACGACTCTGTAATTACTGCGCGCCCTATCGGTGTACTGAAGATGACCGATGAAGCCGGCAAAGACTCTAAGATTCTAGCGGTACCAACGGGCAAGCTTTGTAAAGCTTACAACAACATTCAGACCATTGATGATGTAGGCGTAACACTTAAGGATCAGATCGAACACTTCTTTACCTACTACAAAGACCTTGATGAAGGCAAGTGGGTGAAAATTGATGGCTGGGGCAGTGCTGAAGAAGCCAAACAAGAGCTAATCGATTCTTTTGAAGCCTACAAAAAATAACAGTTTTCAAATTATCTCAGGCGAGTATCGGGGAAGAAAGTTTAACTTTCCCGATGCTCAAGGCCTTCGGCCCACACCGGGCAAAGTGCGTGAAACGCTATTTAACTGGCTTCAGTTCGAAGCGCACAACAAAACCTATCTAGATTTATTTGCTGGCAGTGGCGCACTGAGCCTAGAGGCACTTTCTCGTGGCGCTAAAACGGTGGTGAGTATCGAGAAAGATACCGAAGCTGCTCGTGCACTCAGTGCGCATCAAGCCTTATTACAATCAGACAAGTTGCGCGTTATTAATCAAGACGCCTTTGTGTTTTTAACCCAGCCAGCCCAACAGGTCTATGATTTGGTTTTTCTAGACCCGCCTTTTAAGCAGATGCTGATTGCCAAAGCACTAGAACTGTTAAAATCTGGCGGATTCATTACCACTGGTGGGAAAATCTATATAGAATCTGAATTCCAGATAGATTTGGATTTCCTTAGGCAATACTTTGGTGATAACATTCAAATTAACAAACAAAAACAAGCAGGTGCCGTGCATTACTGCCTAACAGAAATATTATGAAAACCGCAATTTACCCAGGTTCATTTGACCCAATCACCAATGGTCATGTTGATTTAATCCATCGTGCTTCTAAATTATTTGACAAGGTCATTATCGGCATTACCCAGAATCGTAAAAAATCCGCCTTTTTGGATATTGATACCCGTATGATTGCTGCCAGAACTGCCTTGGCAGATTTGGACAATGTTGAGGTCATTAGTTTTGACAATCTATTGGTTGAGTTTGCCAAAGAGCAAAATGCCCAAGTTATTTTGCGCGGATTGCGCGCGGTCTCAGACTTTGAATACGAATTCCAACTCTCAGGCATGAACAAGCATCTCAATCCTAATATTGAAACCTTGTTTATGACCCCAGCTGAACAATACGCCAACATCTCCTCTTCACTGGTTAAAGAGATTTTGGCACTAGATGGTGATGTATCTAAGTTCGTTCCAGCCTCCGTTGAATCTCTACTGAAGAAAAATCTATAATTTTTTTACTCAATCTCCTTGAAATAAAAAACCCCATCCCTATATAGGGGGTATATCAAAAAACAAGGAGTTAAACATGTCAAAGATTATTGGTATTGATTTGGGTACAACCAACTCATGTGTCGCAGTGATGGATGGCGACACCGTTAAAATTATTGAAAATTCTGAGGGCGATCGCACCACCCCATCGGTAATTGCTTATCCTAAGGATTCTGAAGAAATTCTAGTCGGTCAGCCGGCCAAGCGTCAAGCGGTTACCAACCCTGAGAACACGCTATACGCAATCAAACGTCTGATTGGTCGTCGCTTTGATGAAAAAGCCGTACAAAAAGACATCGACTTAGTACCGTACAAGATTGTTAAAGCTGACAATGGTGATGCCTGGGTAGAGGTAAATGGTCAGAAAATGGCTGCTCCGGAGATTTCAGCCAAGGTAATTGGCAAGATGAAGCAAACAGCCGAAGATTATCTGGGTGAAAAAGTAACCGAAGCGGTTATCACCGTACCGGCTTATTTCAACGACTCACAACGTCAAGCTACTAAGGATGCCGGTAAGATTGCTGGCCTAGAAGTGAAGCGTATTATTAACGAGCCAACTGCAGCAGCACTGGCTTACGGCGTTGACAAGGTCAGTGGTGACAAAACCGTTGCCGTCTACGACTTAGGTGGTGGTACGTTTGACGTATCAATCATCGAGATGGAAGACATTGATGGCGAGAAGCACTTTGAAGTACTTTCAACCAATGGTGATACTTTCTTAGGTGGTGAAGATTTTGACCAAAGAATCATCAACTACTTGGTGGAAGAGTTCAAAAAAGACCAAGGTGTAGACCTAGCCAACGACGCGATGGCGCTGCAACGCTTAAAAGAAGCGGCAGAAAAAGCCAAGATCGAACTGTCTTCATCAGAGCAAACTGAGGTCAATCTACCGTATGTAACCGCAGACGCTTCAGGTCCTAAGCACATGAACATTAAGATTACACGCTCGAAACTAGAGTCTTTGGTAGAGGATTTAATCCAACGCTCAATTGACCCTTGTCAGATTGCACTAAATGATGCCGATTTATCTGCTGGCGATATTGATGAAGTGATTCTGGTTGGTGGTTCAACGCGTATGCCTAAGGTACAAGAAAAAGTAAAAGCTTTCTTCGGTAAAGAGCCAAAGCGTGATGTAAACCCAGATGAGGCAGTTGCCATGGGTGCGGCCATTCAAGGTGGTGTACTGGGCGGTGATGTAAAAGACGTGCTACTACTGGACGTAACTCCGCTATCACTGGGTATTGAAACCATGGGTGGGGTGATGACCAAACTGATTGAGAAAAACACCACGATTCCAACCAATGCATCACAGATTTTCTCAACAGCAGCAGATAACCAAGCTGCGGTAACGGTTCATGTACTTCAAGGTGAGCGTGAAGTGGCCAGTGCTAACAAATCGCTAGGACAATTCAACCTAGAAGGGATTGATCCAGCACCAAAAGGCACGCCGCAAATTGAGGTAACGCTAGATATCGATTCTGATGGTATTCTCAATGTTTCTGCCAAGGATAAGAACACCGGTAAAGAGCAGTCAATCACCATTAAGGCTTCTTCAGGTCTAAGCGACGAAGAAGTTGAGAAGATGATTAAAGATGCCGAGGCACATGCTGATGAGGATAAGAAATTCCAAGAATTAGTCACAGCTAGAAACATGGCGGATACACTGATTCATACCACCAAGCAAAGCTTAGAGGAGCTTAAAGACGAAGTTTCAGAGGATGAGAAATCAGCCATTGAAGCAGCAGTTGGCGAGCTAGAAGAAGCGGTGAAAGGTGATGACAAAGAAGCGATTGACGCCAAGGTGCAAAACCTAAGCGAGAAAGCCCAACCATTAGCGCAAAAGGCACAAGAAAAAGCCTCTGCTGAGGGCGCATCTGATGCTTCTGGCGCAACAGATGCGGGTGATGATGTGGTTGATGCTGACTTTGAAGAAGTTAAAGACGATAAGTAAGCCAACCCCTAATCGTTAATCAAAAGCCTTCTTCAGATCATGTTATTTGGAGAGGGTTTTTTCATATAAGGCAAGTATGTCAAAAAGAGATTATTATGAAGTTCTAGGCGTGGAAAAAAGCGCTGACGCTAAGCAAATTAAAAAGGCTTACAAGCGTTTGGCAATGAAACACCACCCTGATCGTAATGCTGACAACAAAGAGGCAGCAGAAGAAAAGTTTAAAGAAATTCAAGAGGCCTACGCCATCTTATCCGATGAGCAAAAACGCCAAGCCTATGATCAATTTGGTCATGCCGGTGTTGAAGGTGCTGCTGGCGGTGGCAATCCCTTTGGAGGTGGCAACCCGTTTGGTGGCGGCGGTGGTTTTGGCGATATCTTTGGCGATATCTTTGGTGGCGGACAAGCGCAACCTGATAACCGTGGCTCGGACCTACGCTATGATTTAGAGATTGATCTAAAACAAGCGGCCGAAGGTACGACAGTTAAGATTCGTGTACCTAAAAATGAGGCTTGTGATACCTGTTCAGGCACCGGTGCCAAACCTGGTACTAGCGTTAAGACTTGTGCCAGTTGTGGTGGTGCTGGCCAGGTGCAAATGCAACAAGGATTTTTTGCCGTACAACGCCCTTGCCCACAATGCTCAGGCACGGGTCAACAAATTGAAACCCCTTGTACAACGTGTCGCGGTCAAGGCGTGGTACGCAAGCAAAAAACGCTTTCGGTTAAGATTCCAGCCGGTGTCGATACCGGTAATCGTATTCGCCTAAGCGGCGAAGGTGAAGCTGGTGTGCGTGGTGGTCCTAGCGGTGATTTGTATGTTGAGGTACATGTAAAACCACATGAGATTTTCCATCGCGAAGGCAACGACCTATATTGCGAAGTACCAATTGATATTGCTACTGCCGCCTTGGGTGGCTCTATCGAGGTGCCTACACTAGATGGCAAACTGAAGATTAAAATTCCAGCGGGCACACAAACTGGCAAACTCTTTAGACTGCGCGGCAAAGGCATTGCTGGCTTGCGTCATGGCAGTGCGGGTGATTTGTTGTGCCAGGTTAAAGTGGAAACGCCAGTTAATCTAAGCAAAAAGCAAAAACAATTGTTGGAAGAGTTTTCTGACTCTTGTGATAAGAAACATCATCCCGAATCTGATTCCTTCTTTGGTAAAATGAAATCGTTTTTTGAATAAGTAAATAAAAAAGGAAGAAGAAATTGGAAATTCAACAGATTAAAGCAAGAGAAGTCCTTGACTCTAGAGGTAACCCAACCATCGAAGCAGACGTTATCCTCAACGATGGCACAATAGGTAGTGCCATGGTGCCATCAGGCGCCTCAACTGGTGAGCGCGAAGCCTTAGAACTACGCGATGGTGATAAATCCCGATATTTGGGCAAGGGGGTACTGACTGCCGTTGAATTTATCAATAACGAGATTAATGAAACTCTGATTGGTTTTGGCATTGAAGATCTGGGCAAAATTGACCAGGCGATGATCAAACTTGATGGTACAGACACCAAATCAAAATTAGGTGCAAATGCCATTTTGGCGGTGTCACTGGCTTGCGCACATGCCAATGCAAATCGTCAGCATAAGCCATTATATGATTCACTAGACCAAGGTGATGACTACAAATTGCCAGTACCGATGATGAACATCATCAACGGTGGTGAGCATGCCAACAACAGCGTTGACTTACAAGAATTTATGATTATTCCAGCCGGCGCGCCAAGCTTTAGAGAGGCGCTACGTTATGGTGCGGAAGTATTCCACCATCTAAAGGCGGTACTCGAAGCCCAAGGCATGAACACTGCGGTTGGCGATGAAGGTGGTTTTGCCCCGGACCTGTCTTCTAACGAAGAAGCACTAAAGGTCATTATTCAAGCAATTGAAAATGCAGGCTATACGCCAGGCAAAGATATTTTCATTGGTCTAGATGCAGCCAGCTCTGAGTTTTATGAAGATGGTAAATATCAATTGGCCTCTGAAGGCAAGTCTCTAAGTTCTGAAGAATTTGTTGACTATCTAGCTGACTGGGTAGAGAGCTATCCAATTATCTCTATTGAAGATGGCATGGATGAAAACGACTGGGACGGTTGGGATTTACTCACAAAGAAACTGGGCGACAAGGTGCAATTGGTTGGTGACGACCTATTCGTGACCAATAGCCAAATCCTTTCCCAAGGTATTGAGAAAAACATTGCCAATTCAATCCTAATTAAGGTTAATCAAATTGGCACTTTAAGTGAAACCTTTTCTGCCATGAAGATGGCTGCCGAGGCTAACTATAGTGCAGTAATGTCACATCGCTCAGGCGAGACTGAAGATACTACCATTGCCGATTTGGCAGTGGCAACTGGCTGTGGTCAAATCAAAACTGGCTCGCTATCACGCTCTGATCGCTTGGCCAAATACAATCGCCTATTGCGCATTGAAGAAGAGCTGGGTGATAAGGCTATCTACCCAGGACTTGCTGCTTTTAAGCATTTGCGCTAAACTGATTAAAAACAACGCATAACAAACTGATTGGAATCCTTATCAACTTTTTGGCTTAGTGCCGCCCTACTAGGGTTGGTGCTGGCTTCAGCTTTTTTCTCCAGCTCTGAAACCTCGATGATGGCGATTAATCGTTATCGTCTCAAGGCTTTAGCAAAGACCAACAAAAGCGCCAAACGCACCGAGAAACTACTGGGAGATATTGACCATCTGATTGGCACCATCTTACTGGGTAATAACTTTGTTAATATCTTCGCCTCGTCGATTGCTACGGTTTTGGCGATTAAACTCTGGGGTGAAGGCTCGGTGGTTTACGCCTCGATTGTATTGACCTTTGTGATTCTAATCTTCGCAGAAACCACGCCGAAAACTTTTGCGGCTAAAAATCCAGAGAAGATCGCCCTGCCGGCCTCGGGCGTAATTCGACTATTGATTATCTTGTTCAAACCCTTTGTTTGGGTGATTGCCAAACTCAGTAGTGTTATCTTATGGTTATTCGGGGTTAGAAATGTCAATGTTGAAGAAGAAATCAGCTCTGAAGAACTGAAGATGGTAGTGCATGAGGCCAAGCCCATTATTGCCTCGAATTATCAAAAGATGCTACTGAATATCATTGACCTAGAAAAAGTCAAAGTTGAAGACATTATGATTCCGCGCCACGAGTTAATTAGTGTGAATATTAACAACGACGAGGAAGTGCTGGCTCAACTTAAACGTATTCAACACACACGCCTGCTGACTTATGAAGATCAGGTTGATAACATCACCGGTGTACTGCATATGCGCAAAGTGGTGAATCTCTATGCCAAGGGCGAATTTACCATCGAGGCGGTACGTGCGCTAATTCGTGAGCCTTATTTTGTGCCTGAGGGCACTTCGCTGGCCAATCAACTTGAGCACTTTCAACAAGAAAAACGTCGACTGGGCTTGGTGGTAGATGAATATGGTGAAGTGCGCGGTATGGTGGTCTTAGAAGACATCTTAGAAGAGATTGTGGGACAATTCACCTCTAACCAAAGTGAGAGTATCGAAGAGATCTCTCAACAAGACGACGGTTCTTATTTGGTGGATCCGCGCATCAGTATTCGTGAACTAAATCTAATGTTGGCTACCGACCTGCCGGTTAATAAGGCCAAAACACTCAATGGTTTGATTCTAGAAGAATTGCAATCAATCCCTAAGCGTGATGTGAGTCTGAAGATTGAAAATCTACTGGTGGATATTATGCAAATCTCGGATAAGAGTATTAAGCTGGTGAGATTAACTAAATTAGGTTCTGACCCATTACCACCGTCTGATCAGGCGCAAGACTAAATTCATTCTCTTGATTAGGCATCAGCATAATCACGGTTGAGCCCATATTAAATCGTCCCATTTCTTCGCCTTTTTTCAGCATAATTTCTTGATCTTGATAATCAAAGTGCTGCACAGTTTTTTGATACGGCGGGTTAATTTGTCCGTGCCAAACGCTTTGCATAGAACCGACAAAAATCGCCCCCACTAAAACAAACGCACAGATACCAAACTCGGTTTGGAAATAACATACCACACGCTCATTGCGCGCAAAAAGATTGTCCACACCTCTAACCGTTGCCTGGTTAACCGAGAACAAATCTCCCGGAATATAGTCCATGGATAGCAATCGCCCATCATAAGGCATATGAATGCGATGATAATTACTCGGCGAGAGATAAATGGTGGTGAAATAACCCTGGGTAAACAACTCAGCTCTCTCGTCTCCTGCTAAGAGTTCACTGACTTGGTAGTCTCGACCCTTGGCCTGAAGTATGCTGGCCTTGTTAATACGACCCACTTGCGAGACGCGTCCATCCACCGGACAAACAATATGCTGATCACCAATGACTCTGGCACCTGGTTTTAGGCTACGGGTAAAAAAGTCATTAAAGTGTTGATAATCCTCAATATTTTCTCGCTGCGCTTCAGAGAGATTAACCTGATATTGACGCACAAACCAACGGGTAAAGGTGTTTTTAAAGGTTGTGTTTTCAATACGCGTGATTCTAAACATTAGCTTTGAGAGCCAATGCTGTGGAATCAGGTATTGCCAAAAAACCACTAGGCCAGTTGCTCCTGAATAAAGCTTAACGCTTGCTCGAACTTCACTTCAATCTTCTCGGCTTGAGAGCGAGATTTATACTCTACGTTACCATTATCGGCATGGGTATCACTAATCACCAAACGATGCGGAATACCTAAGAGCTCAGAATCAGCAAACATAATACCTGGGCGTTCTTTACGATTATCCAGCAGTACTTCAATGCCTGCATCTAAACAGCTTTGATAAAGTTGATCAGCCAAATCTTTCACTCGGGTTGACTTGTTATAGTTAATCGGCACAATTACCAATTGGAACGGCGCAATAGAGGCTGGGAAGATAATACCGCGATCATCATAGTTCTGCTCAATTGCTGCCGCCACCACACGTGTCACGCCAATACCATAACAACCCATGGTAGTAGTTACTGCCTTGCCTGACTCGCCAATCACGTTGGCACCCATGGCCTTAGAATACTTATCACCCAGCTGAAAAATATGGCCGACTTCAATACCGCGTTTAATTACCAGCTTACCTTGACCATCAGGCGATGGGTCGCCTTCTACAACATTACGTAAATCTGCTGTTGTAATCTCACCCACATCACGTGCATAATTCACACCAACCAGGTGCTTATCATCGATATTAGCACCACAAACAAAATCACTTAAGGCTGCCGCGGCGTAATCCACCACCAGTGGAATTGGCAGGTCTTTCACACCAATTGAACCAACTGAACAACCCAATGCTTGCTTGATTTTTGTATCACTGGCCATGGTTAGCGGGTTGGCCACACCTTCAATTTTCTCGGCTTTAATTTCATTTAGCTCGTGATCACCTCGAAGTGCCAAGGCAATCAATCCGCCTTCCTCACTCTCTACCACCAAAGTCTTAATGCTTTGGGTTTTATCAATACCCAATAGCTCGCTTACCGCTTCAATGGTTTTGGCACCTGGAGTATCAATCATCTCAAGTTCTTGTGTCGGCGCACCAGGGGCGTCTTGGGCTAGAGTTTCAGCGCGTTCAATATTGGCTGCGTAGTTTGATCCATCTGAGAAACAAATCGCATCTTCACCACTATCGGCCAACACATGAAACTCATGTGAGGAATCACCGCCAATGGAACCACTATCAGCCAAAACTGGGCGATATTCCAAATTTAGGCGGTCAAAGATATTGCAATAGGTCTGATGCATTAGATCATAAGTCTGTTGCAAAGAATCTTGGTCAATATGAAAAGAATAAGCATCTTTCATAATAAATTCACGCGAGCGCATCACTCCGAATCTTGGGCGAATCTCATCACGGAATTTGGTTTGAATTTGATAAAAATTCATTGGCAATTGTTTGTAGCTGCGCAAATACTGCGCCGCCAAATTGGTAATCACCTCTTCGTGTGTTGGCCCCAGACAAAAGTCTCGATCATGGCGATCTTGAAAGCGCAACAACTCTGGCCCGTACTGTTCCCAGCGACCTGATTCCTGCCAAAGCTCAGCAGGCTGCGCCACCGGCATCAATACTTCTTGTGCGCCGGATTTATTCATTTCTTCACGAATAATCTTCTCTACCTTTTGCACCACACGCAGACCCATCGGCAAATAAGAATACAAACCTGAAGCCAGCTTCGAAATCAAGCCGGCGCGAATCATCAACTGGTGAGAGATGATTTGTGCATCATTGGGTGCTTCTTTTTGCGTCGGAATTAATAAATCGGTGGTTTTCATAAGCTGGTTTTTCGCTAAAATAAATTAAATTATCAGTTTTGGGCAATTTTACCTAATGAGCGATATTTTATTGATTTTAATTTGGACAATCCCGGTGCTATTTGCCATTACCGTGCACGAGGTAGCGCATGGTTGGGTTGCTTATCAACTCGGTGATGGTTCGGCTAAAATGCTGGGGCGACTCACGCTCAATCCTATTAAGCACGTTGATCCTATTGGTACCATTGTTGTGCCGGGTTTATTACTGCTGTTTTCTGCCGGTTTTATCTTTGGCTGGGCCAAGCCGGTGCCGGTTAATCAAAACGCACTAAGACGCCCTAAACAAGACATGCTCTGGGTGGCGTTAGCCGGACCTGGGGTGAACTTTGTCATGGCGGTTTTTTGGCTGCTAGTAATTGCCATTGCCAATGCAGCTGATATGCCAGCCCTGGTAATGATGGGTGGTGCAGGTGTGTTTGTTAATATTTTGTTAGCGGTATTTAATTTACTACCCATTCCACCGCTAGATGGCGCACGCATACTCTCTTCACTACTGCCCAATAAATTGGCCTGGCAATACAATCAGCTAGAGCCGTATGGTCTGTTTATTTTAATTGGCTTGCTTTACTTAGGCGTGTTTCAGTGGATTGTTTGGCCAATCGTGGTGCAAATACTGGATTTTCTCAGCAATACTTCGGGACTGAATCTGATTCACCTAATCGCGCAACTCTTAGGCTAGATAAGATTTAACTAAGCTTTTCTCTTAACAGTTGATTGATAATCTTAGGATTGGCCTTGCCACCAGTGGCTTTCATGACCTGGCCAACAAAGAAACCAAGAATCTTCTCATTGCCCGATTTGAACTGCTCAACCTGAGCAGCGTTGTTGGCAATAATCTCATCGACAATCGCCTCAATCTCTGAGGTATCACTCATCTGCTTAAGACCTTTGGCTTCAATCACCTCATCAGCAGAGCCTTCTCCCTCCCACATGGCTTTAAACACGTCTTTGGCAATCTTGCCGGAAATGGTGTCATCGCCGATGCGCGTTACTAATTGCGCTAGATTCTCGGCAGTAATTGGCGAATCTTCAATCTCGATTTGCTCACGATTAAGCGCTGCTGAAAGCTCACCCATTACCCAGTTGGCACATAGCTTGGCATCAGTACCACCGGTGAGCATGACCTCGAAATAATCGGCCAAAGCTTTTTGTGAGGTGAGAATATCTGCATCATACTCACCCAAACCAAGTTCAGAGATAAAGCGGGCTTTTTTCTGTTGTGGCAACTCTGGCAATTCAGCCTTGATACGCGTTAACAACTCATCTGAGATTTCAATCGGCAATAAATCTGGATCTGGGAAGTAGCGATAATCATTCGCCTCTTCTTTAGAGCGCATAGAGCGAGTCTCGTTTTTCACCGCATCATATAGGCGCGTTTCTTGTACGACTGCACCCCCCTCTTCAATCACGTCAATCTGACGATCAATCTCTAGGTTAATGGCTTTTTCTAAGAACTTAAATGAGTTAATATTCTTCAGCTCGGTACGCGTACCCAACTCTTCTTGGCCTTGCGGACGAATGGAAACGTTGGCATCGCATCTAAATGAGCCTTCTTGCATATTGCCATCACAAATATCAATATATTGCACTAGAGCGTGGATTTTTTTGGCATAGGCCACCGCTTCCTTGGCGCTACGCATATCGGGTTCCGAGACAATCTCCAGTAGTGGTGTACCGGCACGATTCAGATCAATTGCACTATAGTCATCAAACATATCGTGTACTGACTTACCGGCATCTTCTTCCAAGTGTGCACGGGTCACACCAATGGTCTTAGTTTGATTACCCACAACAATATCAATCTCGCCCTCGCCAACAATTGGCCATTCTAATTGTGAGATTTGATAACCCTTAGGCAGGTCTGGATAAAAATAATTCTTACGGTCAAACACATTGCGCTGATTAATATGCGCATTCACCGCCAAACCAAAGCGCACGGCTTTATTAACCGCTTCTTTATTAACCACGGGTAGTACGCCTGGCAAGCCTAAATCAACTGCACAAGCCTGGGTGTTTGGCTCAGCACCAAAGGCGGTAGAAGCGCCTGAGAAAATCTTAGACTTTGTACTCAGTTGTGCATGAATCTCAAGACCGATAACCACTTCCCACTGCATTATCTGTCCTCCGGTGTTTTTAAGTGCCAATCGGTTTGTTGCTGGAACTGGTGCGCAACATTTAATAGTTTCGATTCTGACCAGTAGTTACCAATCATTTGCAGGCCCACTGGCATGTTCTGCGCAAAGCCTGCTGGAATTGACATACCTGGCAAGCCAGCCAAATTAGCAGACAGCGTATAAATATCGGCCAAATACATTGACACTGGATCTTTAATCGCACCCAAATCCCAAGCGGTGGTTGGTGAAACCGGACCCATAATGACGTCCACCTCGTTAAAGGCCGCCTTAAAGTCATCACTAATTAAGTGACGAGTCTTTTGTGCCTGAAGATAATAAGCATCATAATAACCTGCCGACAAGGCGTAAGCACCAATCATAATACGACGCTTAACTTCCTCACCAAAACCTTCAGAGCGAGAACGTAAGTACAAATCTTCTAAATCTTTTGGCTGATCACAACGATAACCAAAACGCACGCCATCCATTCTTGATAGGTTAGACGAGCACTCACACGGCGCCACAATATAATAAGTTGGGATGGCGTATTGTGAATTCGGCAAAGAAATCTCTTTCACCTTGGCACCCATGTCCTCAAATTCTTTGACTGCAGCCATCACTTGAGCTTCAACCTCAGCATCTAAACCCTCAGAGAAAAACTCTTTAGGCAAGCCAATGGTTAAACCTTCAATCGAATCATTTAGATTGGCCGTGTAATCTGGCACTGCCTGCTGAGCTGAGGTTGAGTCTTTTTCATCAAAACCCGCCATGGCGTTTAGAACAATCGCCGCGTCTTCGGCGGTTTTGGTCATTGGACCCGCTTGATCTAGGCTTGATGCATAAGCAATCATGCCGTAGCGTGAAATACGTCCATAGGTTGGTTTCAGACCAGTAATACCGCATAAGCTAGCTGGTTGACGAATCGAACCACCGGTATCGGTACCTGTGGCAAACGCACTCAAACCACCCGCAACCGCTGCTGCCGAACCACCTGAGGATCCACCTGGGATTTTATCCAGATTCCAAGGGTTTTTAGCCGGGCCATAATAAGAGTTCTCATTTGACGAACCCATGGCAAATTCATCCATATTGGCCTTACCCAACATCACCAAGCCTTCGTTATTAAGTTTGTGTGAAACCGTGGCATCATAAGGTGAGATAAAATTATCCAACATCTTAGAGCCTGCCGAAGTCTTTACACCTTGGGTACAGAAAATATCTTTATGCGCATAAGGAATACCAGTCAGCACACCAGCCTCACCCTTGGCAAGCTGAGCATCGGCTGCCTTGGCTTGTTCTAGTGCCAACTCATCGGTCACACTGATAAAGGCATTAAGTTGAGAGTCTTGAATGCGCGATAAGTAGTGCTGGGTCAGCTCCAGCGACGAAAATTCTTTATTTTTTAGCCCTTGAGCTAACTCGGCAATAGTTTTGTTATGCATTATTCAATAACAGTTGGTACCAAATAATGTTGATTGTCGACCTTGGGGGCGACGGCTTGGAATGCCTCAACATTGTTGTCTTCACTCACCACATCTTCTCTCAGTCTTTGCGACATATGCAAAGGATGTGCCATTGGGGTAACGCCGTCGGTATCAATACTGGCTAGCTCTTCGGCCAGTGCCAAAATAGCATTTAAATCTTCAGTATTGCTTTGAATTTGTTCATCGCTAAGCGATAGACGTGCCAGATAGGCAATTTGAGAAACTTGCGTCTGAGATAGCGACATATTACAACATTGGAATTTTGTTAAAGATGCGCAATGGCTTGGCAAATGAAGCACGCAAAATCGTAAGATCACGCTGCATCCAAGTCATTGAATCTTGCATGGTTGTCATGTTTTTGTTCATCTCTTCCATGTTGATTAACATTGGCTCTAGTGCATCCATCTTTGCACTTACACGGGTTAAATCAGTCGAGATGTTATCAAGATTGTCGAGTTTTTTAGCAATCACCACCATGTTGTTATTCACTTGGTCAATGTTCTTTTGCATGTGTGAAACCGTGATGGTCATCTTGTTTACATTTTTTGACAAAGAGTCAATACTTTTGGTCATAGAGCTCATGTTAGAACCCATTTGCGGGTCCATGGCATTGGCCAGACGCGTCATGTCTTGCGTAATTGAATAAATAACAATGAAAAAACCGATAATAATCGCACTAAAGATGGCCAAAGCTGGCAAGAACATACGCTCAAACTTAGAGCTGGTTTGCTGTTCCATCTTGCTAACCAGGTTCTCCAAACACTCAATGGTTGGCACCTCGCCTTTATGGTCGATTGCACTTTTCTGCTCTTTGTATGACATAATTAATCCTTATATGCTTTGCAATATTATTGGCAAAATTCGCCAATGACTTGATCCAGACATTCTGAATCGTAACTATCACTAATAAAGGCATCCCCAAGTGCTTTTAATAGAATCAAACGGATATTTCCGTCGATTACCTTTTTATCAACGCTCATTGCATCAATAAAATCCGAATGAGCCATTTTACCATCAATGTCAATTGGTAAATTTGCTTTTGCCAAGAGCGCGCTTACTACTGATACGTCATCAGCACTAATATAACCCTCTAACTCGGAGAGTTTGGCTGCCATCAACATACCCACAGAAACCGCTTCACCATGCAGATATACACCATAACCCAATGTGTTTTCAATGGCGTGACCAAAGGTATGACCCAGATTCAGCAGTGCACGTTTGCCAGCCTCAAGCTCATCTTGAGCTACAATGCGCGCTTTATCCTCACACGAGGTGTAAACCGATTGAATAATCAACGATTTGTCTCTGGCCATCAACTTATCCATGTTGTCTTGTAAATAGCTTAGAAACTGCGCATTACCCAATAAACCGTACTTAATAACCTCGGCCATACCAGCTGAGTATTGTCTGTCGTCTAGCGTATCTAACGTGTCGACATCAATCACCACACACTTGGGCTGATAAAAAGCACCAATCATGTTTTTGCCTAACACGTGATTTACTCCAGTCTTACCACCAACCGATGAATCCACTTGCGACAATAAAGTGGTTGGAATCTGAATAAAATTAACGCCACGTTGATAACTGGCCGCAGCGAAACCGGTCATGTCACCAACCACACCACCGCCCAAGGCGATTAGTGTGCATGAGCGATCAAACTTAGCCTCGAGTAAGGCGTTAAAGATTTGATTAACCGTCTCTAAGGTTTTGTACTGCTCACCATCGGGCAAAATCACCTCGGCTACTTGATAACCGTCCAATAGGTTTTTAACCTTCTCTAGATACAATGGTGCAACCGTGGTATTGGTTACAATCATCACCTGTTTGCCATGGATATGATCGCGCAAATACTGCGCTTGGGTCAATAGATCTTGGCCAATATAGATTGGATAAGACTTTTCTCCAAGATCAAGATTGAGTGTTTTCATTAGGCGTATTCTCTCTGCTCGCCATCGCCAGCGACGTTTTCAACACAGCGTCCACATAGATCTGGGTGTTCGCTATTCTCACCAATGTCTTCGCGGTGATGCCAGCAGCGTACACATTTCTCATGTTCACTCTTGCTCACCTTAATACTAACCGAGCTCGATACTTCAACCGCGTCATCGGTTTTGGCACTCAGTGGGTGGATGCGCGCATAAGAGGTAATAAAGACAAAACGCAACTCGTCACCTAAGACTTCTAGTTGTTGATAAACCTCGTCACTACAATAAATATCCACCTCAGCATCTAGCGATGAGCCAATGACTTTATCAGCGCGCATTTGCTCCATTTCTTTACGAATAAACGGGGTAATCTCACGCGCAGTTTCAATAGAAGCATTCTCATAACCAGCACTGAGGCCTTCATACCACTCGCTTAAGAATACGCTTTGGTCTTTCTCACCTGGCATGTTCTGCCAAATCTCTTCTGCCGTATACGACAAAACTGGTGACAACCAACGCACCATCGCCTCGGTTAGGTGATATAGCGCGCTTTGTGCTGAGCGTCTGGCGCGTGAATCTTCCTGGGTGGTGTATTGACGATCCTTAATAATATCCAGATAGAAACCACCCAAATCATTGGTGCAGAAGTTCAATACCAACTGTACAACATTATGGAAATTGTACTGCTCATAGCTTTGGGTAATTTGGGCTTGCAGATCAGCAGTCTTAGCCACAATCCACTTGTCCAAATCTAGTAGTTCATCATGCGCCAACAAATCAGTTGCCGGGTTAAAGCCAGCAGTATTAGCTAGCATAAAGCGCACGGTATTACGAATGCGTCGATACGAATCAGCACTACGCTTTAGAATTTCGTCCGATACCGTCATCTCGCCAGTGTAATCGGTTGAGGCAATCCACAGACGCAGGATATCTGCACCCAGTGAATTCACCACTTGTTGTGGCGGAATCACATTGCCCAGCGATTTACTCATCTTATGGCCGTTTTGATCTACAGTAAAACCATGGGTCAGTACTTGTTTATATGGCGCCTTAGCATTAATAGCACAAGAAGACAAAATGGCCGATTGGAACCAACCACGATGCTGATCTGAGCCTTCTAGATACAGGTCTGCCACATCAGAAAGTTCATCACGCGCTTTTAGCACTGCGTGATGACTCACACCTGAATCAAACCACACATCTAGTGTATCGGTGGTTTTGTCATAATCCTTAGCATCCTCACCCAAAACTTCTTCAGTTGTTAGGTTAAACCAAGCCTCGATACCGCCGGCTTGAATTTTTTGCGCCACTGTCTCGAAAATCTCTACCGTATTCGGATGCATCTCACCCGTTTGTTTGTGAGTGAAAATGGTAATTGGCACGCCCCAGAAACGTTGACGAGAAATACACCAATCCGGACGATTACCCACCATCAGCTCAATACGTTTTTGCCCCCAATCTGGAATCCAATCAACCAACTTGATTTGCTCATTGACATTATCTCTAAGAGAGTTTTGCTCCATCGACACAAACCATTGCGGTGTGGCTCTAAAAATAACCGGCGTTTTATGGCGCCAGCAATGCGGATAAGAATGCTCTAGCGGCTGATGCTTTAGTAGTGTATTGGTGTTTTTAAGAATTTCAATCACACTGGCGTTGGCCTTAAAAATGAACTGGCCGGCTAACTGCTCAACATTATCAAAAAATACACCGCGACCATCGACTGGACAATCCACTGGCAAATCATATTTGAGACCCACTGCAAAGTCTTCCTGACCATGAGCCGGCGCAGTATGCACCGCACCAGTACCTGCATCTAGAGTAACGTGATCGCCTAGAATAATAGGCACTTGCTTGTCATAAAATGGGTGTTTGGTTTGCAAACCTTCTAGCGCTGAGCCTGAGAACACTTGATCCAGGGTTTGTGTATTTTCCAGGCCATAACGCGCAATCGCATCCTCAGCCAAATCTTGTGCTAGCAGTAGATATTCATCACCCGTATCTACCAAGACATAATTCAATTCTGGATGTAGCGCTACCGCTTCATTGGCAGGCAATGTCCACGGCGTGGTGGTCCAAATTACCGCTGAGACCGGCTTATCAACCGCAAATATAGCGTTATCAACAAAAGTAAACTTGACATCAATCGCCTCTGATTGCTTGTCTTTATACTCCACTTCCGCCTCAGCCAAAGCTGAACCACATTCGGTACACCAGTGCACGGGCTTATAACCCTTGGCAATATGGCCATTTTCAACAATCTTGCCCAAAGCGCGGACAATATCGGCTTCGTAGTTGAAGTCTTTGGTTAGATAAGGATTGCCCCAATCACCCAAAATACCCAAACGCTGAAAATCTTGTTTTTGTTTGGCAACTTGGGTATCGGCATAGGTGCGACACGCCTTTCTAAAACTATCGGCATCAATCTTAACCCCAACCTTGCCTTTTTTCTTCTCGACATTAAGCTCAATCGGCAGACCATGGCAATCCCAGCCTGGCACATAAGGTGCATCAAAACCCGATAGAGATTTAGATTTAACAATAATGTCTTTGAGAACCTTGTTAACTGCATGACCAATATGAATATCACCATTGGCATACGGCGGTCCATCGTGCAAAACAAATTTAGGCTTGCCTTGATTTTTAGCGCGAATTTTGGCGTACAAATCCTCGCTTTGCCATTGCTTTAAAAAATTCGGTTCACGACCTGCCAGATTGGCCTTCATGGCGAACTTGGTTGCAGGTAGGTTTAAGGTGGCTTTGTAATCAGACATTAACGCTTTGATTCAACTAAATGTAAAAGCGCCATTATACTTGATGGAATAGGGTTTTTGCGAAGTATACGCCTAGGATTTTAGCTGCTGCTTGGCATAGTAACGCTTAATTAAAAAACCCAATAACGCGGAAAGCAACATAAAGGCAATACCACTGAAAAACACCCCATCGGTGTTGAGCTCATTAATTGGCATTTTTTAAGGGTTAGAAGTTTAGCTTTTGAATTTTTTTGCTACAGCAAAGCCAATAAAAACCACAATAGCGACAACCACTGTCATCATGCTGGCATAAAAAACTGGATCTGTGTTTAGTTCGTTCATTTCCATTGCAATACTCCCTTTATTGTTTAGTCAATAACAAGGACATTCTAACAACAATGCTCAGTTTTTAATTGACCTGCGTCAATTTTTGGATAAAAAGTTATAAACCGACCGATTTTTTCAACAAATTAACCTGACCTGGCTTGAGATAAGTATGTTGATTGGCCTTAAGACTATCGGGCAGGCGAATCTCGCCAAAACGTACGCGGATCAAGCGTGAAACCGTAAAGTCTAGCGCTTCCCACAAACGTCTTACTTCACGTTTTCTGCCTTCTCGAATCACCACTTTGTACCAACGATTGGCACCACTACCCCCGGCAATACTCACGCGTTCAAACTTGGCAAAACCATCCTCTAGTTCAAGGCCTTTGGTTAGTTGAGCAATATGCTCGCTACTTACCTCGCCCAGCACTCTAACTGCGTATTCGCGATCCAGCTGTGAAGAAGGATGCATAAGACGATTGGCCAGCTCACCATTGTTGGTAAACAACAACAAACCTGAAGTATTCAAATCCAGACGCCCTACCATCACCCAGCGCGAATCTTCTGGCAAGAGCTCAAACACACTTTTACGACCCTTTTCATCCTTGTTAGAGCAAACATAACCAGCTTGCTTATTAAGCATCAAAACCTTGGTCTCATCTTCTTGAAAACGCAGAAGATCAATCTTTTTGCCATCGATACGCACCTTGTCATCAACCGTGGCTTTATCACCTAATTTGGCGGTTTTGTTATTTAGTTCTACTCGCCCCTGCTCGATGAGTTTTTCGCTAGCTCTACGCGAGCCATAACCCGCATTGGCAATGAGTTTTTGCAGTCGCTCCATTAGTAGATAATACCCATGGTATCGCGCACTTCACGCATGGTTTCTTTAGCCACACTGCGCGCCTTTTCACTGCCTTCAAAAATGATTTGTTTGATTAAATCTGGGTCTTTTTGATAATCAGCAATACGCGCCTGCATCGGCTCAAGCTCTGCTTGCATAGCGTCAATCACCGGCTGTTTACAAGCCACGCAACCCATCTTAGCATTGGTACAACCATCGACTACCCATTTGCAGGTGTCTTCATCTGAATACACTTCATGCAGCTGCCATACTGGACAATTATTTGGATCGCCCGCATCGGTTAGCTTAACACGCGCTGGATCGGTTGGCATGCGCTTGATTTTAGTCTCAATCTGCTCGCTAGAGTCACGCAGGGAAATGGTATTGCCATAAGATTTAGACATTTTTTGTCCATCTAGTCCTGGCATTTTTGAGGCCTTGGTCAGTAGTGATTCTGGCTCCGGCAAAATAATCTTACCCACGCCTTCAATATAACCCGAGAGACGCTCACGATCGCTCAAAGTTAGATTTTGCTGATCAGTCAGTAGTGCTTGGGCTTTAACCAAAGCCTCATCATCACCAGTCTCCTGATAAGCTTTGCGTAGCGAACGATAGAGTTTGGCTTGTTTTTTACCCATTTTCACCACAGCAGCCTCGGCTTTTTCCTCAAAACCAGCTTCACGCCCATACACATAATTAAAGCGTCTAGCCACCTCACGCGTAAGCTCTACATGCGCTACCTGATCCTCGCCTACTGGCACCAGGCCAGCTTTGTAGATCAAAATATCCGCACTTTGTAATAGTGGATAACCCAAAAAACCATAAGTCGATAGGTCTTTGGTTTTGAGCTTTTCCTGCTGATCTTTGTACGAAGGTACGCGCTCTAACCAGCTTAGCGGCGTGGTCATTGATAGTAGCAAGTGTAATTCCGCGTGCTCCGGCACTTTAGACTGCACAAAAATGGTAGAAGTATTAGGGTTAATACCTGCCGCCAACCAATCAATTACCATTTCATACACGTTAGACTCTAGGTCAATCTTATCGGAATAATGCGTGGTAAATGCATGCCAATCGGCCACGAAAAAATAAGAGTCGTACTCATTCTGTAGGTCTAGCCAATTTTTTAGCACACCATGATAATGACCCAAATGCAACTGACCAGTTGGTCGCATGCCCGATAAAACGCGATTGTTTTGCATAAATAGTATTTGCGGTTAAATTAAGAGGATTATACCTTTGAGAGTGCCTTAATCCTTGGGTGTTTGTGCGTAGATCTGCAGACCATCCAAAACCAAATGTTGCTCAATGCTAGCCGGATGCGCCAACATCAAAGACACCCACTTGGCATCACCACCGGTGAGTAGAATTTTCAGCTCTGAATAGTGCGATAAGTATTGCCCAACCTGAGTATTAATGGCAGAGACAAACATCTGCGTAGTACCGCCCGCCCAGGCCTGCTCGGTGTTCTTAGCCAGTGGTTTGTTAAATACTTGTACCTCGTCGGTTGCAAACTTGGCAAAGCTTTGTTGTAGGGTTTTTAACCCAGGCATAATCAACCCGCCCTGATGCTGACCCTGATCATCAATCACATCAAAGGTAAGCGCACTGCCCGCATCAATCACTAGTAGTGTTTGATCGGGGTATTTTTCCATGCCGGCTAGCATCGCTAAAAAACGATCCACGCCCAAAGTCTCGGGCTGCTCGTAGCTAGAGATAAAGCCTTTAAAGCGCGTGGGCGATACTACAAATTCTACCGTTTTTCCGGAGAGTAGTGCGCCATCTCCCACGCAACTGACCACCACGCGATCGGCCTCGGGCAATAAATCTAGTGAGAACCCATCAAGCAGGCTCGTGCCTTGCTGAGCATTAAGGCGCCATTTAATCGCACTATTGCCAATATCTATCAGTAGTGTATCCATCTGTGTAGTTTATGCGCTTTTGGATGATGAGTCCAATTCTTAATCAATTCTTGTTAGGTGACTATTATCAACCGACTTTAGACTTATCTGCCCATCTTTGTGTGCTACTTCCATGGTGGCCAAACATAAATACCTTGATTCTAAAGCTACGCAAGACACTACCATACCAGAGGCTTTGGCTGAAGTAGAACCACTGGCCAGTAGTTCATCACCCACCTGGAGTTTATGAGCGGATTCAAACCGATACAAGCGTCGCTTAGCCTCACCTAGATAATGCAGACGCGCTACCACTTCTTGACCAGGGTAGCAACCCTTGGTAAAGCTCACGCCTATCTCATCAATATCCAAATTAAGCATTTGTGGTACAAACTTCTCGCTGGTAACCAGAGATACCTCGGGCACTTGATTGTCGATACAGGCTTTAGCCCAGAGTGCATCATCTGCAAGCTCAAGATCTTCAACATCCTCAACCAAAGCTATTGATTGTTGATTATTCAGTCGATAAGATCCGTCAAACTCCTCGCCAACCACGCCCAGTTGAATAATCTGATCGCTCATATCTTCAATCTCCACTGCTGACATGAGCTTAAACATGGTGAAACGCTGCACCACCAAAGACTTTAGATCTTGTGGAAAAGACAAATAATAATCACCATCTTGTCGCATCAACCAAAACAAGGTAATAATTTTCCCCTGATGCTGGCAATAAGCATTTAATTGAACTTCACCCTCTTTTAAAGCATTCACATCATTAGAGAGTTGATTATGCAAAAAACTCTGTGCGTCACTACCTGTGAGTTTTAACAAAGCTCGATTTTGAAGCTGAACAATCATAATAATTTTTTTTAAAACAAAAACCCCACTATTTTAATCGAATTTTTAACAGACGAAAAAAAACCCCAGACCAAGGCCTGGGGTTTTCGACTTAAACTTAAAAAATTAAGCTAACTGTCTGTCTAATTTAGAATTAGAACTTAACAGATAGATCAACTTCGAAAGTTTCAGTTGTAGATGTGTCTGCAGAACCGTTAGCTGCAAAGTCGTCTTTGTCTGTGTAAGTTACAGCAAGAGTCGCACCTGAAGCTAGCGCACGCTTAACATCGATTTGTGTAAAGTCGTTGTCAGTTGAACCTTCTTCAACAGTACCAGACTTCAAAGTAACTGTGTTACCTGCTACAGCCATTTGCGCAGAAATCTGCTTAATACCGTCAACAGCATCTGCACCAGCAGCTTCTACTGCGAAGATTGAAGAATCATCTTCAGTGATTAGGTTGGCAGCATCAGCATCAACCCAAGCGTAACCTAGCTTAATGCCGTTAACGTCTTTAGTTACTTGACCGAATGTTACGTCGTTGTTAGCAGTATCAGAGTTCTTCTGCTCTAGGCGAATACCAAAACCAGCTACATCACCAGCAACACCAAATGAGTTAACTGTTGAAGAGTTTTTCTTAGCTTGAACCTTGAAACCAGCTACATCAGCTACGACACCGGCAAACATGTTACCATCAATCATAGTAGCGCCTTCACCTTGTGTACCTGAGTTACCAGCATAAAGCTTAACACCATTTAGTGTAGTAGATAGCGTTACCTTGTTGTTTGCACGACCACCGTTGTCGATTTCACCTAGAATCGCTGAAGTACCAGTTGCGTAGTTACCCGCTTTAACTGTGATATCACCAATCTTAGTAGTCATGTAAAGGTCTTCGATGTCCATTCTGTTAGCTTCATCTGCACCACCGTGAGAGTTTAACTCAAAGTTAGCTACAACTGTAGTGTCGCCAGCCTTACCTTTAACACCTAGGTTTACTTCTGTGTTAGTTTTGTTAGTTGAGTTACCTTCTGAAATTTCAACGTTTTGGTACTCGAACTTAGCGTTACCAGTAATTGAAATATCAGCCATCGCAACTGATGTCATAGAAGCTGCAACTGCAGCGATTAGAACTTGTTTTTTCATTTTAGTCTCCTAAATTTTATAAAGTGTTAGAGTTAAACCCCAACGTTTTTTCTCTGCGTTTTTTGCAAAGATAGTGCGAATTATAATGAATGAATTTTAAAAGTCAACATTTTTTTGCAAAAAAAAGACAAAATTGTTGAAAATTACAACAAAAAAGCGACTTTAGCATTTGATAATGTATAAAATTTATTGCAATATCAATAAGTTATAAAAATATTATAGCTAAAGCATATATTATACAAACCACAATACACCACTGTTATAACGGCATTCTTAGTGGTTTTTTATGGTTTTGTTGTTTTTTTAAGACAATAAAAAACCGAGCCTAGGCTCGGTTTTTTATATACAGATACTAATTAAATAGTAGTTAGTGCCAAGCGATCATAGTCAGTAACATAGGTATAGACATAATCACATTAGCTGATGAAGCCAAGGCTGCATTAGCCTTGGCTGTCGCAACTTCTTCTGCGCTGGCATCTTTCATACCTAGGATCTTTTGTTGGTTTGGCCAAATAATAAACCAAACATTAAAGGCCATGATTGTACCTAACCATGCACCCAGGCCAATGATCTGATAACCTTGAGCAAAAGTGAAAGCGCCAATAATGCCATCAATACCACGACCTTGTAGGGCTAATAACACCAAACCAATAATCCAAGTAGTGGCCGCTGCCATTCTAAACCATAGTAGTGCGCGTGGTGCAATGTACTTACCAATAGCTGCTGGACCTGGACCGTCGGTATCAGCCAAAGCCTCGCCCATGCCTGGTACTTGTACAAAGTTAAAGTAATATAGTAGACCTACCCAAACAATACCTGCGGCTACGTGTAACCATACTGTCATTGAGTAATGCGTCATATTGCCGGTTCCATCGAACGCTACAAATGCAATCGCTGCAAAAACAAAACCCAGTAAAATTTTGTTTTGTACTGAATTAATAAATCCCATCTTTCTCTCCGTTATGTTTAAAGTTGATAATTATAATAGGGTATTTTTTTGATGCAAGTCAAATTTTAATTATTTTATTAAACTCATGCCTGAATTACCCGAAGTTGAAACCACCAAACGTGGACTTAAGCCACTAATTAACAACCAAGTGGTCGAGCGCGTCATTTTGCACCGGGCTAATCTACGCTGGGAGATACCCAAGCATCTGCACAACACTCTAACTGGACAAAAGGTTAATGGCATTAAGCGTCGTGGCAAGTATTTACTGATTGAGTTCGATATTGGCATCTTAATTATGCATTTAGGTATGAGTGGCAATATTAAAGTACTAGCTCAAGGCGAGCCACTGATCAAACATGATCATTTTGAAATGCAATTTAAAAACGGACACTCAATGCGCCTTAATGATCCTCGGCGTTTTGGTGCGGTGTTGTTTTCAGAGGATGGGCAACATCCCCTACTGGACTCCCTGGGTGTTGAGCCACTCACTAAGGACTTTGATGAGACCTATCTATATAGTAAATCTCGTGGCAAACAACAAAACATCAAGGCGTTTGTGATGGACGCCAAGATTGTGGTTGGCGTGGGTAATATCTATGCTTGTGAGTCTTTGTTTAAAGCTGGCATTGATCCCGAGCAAAAAGCCGGTAGTGTTTCTCAGCATAAATACCAACAACTGACTCAGCATATTAAAGATACGCTGACAAACTCCATTGAAGCTGGCGGCACCACCTTGCAAGACTTCGCCCAAGTCGATGGCTCACCCGGTTATTTTGCGCAGACTTTATTAGTCTACGGGCGTGAAGACGAGCCATGTACAGGCTGCGGTGGTAAAATAGCGCGCATTGTTCAAAACCAACGTTCGACCTTTTATTGTCCAACGTGTCAAAAACCATGAGTGAGCCTAAAGATTTATTTGAAACCAATTGTTCAACCAACTCTGAGCCATTTGCCCTGCAAAACCTTGGCACTTGTATGACGCCGGAGTTTAGTGAGAATTGTATTGTTATTATTGATCCGGGTATGCAGCTGCACAACCTGGCTTACGCGGTGATTCGCTATGAAGATGAATTGTATTTCCGTCAATATCTAGAGCGTGGCAAACAGAAGTTTTTAATTTGTCTCAATACCGAGCATGAAGAAATTGAACTATTAGGCGAGTTTGAGGTGGTGGGTTGCGTGGTTCAACAAAAACAACGCAAACAAAAACCACTACATTATTACCATCTGAATAAAGTCACGGGAGAAATGGATTTTTCCATTAGTGGCAAAACCAAGGAAAAATAAATGGAGAAAAAAATACATCTAATCTTTAGCCTGGTGATGTCAGCATTTATGATTCTGATTATGTCATTTGTGGTGACTTACTTAAATATTGGCTGGGGTGATCAAACCGTAAGCAAATGGCTAAGCAGTTTTGTTTATGCTTGGATTGTCGGCTTTCCGCTTTTATATCTGTTTGCACCGGTTTTCAAAAAAGCCATTACCAAGAGCTTGTCTAAATAATCATTCAAACCAAATCAGATGTGCCATGCGCCCAGAGTTAGCGCCGTCGCGACGATAAGAGAAATACTTATCTGCTTGTATGTAAGTACACTGATCACCGCCACTAATTTGACTCACGCCAAGTGCGTTTAATGTAATGCGCGCCGCCTGATAAATATCTAAATAATATTTCTCACCTTTTGATACAAAGGCTTTAGACAGAGCCGGTTCTTTCTCTAGATATTGCTCAAACACCTCTTCTCCCACCTCAAAGTGTTGTTGCGAGATGGCCGGCCCCAAATGCACCACCAAATCATCATCACCAAAACCGCTGACTAAAGATTCAAGTACGCCGCCGACCAGCCCCTTCCAGCCCGCATGGGCAATGCCAACTTGTGTGCCGGTTTGATTGCTAATAAATACTGGCAGACAGTCCGCAGTCATTACCAAACAAATCTGTCCTGGTGTACTACTGATAATAGCATCGCCCACACAGGTATCACTTTGTGTATTGAGACAGATATTAGAATGTGTTTGTTCTAGGTACTTAGGTGTTGATGGCAAGGAAAAATGCTTAAGTAATAACGCTCGATTATGCGCCACGTGCTCGGGATTATCACCCACATGGGTGGCTAGATTGAAATTAGCATAATTACTCTGACTCGCACCGCCTGCCAGGTGGCGCGTGGTGCTGAGTGTTTTAACGCCCTTAGGCAGCATCAAACTCAGACAGAACTTGTAAAAGCGTGCGCATATCATCAGGCAGTGGCACTTTAAAACTCATGGACTCACCACTCACTGGATGGGTAAAGCTGAGTTTTTTGGCGTGTAGTGCTTGACGCTTAAAGGTTTTTAGTGCGTTTTTTAACGGTTCTTCGGCCTTTTTAGGAAAACGGATCTTGCCACCATACATCGGATCAGCCACCAACGGATGACCAATCGATGACATATGTACACGAATCTGATGGGTACGCCCAGTTTCTAAAATCGCCTTAATATGGGTGTGATGGGCAAAACGCTCAATCACGCGAT
>CAZLDG010000009.1:0-46238 GCA_964558405.1 uncultured Candidatus Thioglobus sp. | reverse complement strand
ATCATATTGCCGATCATACAACAGGTGCTCGTTGGATTGGTGAAGTGTTAGAATTGGACATAGATTGGTTAAGACAATGGGTTAAGTAGAAGGTATTAGTTATGGATACGCAAATTGTTTTATTTATTATTAGTTCGTTGGCGATTATTTTGACACCGGGTCAGGATATGTTGCTGGTGGTTTCCAGAGGTGTGTCTCAAGGCTCAAAAATGGGTGTGGTGGCTTCAGCAGGGGTGAGTGTGGGTTTATTAGGGCATTCCTTGTTGGCTGCATTTGGACTGGGTGCGTTTTTAATGGCATCGGAGACGGCTTTTAGTTTGATTAAATATATTGGTGCCGCTTATCTGGTGTATCTAGGTGTGCAATTGATACTGTCTAAGCCTGATACGCTTCAGCTTAAACCGTCGGGCAGTGCTTCACTCAAGCAATCCTTTATTGCTGGTGCGTTCTCTAATATTGCCAATCCTAAGATAACCATCTTCTATTTCGCCTACTTGCCGCAGTTTGTCTCTGCCGATATTGCCAATCCAACTTATTACTTGTTGGCATTGGGTGTTGGCTTTGCCTTGCTGACTTTTGTGGTTAAAGCGCCTATTGGTTATTTGTCCGGCAGGTTTTCGACTTATTTGCAACAAAAAGTGAATATATTGAAATGGTTTAATCGAACCAGTGGCACGGTTTTAATGGGCTTAGGTGTTAAGTTGGCTTTTGAATCTAAAGTTTAGGGATAATCCCACTTGTGCTATAGTGAACAACAATGAATAGACAAAAGAGAACAGTATGATATTTGAAGTTTGGTTAGCTTTTGCGATTGCCTCGGCAGCAGTTTGCTTTACCCCAGGACCAACCACCTTGTTTGTACTCTCTCAGGTGTTAAAACATGGCAAGAAATCTGTCTTTGCTTTGATAGCGGGCGTAGAGTTGGGCAATCTGGTGGCAATGGGATTGTCGTTTTTAGGATTGGGCGCTGTTTTGGTAACTTCTGCAGCACTGTTTACTGTGCTGAAGTTTTTGGGTGCAGGGTATCTGATTTACTTGGGTGTGATGACCATCAGAAATCGCAATAAGCGTGTTAATTTTGCTGACAATAAAACCTCTACACATAGTATCTTTAAGAGCATCTTTGTTGTGACTGCGCTTAATCCAAAATCTATCGTCTTTTTTATTGCCTTCTTTCCACTGTTTATCAGTAGTGAAGCATCCATCATTCCACAAATGGTGCTATTGGTGTTGTCATTTGCCTTAGTGTCAATTTCCAGTGTGATTACTTATGCAGTTTTTTCAAATGTACTTAGAAATAAAATTACCTCGGCCGCTTTCCGAGAAAAGATTAACAAAACCTCTGGCGGGCTATTGATCGGCGCAGGGGTGGTGGTCGCTTCGGTCAATAAGTAAGGGAATCAGCATTTTCGCTCAACGAATTTGCTAAGCACAAGGCTAGCTTTTCTTGAGTAATTTTGCGTATAATTCTGCCTACCAGCTCCACTGGTTAATTCTTTATAGTCGCGTAGCTCAGCTGGTTAGAGCACTACCTTGACATGGTAGGGGTCGGTGATTCGAATTCACTCGCGACTACCACTTTCTCAGATTGTTGATTGTGCCTTAAACAACTCAGGCCTCTCTTTGATCTGTTGGCGCACCCATTGACACATAGGGTTGTGATGATGCCGTTTATGCCAATAAAGATGAATATCAATCTTGGGTGATGCCAGCTCTTTAGGAGGTTCTTTGATAATAAGCGCGTGTTTTTCACAAAGGCGTTTAGAAAACTCCCTAGGCAGGTGAAACAAAACATCCTCGGCTTCACAAAAATAACCAATATTGGCAAAACTACTGAGTCGTAGTGAGATTGCAGGAGGCTTTTCTCCAATATCTTTAAACAATTGAGAGGAGGCTATTGTCCCTTGCCCGGTAATAGAGACCATGGCATGCTTGGCGTTAAGATAGTGTTTGAGTGTGAGTTCTTGATCGGCCAGTGGATGCTGTTTGCGCATAATCACCACCAAATCAATTTCATTAATCTTGAGGCGATGATAATGATCTTGATTATTTTCCGGAGAAAAGCCACTGATGGCAAAATGCACTTCGCCTGAATCTAGTAATTTAAATTGATCCATAGGTTCGCTGCGCAGATCTAGTGACATATTTGGTGCTTGTTGAGACATCAGTGCAAGCAGTGGCGGCCCGAAAGCGGAGAGTTCTATATCCAGACCATAGAGCCTCAGTGTTTCTGTAGAGTCTTTTGGCTCAAAATTTGGTGAGGTCACCAAATGCTCCAGTTTGCCAAGTATTTGCTCTAAGTGTGGCTGTAGTTCTTCAGCGCGACTGCTTAGATCATACCTTCGACTTTTGGTTCGTACCAATAGTGGATCATTCAGGGTTTTTCTGAGTCGAGATAATGCGCGACTCACTGCAGGTTGACTCATTTGCAGAGCGTGTGAGGCTTGAGTGATGTGTCGATATTTAAGCAGTGTGCTGAGCACCACCAATAAATTCAGGTCAATCTTATTTAAATTCACTTAGTGCATAATTAAAATGTAAATAATTCATTATAAGCATAGTTTGTGCACTTGGTAAAATATTTTTGATTCTGAAACAACACGGTATTTATCATGACAACACAACATCAATTAAGCACAAAAACACGTACTTTACACTGGCTGATTGCCCTGGCAATGATACTGCTACTATCGACTGGCATCTACATGGTTGAGAATGAAGCTTATGCACTCTACGGTTTGCATAAATCTTTGGGCTTAATCATCTTTTTCTTTGCGCTTTATCGAGTGTTCTGGCGAGCACGTCGGGGTTGGCCAGAAGCCTTAGGCAATCCTTCTGTTTTTATGCACGCTCTGGCAAAAACAGTACATTATTTACTGATTATTGGAACTGTACTACTGCCAATTAGTGGCCTATTAATGTCAGCTATGGGTGGTTATGGTATTCCGCTATTTGGCCTGGATCTGATAGCAGCCAATCCAGATCCGAACAAGCCAGGAGAGATGATTCCTATCAATGGCACAATTGCCTATCTTGCACACTCTACACACGGTTTTGCCGGCAATGTTGTTATCCTAGCCTTGCTACTGCATATTGCCGGTGCCTTTAAGCATCATCTAATTGATAAGGACAATACACTGGGTAGAATGCTGGGCAAAAGTCGCTAGTATCAACTGGTAACATTTTGTAGCATAGCTTTGTATTTTTTCATTTAGTATATGCACAAGCAAACAAAACATCGTCATCTTGTGGCGATGTTTTATTATTAATTAAACGGTAAATTATGATGATTCAATGGATTATTCGACATAAGTATTTGGCACTACTGCTGCCAGTATTGCTACTTATAGGATTGGCCGGTGGTGGGCGTTTATTGTCATTTGAGAACGACTATCACATGTTCTTTAGTGAGGACAACCCGCAACTACTTGCCTTTGACGAGTTGCAAGATACTTATACCACCAGTGACAATATTCTGATTGGTTTGCAGGTTAAACAAGGTAGTATTTTCACCCAAGAAAACCTAATGGCGATTGCCGATATCACTGATACGGCTTGGCAAACCCCGTATTCAACTCGTGTGGATTCCTTGGCTAATTATCAGCATACCTTTGCTGATGGTGATTCTCTGCAAGTGATTGATCTGATTGATCGAGAGCAACAACCGCTGGCAATTGAGCGTATTCGTCAAGCGGCCCATGGCGAGATTCTCTTGCAGAATCGATTGATTACCGACAAAGGTGATATTACCGGTGTCAACATTACTATTGAATTACCGAAGGATTCAACGGCCGCCACCCAGGGGCAGGCCGAGGCTGTAGCTTTTGTGCGCGGGTTGCGCGAACAAATTCGACAAGACTACCCACAATTTGACGTGTATTTATCGGGTCTGATTATGCTTAATAACGCCTTCCCTGAGGCAGGTGAAGCTGATATAGCTAGCTTGGTGCCAATGGCTTTTGCTGCGGTATTTGCACTACTTATTATTACTTTACGCAATATCACCTTGGTGCTAGGTGCGTTTGTGGCTTTTATTCTCACTATTTTGGCGGGTATGGGTAGTGCAGGCTATTTGGGCTTTCCAGTGACACCACCGATGACCTCCATTCCAACCATTGTTTTGACCATTGCGGTGGCGGGCTCGGTGCATCTAATGACTAGCTTTATGCGCCATATGCGCCAAGGTGAGGATAAGGTGATGGCAATGACTCATGCCTTTGAGCATAATAAGCGCGCCATTAGTATTGCCTCAATCACTACAGCGATTGGTTTCTTAGGCTTGAATTTTTCTGAAATTCCGCCGTTTCATGACATGGGCAATGTAGCGGCGATTAGCACACTGATCTCACTACTAATGACCTTGGTATTTTTGCCGGCCTGGGCGATGGCGATGCCAATAAAAGTCAAAGTTAAAGAGTCGAGCTCGCAGTGGAATATGTCAGGTCTGGCTGAGTTTGTGATTAAGCAGAAAAATCGCATCTTGGGTTTTGGTGGTTTGTTGGCCTTGGTGTTATTAAGTCTAATTAGTCAGAATGAGATTAACGATAACTTTGTGGAGTATTTTGATGAGCGTGTGGAATTTCGACGTGATGCCGATCAAATCAATGACAATCTAACCGGCATTGGTTCGATTGAATACTCGTTTAACTCGGGTGAGTCTAGCGGCATTGCTAATCCTATCTTCTTGCAAGAGGTGGAGCGATTTGCCAATTGGATGCGTACTCAGAGCGAAGTTAATAACGTTAACAGTTTGGGTGATGTATTTAAACGCCTCAATAAAAACATGCATGGTGACGACCAAGCTTTCTATCGCCTACCTGAGGCGCAAGATTTGGCCGCACAGTATTTGCTACTGTATGAAATGAGCCTGCCGTATGGCCTGGATCTTAATAATCAGATTAATATTGATAAGTCGGCCATTAAGGTTTCGGTTAATACTAAGAATCTTAGTTCCAATGAATATATTGACTTAGAGCGTCGAGCACACCAGTGGATGATGGATAACACGCCTAGTATTTTGACTGAAGGCGCCAGTCCATCGATTATGTTTGCTTATATTGGTAAACGTAATGTCGAGGCTATGTTCTTAGGTACCAGCATTACTTTGGTAGTTATCTCATTGCTATTGGTGTTTTTCCTGCGTTCGGCGAAAATTGGCCTAATCAGCTTGATTCCTAATTTGATGCCAGCAGCGCTAGCTTTTGGTATTTGGGCATTGATAGATGGTCAAGTAACCATGGCCTTATCAGTGGTAGCATCCATCACTTTGGGTATTATTGTGGATGATACGGTGCACTTTCTATCCAAATTCCAAGAAGCCTTTGAGCGTTTAGGCAAAAGTGTTGAGGATAGTATTCGCTATGCTTTTGCTCACGTGGGCAGTGCTTTGGTGATTACCTCGGTAGCGCTCAGCCTTGGCTTCTTGGTTTTAGCCAATTCGGTATTCCAGATTAACTCAGGCATGGGGCAGTTGACCAGTATTGTGATTATGATGGCACTACTGATGGATTTATTATTATTACCAGCACTATTATTGGTGTTTAATAAGGAGAAAAAATGAAGATTTTATTAAGCTTGTTTTTATTGTTATCAACCCAAATTTTTGCAGACGATAGAGGACTAGAGATTGCCCAAGAGGCTGATCGTAGAGACAGTGGTTGGCAAAATGCCATGGCAGATATGAAGATGATTCTTGCCGATCGTAAGGGTCGCACCACTTCAAGAGAGATGCGCATGAAAATGCTCGAAGTCCCTGGCGATGGTGATAAGTCTATGTCAATCTTCGATTCTCCTAGGGATGTTAAAGGCACGGCGATGCTGACTTTTTCACACAAATTAGAGGCTGATGACCAGTGGCTATACTTGCCGGCACTTAAGCGCGTCAAGCGTATTTCTTCGCGCAATAAGTCAGGGCCATTTATGGGTAGTGAATTTGCTTATGAGGATTTGGGCTCTCAAGAGGTGGAAAAATACCAACACAACTATTTGGGTGAGGAGCTAGTAGATGGCATTAAAGCCTATAAAAATGAGCGCATCCCTCAATATAAATACACCGGCTATACCAAACAGCTGGTTTGGATTGATGCCCAGCGTTATATTCCACTAAAGATTGAATATTACGATCGTAAAAAATCACTACTAAAGACACTAACTTTTAAAAACTATCAGCAGCATTTAGACCAATATTGGCGCGCCGAGCAGATGAACATGGTCAATCATCAAAATGGCAAGAAGACGCAACTTATTTGGGATAACTATCGTTTTCAGGCTGGACTAAAGGACAGCGACTTTAAATCCAGTAAGTTGAAAAATCAACGATGATTCGACACTTATTATGGTTGTTGCCCGGCCTGGCTTTTGCCAGTGTCGAGCAACAAATTGAGATTCAAAATCGTGTGTTTACCGATCAAGACACGCCGTATGTCAATGACGCCACGCTTTTGTATCAAGCCAAAGCATATTACTACCTGGAAAATGACGACCTATTGCAGTTTAACCTTAAGGCACAGACCTCGAGTCGTAGTGATGATCGAGATTTTGTTGATTTTAGCGAACTCTATTGGTCGAGAATGCGCGACCGGTGGGAACTAAAGGCGGGTATTGATACGGTCTTTTGGGGTAAGGCAGAGACCATTAACGTGGTCGATGTAATTAACCAAAAGAATAATTTGGGCATTGAGAATAAGTCCAAGTTAGGTCGAGCAATGTTGCGCTATAGTTATTTTTTAGAGGATGGGGTATTCGATGCGTTTTATCTGCCTGATCATCAGGCACGTGAGTTTAGCTCGGGCCGAGAGGGTCTTAGTGTAACTTCCAATGGCTATGATGATGCTGATAAAGATTCTATCGCGCTGCGCCTGCAGCAAACATGGGATGAGTTAGATGTAGCGCTGGGGTATTTTAATGGTATTAATAATACGCCAAGACTCTTACCTTCTGGTAGCGCCTATCAGGCCTATTATGATACGGTTGAACAGTATCTGTTAGATGTTCAGCTGACCACAGAAGATACTTTGTACAAACTTGAGTATTTATACGACACAAATAATACCTACCAAAGCGTGGCAGGTGTTGAATACCTGATGGGTGATTTATGGAGTGTGAATCTGCTGCTTGAGCATATGCATAGCGATCAAGCTGCCAATGCTTATCAAAACGACACCATGGTGGGTTTGCGCGTGGATCTCAATGATGAAAAAGGCAGCGAAGCTTTACTCAGCTGGGTGCATGATCATGATTATCAATCTAATGTGTTAAGCTTAAGAGCCAGTCAACGTCTTGATAATCACAACAAACTCAACCTAGAGTTTAAGTATTTTGATATTGCTTCGAGTGATAGTGCACTACTATTACAAGATAACAACGATCAACTCTCTATTGGCTTTACGCACTTCTTCTAATCCGGTGTATTAGCCCGGTCTTTTCTCAAGGTTTCATATCGTGGGTTTTTCTCACGTATTGTTGACAATATATAAATAATTAGCTATTATCTGCCCATATTTTGCTATTTTTTCGTTATATTGTTAACAATAAGTCATGAACACAGTCACCGACAATAAGCAGGGAACCTTGTCAGATCAGGTGTTTTGGCGCATGAAAGAAGATATTGTCACTGGGGTTACCCCACAAGGACAAAAAATGCGCGAAACCGAGTTGGCCAAGCATTATGACATTAGTCGCGGACCACTGCGCGAAGCCTTACAAAGATTGGAAGCCATTAGTTTGGTGGTGCGCACCCCGCATGCAGGCGTACGTGTGGTGGTGCTGGATATTGACAAGATGCGCGAAGTTTATCAAATGCGTGAGGCCATGGAAGGTTTTGCCACGCGTCTGGCCACACAAGTGATGTCAGACGATGAGATTGACAATCTATATCGCTTGCTTGATCAGCACGAAGCAGCCATTAATAGTGTTGATGGCAAGGCTTATTTTCAAGAAGAAGGCGATCCAGATTTTCATTACTACATCTTCTCAAAATGTGGCAATACACAACTAATCCAATTCTTAGAAAACCAATTGTATCAATTACTAAGAATGTGTCGTCATCGCACCAGTCAGTTGCCATTGCGCGCTGAACATGCGCTGAATGAGCATCGCAGAATTGTGGATGCAATTAATGAGAGAGATGCAGAATTTGCAGAGATGTTAATGCGTCGTCATGTGCACCATTCCTGGCGTTTGGTGGAATCCATGTTAAAAGAAAAACAAACCCAGCTGTGCAAAGACACGGCTTAAATTTAGGAGTATAAGAGTGAGTCAAGGAAAAAAATTCAGAGACTTGGTAGCCAATGAGCCGCCAGTACAAGTGGTAGGTACAGTCAATGCCTATAGTGCGATTATGGCGCAAAAAGTTGGTCATAAGGCCATCTATTTATCCGGTGGCGGTGTGGCTGCTTGCTCTTTAGGTACGCCAGATTTAGGCATTACCACCTTGCACGACGTATTGGAAGATGCCAAGCGTATTACCGACGCCTCTGATCTACCACTATTGGTAGATGTGGATACTGGCTGGGGTGGTGCCTTTAATATTGCGCGTTGTGTGCGCGAGATGGAGCGCGCTAATGTGGCGGCAATTCATATTGAAGACCAGGTGATTCAAAAGCGTTGTGGCCATCGTCCGAACAAGATGATTGTTTCAACCGAGGAAATGTGCGAACGCATTAAATCGGCAGTGGATGCAAGAGTTGATGAAAACTTTGTGATTATGGCCAGAACCGATGCCCTGGCGGTTGAGGGTATGGACTCTGCTGTGGACAAAGCTGCGGCTTTTGTAGAAGCGGGTGCGGATATGATCTTCCCAGAAGCGCTAAATACACTAGAGCAATATCAAGCCTTCTCGGCGGCGGTTGATGTGCCAATTTTGGCCAATATTACTGAGTTCGGGGCCACGCCACTCTACAATAAGGCTGAGTTACACGATTCAGGTGTGAGCATGGTGCTCTATCCACTAAGCGCCTTTAGAGCTATGAGTAAAGCGGCACTCAATGTGTATGAACATATTCTAGCTGATGGCGATCAAAAACAAGTCGAGGACACCATGCAAACACGCATGGAGTTGTATGATTTTCTTGACTATCATCAGTATGAACAAAAACTAGACGAACTATTTAACAAGGAGAAATAACATGGGTGGTGCAAAAAAAGTAGGAGGCGCGGGCCTTCGTGGTCAAAGCGCAGGTGAAACAGCACTTTCGACCGTTGGTGTTAGCGGATCGGGTCTAACTTATCGTGGTTATGATGTGGTGGATTTGGCACAGAATGCAACCTTTGAAGAGGTGGCTTATCTGATTTTATATGGAGCGCTACCAACGCAAGCCGAGCTAGATGGCTATATTACCAAGCTTAAAGGCCTTAGAGGTCTATCTCCAGAGCTAAAAGTAGTACTGGAAAATATTCCCAAAGAAGCCCATCCAATGGATGTGTTACGTACCGGTTGTTCAATGCTGGGCAATCTAGAGATGGAAAATGACTTTAGTGAGCAGCAAGACAAAGCCGATCGTATGTTGGCAGCTTTCCCATCGATTATTAACTATTGGTATCAATATTCACACAATGGCAAGCGTATTGAAGTGGAAACCGATGACGATTCTATTGGTGGTCATTTCTTACATCTACTACATGGTGAAAAACCTAGTGAGTTGCATGCGCAAGTGATGAGCGTTTCACTGATTCTCTATGCTGAGCATGAATTCAATGCGTCAACCTTTGCCTCTCGCGTTTGCGCATCGACCTTGTCTGATATTCACTCAGCAGTCACCAGTGCAATCGGTACCTTGCGTGGTCCACTGCACGGTGGCGCGAATGAAGCAGCCAGCGATATGATTGATCAGTGGCAAGACGCTGATGAGGCTGAAGCAGCTATTATGAATATGTTGGCAACCAAGCAGTTAATTATGGGTTTTGGCCACGCGGTTTATACCGAGTCTGATCCACGTAATGCAGTGATTAAAGGCTGGTCTAAAAAGCTCTCAGAGATGGTGGGCGATACGCATTTATATGCCGTATCAGAACGTGTTGAGGCAGTCATGAAGCGTGAAAAAGGTCTATTTGCCAATGCCGATTTCTTCCATGCTTCGGCTTATCAATTTATGGGTATTCCTACCAAATTGTTTACACCAATCTTTGTTTGTTCTCGTGTGACAGGCTGGTGTGCGCATATTTTCGAGCAAAGACACAACAACCGTATCATTCGACCAAATGCGGATTATATTGGCCCAAGCTTAAGACAAGTAGAGCCAATTGAGAGTAGAGGTTAATACATTAGAGAACAAACTGATTAAGGATAATTATTGATGAATACAGACTATCGTAAAGCGCTTCAAGGCTCAAGCCTGGATTATTTTGATGTACGCCAGGCCGTTGAGGATATTACCCCAGGCGCCTATGAGAAATTGCCTTATACCGCTAAGGTATTGGCTGAACAATTGGTGCGTTGTTGTGAACCAAAAGCCTTAAGCGATTCGCTAAAACAATTGATTGACAATAAACAGGAGTTGGACTTTCCTTGGTATCCTGCGCGTGTGGTTTGTCACGATATCCTAGGCCTAACCGCCTTGGTTGACTTGGCGGGTTTGCGTGATGCGATTGCAGACCAGGGTGGTGATCCTGCCAAGGTAAACCCAGTGGTGCAAACCCAGTTGATTGTTGATCATTCCTTGGCAGTAGAAGCCCCAGGTTTTGACGCAGAGGCATTTGACAAGAACCGTGCGGTTGAAGATCGTCGTAACAAAGATCGATTTGATTTTATTGACTGGTGTAAGACCTCGTTTGAGAACGTGGATGTGATTCCGGCAGGAAATGGCATCATGCACCAAATCAACCTAGAGAAAATGTCGCCAGTGATTCAAGCGCGTGATGGTGTGGCTTTTCCAGATACTTGTGTGGGTACCGATTCGCATACACCGCATGTGGATGCACTGGGGGTGATGGCCATTGGTGTGGGTGGTTTAGAGGCAGAAACAGTGATGTTAGGCCTGCCATCGATGATGCGTGTGCCAGATATTATTGGTGTGGAGCTAGTTGGTGAGCGCCAAGCAAACATTACCGCGACTGATATTGTATTGGCCATTACTGAGTTTTTGCGTAATGAGAAAGTGGTGTCATCTTATCTGGAATTTTTCGGTGAAGGCACCAAGGGATTAACCATTGGTGATCGCGCTACCATTTCTAATATGACACCCGAATATGGCGCTTCAGCGGGTCTGTTTTATATTGATGAACAAACCCTTGATTATCTAAAGCTAACCGGCAGAGAGCCAGCACAAATTGCCCTGGTTGAGCAATACGCCAAACAGACTGGATTGTGGGCAGATGAGATGAATAAGGCACAATATGCACGTACCTTAAAGTTTGATCTATCAAGCGTTGAGCGTAATATGGCCGGCCCATCGAATCCGCATAGACGTTTGCCAACCGCTGAGCTTGCCGCTAGTGGTATTGCCAAAGATTTAGAGCAGGCCAAAGTCGAAGAAGCGCAGGGCAAGATGCCAGATGGTGCGGTGATTATTGCCGCGATTACTTCGTGTACCAATACTTCTAATCCACGCAATGTAGTGGCTGCTGGTTTGGTTGCGCGTAAGGCCAATGAATTGGGTTTGGTGCGTAAACCTTGGGTGAAAACCTCGTTTGCCCCCGGTTCGAAAGTGGCTGAACTTTATCTTAAGGAAGCTAACTTATTGGGTGATTTGGAGCAGTTAGGCTTTGGTATTGTCGGCTTTGCTTGCACCACTTGTAACGGCATGTCGGGTGCACTAGATCCGGTGATTCAAAATGAGATTATTGAGCGTGATTTATATGCAACTGCAGTACTCTCTGGTAATCGTAATTTTGATGGTCGTATTCATCCGTATGCCAAGCAAGCCTTCTTGGCTTCGCCGCCACTGGTGGTAGCTTATGCCATTGCCGGTACCATGCGTTTTGATATTGAAAAAGATGTTCTGGGTAATGATAAGGATGGCAATCCAATTACACTTAAAGATATTTGGCCATCTGATGAAGAGATTGACGCCATTATTGACGTAAGTGTGAAGCCTGAAATGTTTCATCAAATCTATAACCCAATGTTTGATATTGAGGTATCAAATCAGGCGCTTAGCCCATTATATGATTGGGATGATCGCAGTACTTATATCAGCCGTCCACCTTATTGGGAAGGTGCTTTGGCCGGTGAACGCACCATGCGCGGCATGCGACCATTGGCCGTACTGGGTGATAATATCACCACCGATCACTTGTCGCCTTCTAATGCGATTATGCTCGATAGTGCTGCCGGCGCGTATCTAGATAAGATGGGCTTGCCAGAAGAAGACTTTAATTCGTATGCTACCCATCGTGGTGATCACTTAACCGCACAGCGTGCCACCTTTGCCAACCCTAAATTGCTCAATGAGATGTGTCGTGATGAGAGCGGTGAGATTAAGCAAGGTTCACTGGCTAGGGTAGAGCCAGAAGGTGAGCAGATGCGTATGTGGGAGGCGATTGAAACCTATATGGATCGCGCACAACCACTGATTATTATTGCCGGTGCGGATTATGGTCAGGGTTCATCGCGTGACTGGGCAGCCAAGGGTGTGCGTCTGGCCGGTGTTGAAGTTATTGTGGCCGAAGGCTTTGAGCGTATTCACCGTACCAATTTGGTGGGTATGGGCGTTTTGCCATTGCAATTTATCGATGGACAGACGCGTGAAACCTATCAAATTGATGGCACTGAGACCTTTGATGTAGAAGGTGAAATTGCCCCAGGTGCGAGATTAAATGTGAAGATGACACGCGTGAGTGGTGAAACAGTTAACATCCCGGTTAAGTGTCGCCTAGATACCGCGGCTGATGTGCGAATTCACGCAGCAGGTGGTGTTTTACAGCGTTTTGCCCAAGACTTCTTACAGGAGAATAACTAATGAGTTTTGCCCCGCAAATCGCCATTGCTGCCACTTATATGCGTGGTGGTACTAGTAAGGGTGTATTTTTTAACCTGGCGGATCTGCCCGAGGCTTGCCAAGAGCCTGGATCGGCGCGTGATGCGATGTTGTTGCGCGTCATTGGCAGTCCCGATCCTTATGGCAAACAAACCGATGGTATGGGCGGGGCAACCTCCAGTACCAGCAAAACGGTGATTTTGGCCAAAAGCGATAAGGCTGACCATGATGTAGATTATCTCTTTGGCCAAGTTGGTATTGACAAGCCCTTTGTGGACTGGAGTGGCAATTGTGGTAACTTAACGGCTGCCGTGGGTTCTTTTGCCATTAGTAGTGGTTTGGTGGATGCGGATCGATTGCCAGAAAATGGCGTAGCCACAGTACGTATTTGGCAGAAAAATATCTCTAAAACCATTGTAGCCAAAGTACCAATGACGGATGGCCAGGTACAAGAAATCGGTGATTTTGAACTCGACGGGGTTACTTTTCCAGCGGCAGAAGTGCAAGTTGAATTTATCTCCCCTGTGGACGCCTCAAACGCCATGTTTCCAACCGGTAACTTGGTGGATGATTTAGAAGTACCTGGTGTGGGTAATTTTAAGGCAACGATGATTAACGCTGGCATTCCCACTATCTTTTTAAATGCCGAAGATCTAAATTATCAAGGTACTGAACTACAAGGTGATATTAATGGTGATGAGAAAGCTTTGGCGATGTTTGAGACCATCCGCGCCCATGGCGCAATTAAGATGGGTCTGATCGAGAATATCGAAGAGGCCGCTACTCGTCAGCACACTCCAAAAGTTGCCTTTGTGGGTCAGCCTAAGAGCTACAGCTCATCCAGTGGCAAAGTTATTGGTGAGAGTGATATTGATTTAAATGTTCGCGCCTTATCGATGGGGCTTTTGCATCATGCGATGATGGGAACAGCAGCTGTGGCTATTGGTGTGGCGGCAACTATCCCAGGCACCTTGGTTAATTTAGCAGCAGGTGGTGGTGCGCGTAACTCTGTCACCTTTGGCCACCCCTCAGGCACGCTAAAAGTCGGCGCAGAATCTGTACAAAACGATGGTGAGTGGACAGCCAATAAAGTAATTATGAGTCGCAGTGCAAGAGTACTGATGAAAGGCTCGGTTTATATTCCTGCAGAGGTTTTATAATGTCTGCAGTTAGTCATAATTAACGATAGGAGAATAAAGATGACCTACCAACAAGAATTAGATGCATCAAAAAATAACCCGGAGGCCTTTTGGGGTGAAAAGGCACAATCTCTAGAGTGGTTTGAACCTGCTACGCAAGTCTTATCAGAAGATGAGCATGGTATTCATCATTGGTTTGCCGATGCACAGATGAACACTTGTCATATGGCACTAGATTATCACGTGGATAACGGCCGTGGCGAGCAAACAGCCTTGATTTATGATTCACCGGTAACCGGCACACAGAGTTCATACACTTATCGTGAGTTAAGAGATGAAGTGGCTAAGATTGCTGGCATGCTAAGTGCTCAAGGGGTTGAGAAGGGTGATCGTGTGATTATCTATATGCCAATGATTCCAGAGGCGGCCATGGCAATGTTGGCGTGCGCACGTGTGGGTGCTATTCACTCAGTAGTATTTGGTGGTTTTGCTGCACCTGAGTTGGCTGTGCGTATTGATGATGCTAAGCCTAAACTGATTATGAGCGCTTCTTGTGGTATTGAAATCCAGCGTGTGATTGAATACAAACCACTACTAGACGCCGCCATTGAGATTGCGCAGCATAAGGTGCAGAGCTGTGTGATTTATCAGCGTGAGCAAGCACCAGCCTCATTGATTGAAGGCCGTGATGTGGATTGGACATCAGCGGTTGCTCAAGCCGATTCTGCGCCGTGTACACCAGTACGTGGTGATGATCTGCTTTATATTCTTTACACCTCAGGTACCACAGGTAAGCCTAAGGGTGTGGTCAGAGAAAATGGCGGTCATGCGGTCGCAATGAAATATTCTATGAAGGCCATCTATGATTTGGATCCGGGTGATGTATTTTTCTCAGCTTCTGATGTGGGCTGGGTAGTAGGACACTCGTATATTGTTTATGCACCATTATTACAAGGTTGCACCACCGTATTCTATGAAGGTAAGCCGATTATGACACCAGATGCAGGCGCATTTTGGCGTGTGATTGAACAGTATAAGGTTAAGGCCTTGTTTACCGCACCGACTGCCTATCGCGCTATTAAAAAGGAAGATCCAAACGGCGAATTCATTAAAAAATATGATCTTTCCTCACTGAAATATCTCTTTGCTGCAGGTGAGCGCCTAGATCCGCCAACCTATGAGTGGTTGACTACGCATTTCACCGTACCTGTGATTGATCACTGGTGGCAGACAGAAACCGGTTGGGCCATTTCTGCCAACATGACCGGTGTAGAGCTTATGCCAGTTAAACCGGGCTCATCTACGGTGCCGGTTCCAGGCTTTGATGTACGTATTTTAGATGATAATGGGCAGGAATTAGGCGCAGGAGAGCAAGGCAATATTGCGGTTAAATTGCCGATGCCACCCAGTTCACTAACCACAGTTTGGGGCGATATGGATCGTTTTAAGTCAGGCTACTTGGAAACCTTCCCAGGTTTTTATGTCAGTGGTGATGGTGGTTATATTGATGAGGATGGCTACCTATTTGTCATGGGTCGTACCGATGATGTGATTAACGTCTCGGGCCATAGACTTTCAACCGGTGAGATGGAAGAGATTGTCGGTAAGCACGACGCCGTGGCTGAGTGTGCGGTAATTGGTCGAACCGATGAGCTTAAGGGGCAAATGCCTCTAGGATTTGTGGTGCTTAAGGCCGGTGTTGACATGGATGCAGCGCAGATTCAGCAAGAATTGGTGCAATTGGTGCGTGAGAAGATTGGCGCGGTGGCTTGTTATAAGGAAAGTTTAATTGTTGAGCGCTTGCCTAAAACACGTTCTGGTAAGATTCTTAGAAAGACCATGCGTCAAATTGTTGATGGTGAAGAATATGTGGTGCCTTCAACCATTGATGATCCGGCCATCTTGGATGAAATTAAAGCCAAAAACAGCGAGCGCTAATGAGTAGTGTCATTGAACTAAATCACGGCATTAGTCTGGTTGATGCGCGCTATATCAATGAAGATGTGGCGGCCATCTACTTACTCAGAGAAGCCGATCAAATCGCCATTATTGAAACCGGTACCGCCCATAGTGTGGCTGATATTAAAGCGGCGCTAGCTGCGCAAGGATTGGATTTCTCTCATGTGCGCTACATCATTCCAACCCATGTGCATTTGGATCATGCTGGCGGTGCAGGCACTTTAATGCAGCTTTGTGAAAATGCCTCTTTGGTGGTACACCCACGTGGTGCCAGACACTTGGTTGATCCTTCAAAACTTATTGCCGGCACCATTGCCGTATATGGCGAACAGAAGTTTAAAAAGTTCTATGGTGAGATCCTGCCTATTGAGCCATCTCGCGTGATTGAGGCTGATGACAATTTCGAGCTTGATTTATCTGGTCGAAAACTTAAATTCTTGGACACACCAGGTCATGCGCGTCACCACTTTTGTGTTTGGGATGAGGCCTCTGGTTCGATGTTTACCGGTGATACCTTTGGTTTGTCTTATCGAGAGTTTGATACAGCTGGACAGATTTTTATCTTTCCCACCACCACGCCGGTGCAATTTGAGCCTGAGGCAATGCTAGAGAGTATTGATCGGATTATGAGTTATCAGCCCAAACAAATTTGTCTCACGCATTTTAGCGCCATCACTCCAAGTACTGAAGTGGTGGAGGAACTTAAGCGTGGTATTGCCATGATGGTTAATCTGGCGCAGCGCCATTATGATAAAGCCCAGGCGCAAACCATTATTGAATCACTAATGATGCAAGATCTGTTAACCTCACTGGCCGCTAGAGGTATTGAAGATTTAGATTTTGCCAGAGAAAAATTGGCCAATGATGTCAATCTTAATACCCAAGGTTTGATTGTTTGGCAACAACGACTACATCAACATTAAGGAGAGTAATATGGATGTTAAAACCGCATTAGAAACCCGTAAATCAGTCCGTGCTTTTTTGGATAAAGCCGTACCGACTGAGCTTATTAATACTGTGTTAGAGCAGGCTAAAAATGCCCCGTCAGGGGTTAATACCCAGCCTTGGAAGGTAGCCGTGATCACTGGCAAGACCAAGCAAACATTACAAGAGAAAATGGAGCAGACTTTTCGCTCAGGCACCAAGGGTGAGATGGATTATCAATACTATCCGCTAGATTGGCAAGGGGTGTACAAAGATCGTCGTAAGGCTTGCGGTTTGCTGATGTACTCAACGCTAGAGATTGCACGTGAAGACAGAGAGCGTCAAATGGACCAGTGGGCGGCGAATTATCGTGCGTTTGATGCGCCGGTGATGCTGCTATTTTTTATGGATAAAGTGATGGAAACAGGCTCTTATCTGGATTATGGTATGTTCTTGCAATCAGTCATGCTCTCAGCCACTGAGCACGGTCTAGGTACTTGCCCGCAAGCGGCCTTGGCTGAATACCCGCAGATTGCCAGAGAAGTATTGGGTTATGACGATGACCAGGTACTGCTTTGTGGTATGGCTATGGGTTATGAAGACACTGAACATCTGATTAATAGTTATCGCACCGATCGTGAAGCACTGGATAACATAGTGCGTTATTTTGACTAAAGCCTAGCTGTCCAAGGATAGGTGGTGGATAATTTTGGCGCTAATCTCCTCAATAGACATCTGCGTGGTGTCTAAAAAAGCAATATTATTAGCCTGATACAAACTCTCTGCGCGACGAACTTCACTTTGACATTGGGGTAGTGAGGCGTACTGGGAGTTGTTCTTACGCGTACTACGAATCTTTTGTAGGCGTGTTGGGTTAATGCTAAGACCAAACAGCTTGTGTTTATATTTCTGTAGAATCTCAGGCAGTTTGGTATTTTCCAAGTCTTCTTCTAGCAGTGGGTAATTGGCAGCTTTTACCCCGTATTGCAAGGCCATAAATAAACAACTCGGTGTTTTTCCTGAGCGTGATACGCCTAATAAGATTACATCGGCTTGGTCGTAATATTTAAGCCCTAGACCGTCATCACTATTGAGGGTGAAGTTGATGTTATTAATGCGATCGGTGTAGCTATTGTCATCATCACTAGGAGAGTGTAGGCGTCCAGCTGCGTGCAAAGACTTTGAGTCCAAGGTTTTTTCTAGTTTGGAGATAAAGGTATCAAAAAAATCAAAAAATACGCAATTACTCTCAGAGAGTAATTTGCGGTATTCTTGATTGATTTGCGTACTAAAAACCAATACTGGTGCGCCTTCTGTTATAGAAGTTTGATTGATCAGATCAATAGCGTCCTGAGCTTTTTTCGCATTGTCAATAAACGGTAAGCGTGAACGTTGAAAGTCAATGCCTTCAAATTGGCTAAGCAGACTATTGCCTAGGGCTTCTGCAGTAATGCCAGTACGATCAGAGGTAAAAAAAGCCGTTCTACGAAGCATTTCCTAGCGCATTCCAAGTCTCAACCACGGTATCAGGATTAAGAGAAATACTGCTGATTTCTTGATCGAGTAACCACTTGGCCAGATCTGGATGATCCGATGGTCCTTGACCACAAATACCGACGTACTTGCCTTGTTTTCTACAGGCTGAAATCGCCATTGCTAGCATTTTTTTCACCGCAGGATTGCGTTCATCAAAACCTTCGGCCACAATACCAGAATCACGATCGGTACCTAGTGTTAGCTGGGTCATGTCATTCGAGCCAATGGAGAAGCCATCAAAATATTGCAAGAACTCTTCAGCCAGTAGGGCATTAGAAGGCAGTTCGCACATCATAATAATACGCAGATCATCAACACCACGCTCCAAGCCGTTGGCCTTTAGTAGGGTGGTGATTTGTTGCGCTTCTTCGAGTGTGCGTACGAATGGCAACATAATTTCAACATTTTTCAGTCCCATCTCGCCACGAACGCGTTTAATCGCCTGACATTCTAGCTCAAAGCAATCTCTAAAGCTCTCTGATAGGTAGCGCGCGGTACCACGAAAACCAATCATTGGGTTTTCTTCCTTAGGTTCATAGCGACTACCACCATACAAATTAGCGTACTCGTTAGATTTAAAATCCGACATACGAATAATCACGGGCGACTGGGAAAAAGAGGCAGCAATCGTTGCAATGCCTTCGCTTAACTTGCCCACATAGAACTCTACTGGAGAGCTATAGCCTGCAGATTGTCTGCTGATATCGGCTTGCATCTCACTAGGTAATTGGTCAAATTCCAATAAGGCCTTTGGATGAATGCCAATGGTGGTGCTAATAATAAACTCTAGACGCGCCAAACCCACACCCGCATTTGGAATTTGCGCAAAGTCAAAAGCTCGACCTGGGTTGCCCACATTCATCATAATCTTGGTTGGAATCTCTGGCAGCGTATCTACACTCAGCGTGGTATGCTCAAATGCTAAGATACCTTCATAAACATAGCCGGTATCACCCTCAGCGCAAGACACACTAACTGGAGATTGATCCTTTAGTGTTTGCGTTGCATCACCGGTGCCCACAATGGCAGGAATGCCCAACTCGCGAGCAATGATAGCTGCGTGACAAGTACGTCCACCACGATTGGTCACAATGGCTGAAGCGCGTTTCATCACCGGCTCCCAGTCAGGGTCGGTCATGTCAGTCACCAAAACATCACCTTCTTGCACAGCGTCCATTTCAGAGAGGTTGTGAATAATACGTGTCATACCCGTACCAATCTTCTGACCAATAGCGCGACCTTCAATCAGCACAGTGCTCTTGCTTTCTAATTGGTAGCGCTCAATTTGACTACCGCCTTTATTGCGGCTTTTAACCGTTTCAGGACGTGCTTGTACAATATAAAGCTCTCCAGTATTGCCATCAAGTGCCCACTCAATGTCCATCGGGCGACCATAGTGTTGTTCAATAATAACTGCGTAGCGCGCCAACTCTTCTACTTGTGCATCGTTTAGACTGAATTTTTGCTGTTCTGATTCAGGTACAGACTCGGTGGCAACAGAGCTTTTTAGACTGTCGTAAGCATAAGTCATCTTGATTTCTTTAGAGCCAAGATTGCGACTTAAAATAGCTTGCTTGCCTGCACTTAAAGAGCCTTTGTGTACGTAAAACTCATCTGGATTGACCGCGCCTTGTACCACGGTTTCTCCCAGACCATAAGCCGAGGTAATAAATACCACCTCGTCAAAGCCGGATTCGGTATCCAAACTAAACATCACACCAGAGGCGGCCAAGTCACTGCGTACCATTTGTTGCACACCGGCAGAGAGAGAAACTTCAGAGTGTTCGAAGCCTTGGTGTACGCGATACGAGATAGCACGATCGTTATATAACGAAGCAAAAACCTTTTTGATTGAGCTCAAGATATTATCAATACCATGTACGTTTAAGTAGGTTTCTTGTTGACCGGCAAAACTGGCCTCAGGTAGATCTTCAGCCGTGGCAGAAGAGCGCACCGCAAAGGTGGCTTCACTACCGAGTTTTTGTTCTAATTGCTGGTAGCTTTTGACAATTTCTTGGTGAAAGTCTTCGGGAAATTCACCCGCTTGCACCCAGTCACGAATGGTGACACCGGCAGTGGTAAGGGCTTGAATATTATTAATATCCAAATCCTTAAGCAGTGCATCAATTTTTTCTTTGAGCTGATTGTGTTCTAAGAACACATTAAATGCGTGTGCAGTGGTGGCAAAACCATTGGGCACTCGCACGCCTTGATCGCCTAAGGTGCTAATCATCTCGCCTAATGAGGCGTTCTTACCACCAACAATTTCAACGTCGTGCATGTTAAGATCACGAAACCAAATAATGTGCTTACTCATAGACCCCCCAAGTCCTTAATTTTTGACTCTAGCATACCGCTTTTATCGAATGTGACAGATGGTTTTTTCTGAGTAGCGAACTCAAAATTCACATAGTGAAATATCATTTCTTTTTATGAATGGCGCCTTAAACCAGAATAAAGTCTGACAGCAAAGACTGTGATAGGGATGGTTAAAAAACACCCGGTATTGCACCGGGTGTTTACATACTTAGTTTAGAATTTAGCGTGCGGGATTGGATGATTTTCAACCACGAAGTCAATATCCTTATCACCTCGACCACTGAGATTGACCAAAATAGATTGGTCCTTGTCCATGGTTTTGGCGACCTTCATGGCATAAGCCACTGCGTGTGCAGATTCAAGTGCAGGAATAATTCCCTCTAGTTGAGAGAGTTTATAGAAAGCATCTACTGCTTCTTGATCATCACATAAGCCTACTTGGGTTCTGCCAATCTCATTGAGATAGGCTTGCTCAGGCCCTACCGAAGGATAGTCAATACCAGAACCAATGGAATAAACCGGCGCCGGCTCACCATCTTGGTCTTTGAGCATAATAGAATTAAAACCGTGCATCACACCTTCTTCACCATAGGTTAGACTGGCAGCGTGATCGCCTAATTTGCTACCTCTACCCATTGGTTCAACACCAATCAGATCAACCGATTCATCATCAATAAAGCCTGCAAAGATTCCCATAGCGTTTGAGCCGCCACCCACACAAGCCATGACGCTATCAGGCAGCGTACCGGTTAGCTCGTTGAATTGTTCTTTGGCCTCGAATCCAACCACCGACTGAAAGTCTCTAACCATCATTGGGAATGGGTGTGGGCCGACCACCGAGCCAATACAATAGATAGAGTCTTCATAGTCTTGTACATAGGCGGTAAAAGCTGAATCAACTGCTTCTTTTAGAGTTTTAAGACCATCGGTTACGGTCACCACTTTGGCGCCTAGAATTTTCATTCTAACCACGTTTGGGTGTTCTTTATTAACGTCTACCTCACCCATGTGAATCTCGCATTCTAAACCAAAGTAAGCAGCTGCAGTAGCCAGTGCTACGCCGTGTTGACCTGCACCTGTTTCTGCAATAACTTTTTTCTTGCCTAGGTGTTTGGCCAAAATAACTTCGGCCATACAGTGGTTTAACTTATGTGCACCGGTGTGATTTAAATCCTCACGTTTGAGATAGATCTTCGCGCCACCACATGCTTCGCTTAAGTTTTTGGCAAACGATACTGGCGTTGGGCGACCTTGAAAGTGTTTGCGTACGTATTTTAATTCCTCAATAAAAGCCGGTGAGTTTTTAATCTCATGATAGGCCTGGGTAATATCAGCAAACGGTTTTTCCAGCATAGGTGGTATAAATGAACCGCCAAATTTTCCAAAAAATCCATTTTGATCTGGGTGTGTATCTAAGTAATTATCCGCCATGTTTTCTCCTCGATTGCGTTTAAAAAAATTAATCATACACATAAATATATGGCGCTGTTAGGCTTTATTTTTCTTAGTATAATTTTTCGGTTTTCATCAGTTTATCGATGAGTTCGGTTACAATTTGTCCTATGCGATTATTCCTAATTTTCATGCTGCTGGTCTCAGGTGCAACAGCCAATGAAGACTTGTATCAAAGAGGCAAGACTTATTATTATGGCGAAGGTGTTGAGCAAAATTTTGACAAAGCCTTTAAGGCTTTCTCTCATGCGGCCAAAGTGGGAAATTTGGACGGAATTAATGCGCTGGCTATTATGTATCTCAATGGGCAAGGTATCGCTCAAGATGATGAACAAGGCGTGGCGTATCTACAACAGGCTGCCGAACAAAACCATGTTAAATCCCAGTACGACTTGGGATCGATGTATTATTTGGGTATTGGTGTGGATAGAAATCTACCCTTGGCTTACCAGTGGATTAAAAAAGCCGCGGAACAAAATCACGTAGATGCACAGCATAATCTGGCGCAATTCTACGAACAAGGCACTGGTGTTGAGCAGAATTTAAAACTGGCCAATGACTGGTATGAAAAGGCTGCCAATGCTGGCAGTGCTAAGGCGCAATACGTACTAGCCCAAGCTTATGAGGCGCGTCGTGACTACGCCAAGGCTTTTGCCTGGTATCAAAAGGCCGATACACTGGGTGAGCCTCAAGCCAAGGCTAGGCTGGCCTATTTTTATGAACAAGGTCTGGCCACAGACAAAGACCCAGTGAAAACTTTTAATTACACGCTAGAGGCTTATAACCAGGGTGATCAGACGCTGAGTTATAAACTGGCCAATATGTATGAGTATGGTCTGGGCACGGAGATTGATTATCAACGCGCTCATGGTTTGTATCGCCAGGCTTTAGATGCGGGAGAGCTGCCAGCTTATTTAGACATAGCCAGACACTATCATCAGGGTCATGGGGTTAAACAAAACCCACAGCGTGCTTATAATTTTGTTATTGCAGCTGCCAGAAAGGGTTATCAGCCAGCACAATTGGCGGTGGCCAAACTCTATCTGCAAGGTCTGGGTGTTAAAGCCTCAGAGGGGAAGGCCAAGTACTGGCTTAAAAAACTCAAAGACCCTGAAGCCTTAGAGCTGTTGCAGCAGTTAGAGAAAAGGTAGAAACCTTCCGCTACGTTTTTGGTAGTTTTGATAACTGGGAAAGCGCTGCGTGAGTAAGTGTTCTTCGCGTGCAGATTTAAACCACAAATCAATGATTAAAACCAGCATTACCAGCTGAGCCACGCCGTTATTATTACTGAGCAACAAGCCCAGACAAAACAGGATAACACTGGTGTACATAGGATGACGAATGTAGGTGTAAATACCTGTGGTCACTAGGTGGTGATGTTCCTTTAGACTGGGGGTGATATTTAGATTGGAAGGGCGCATATCAACAAGTGCGCGTACACCCAAAACACCAGCGATTAATAAGCAGCCAATACTTAGTGTGTTCAGCGCATCAAACTCAGCATTGATGATTAAAAATAAAATTGCCCCAAATTGAATCACAACGTAAATCATGTCATCAATGCTCTTTGTTATAATAGCCCCATTATCTCAAATAAAGAGCTCATGAAATACGATATTGTGGTTATTGGTGGCGGTCCTGCAGGTTTGAGCTTTGCAGCGTCAATGATGGATTTAAATCTAAGGGTATTGGTGCTTGAGCGTTCTGAGTTGTCTAATATTGCCAAGCCTCAAGAGGATGGCCGAGAAATTGCACTAACCCATCTTTCAGTTAAAATTCTCAAGAAATTAGGGGTTTGGGAGCTGATTGATGCCGAGCAAATCTCACCACTAAGAGAGGCTAAGGTTTTTGATGGTGATTCGCCTTCACTGCTTAATTTTAAGCCAGATCAACAAGGCATTGATGCTTTGGGTTATTTGGTGCCTAATTATTTGATTCGCCAGGCTTTGTATGACAAAGTAGCAACAGCAAGCAATATTGAAATTCAGGCTGAGAGCAAGGTGAGCGATGTCCTACAAGCTGATGATGGTGCGCAAGTGCTGCTAGAGAGTGGTGAGAAGATTCAAACAAGATTAGTTGTTGCTGCTGATTCACGTTTTTCTGAGGTGCGTCGTAAGGTTGGTATTCCAACTTTGATGAAAGATTTCTCCAAGGTAATGATTGTGACCAAGATGGAGCACGAGCACCCGCATAATAATATTGCGCTAGAATGTTTTGATTATGGCAAGACGTTTGCGCTATTGCCGATGGTAGGTAATGCCTCTTCAGTGGTGTTAACGGTTAAAACCAATCAGGCGCAAGCTATGTTGGATATGGATGAGCCGGAGTTTAACGCCTTTGTCACCGAGTTTTTCAAAGGGGAGTTGGGGCAAATGACTCAGGCTGGCCCTCGACATTCTTATCCGCTGATTGGCACTCATGCACAAACCTTTATTGCTCAGCGTTTTGCTTTGATTGGTGATGCCTCAGTAGGTATGCACCCTGTAACCGCCCATGGTTTTAACCTGGGGCTTAGAGGTCAGGACATCTTGGCAACCTTGGTAAAAGAAGCGCTGGATCAGGGGCAGGATATTGGTTCTGATGCATTATTAAAGCTTTATGAGAAAAAACACATCAATCTAACGCGTCTGATGTTCTTTGGCACCAATGGCGTGGTGGCACTATTTACCAACGATACACCTGCGATCAAACAAGTCAGAAAGCTGGTATTGCAATTTGCCGAAAAATTCCCGCCGATTAAATATCTGATTTCGCACCATCTAACCGAGGCCAAGCAAAATCGTTTCTTGCCGTTTTAAGACACATGGGTATTGATCTAAATAGCTTAAGACGTGAATTTACGCGTAGTGGACTTTCTAGAGACGAGCTAGATGTTAGCCCGTTTGTACAATTCGAGCATTGGATTGAACAAGCCAGCGAGGCAGAACTGACTCAGCCCAACGCCATGAGTTTGGCAACCAGTGATCAAGAGGGTGTGAGCATTAGAACAGTACTATTGAAATCTTTTGATGAGAAGGGCTTTGTATTTTTTACCAATTACGGCTCTAAAAAAGCCAAGCAGCTGGACAACAACCCGCAAGCAGCACTGCTATTTCCTTGGCTGGATTTGGAAAGACAGGTAAAAATCTCAGGCTCGGTAGAGAAAATCTCCAAATTGGAGTCGATTAAGTATTTTGCCTCGCGTCCTAAGGAATCACAACTTGGCGCTTGGGCCTCTTCACAATCCTTGCCAATTAGCTCAAGACAGGCATTACTCATGCAATTTGAGCACATGAAAGAGAAGTTTCACAAAGGCGAGGTGCCACTACCGGATTTTTGGGGCGGATATCGCGTGATTCCACAGAGTATTGAGTTTTGGCAGGGTAGGGCTAATCGTCTGCACGATCGTTTTATTTATAGGCGTGTGGCAGATACCTGGGAGATTGAGCGCTTAGCGCCTTAGCTCACTAATCACCGCCTGAGTATCAGGGGTTTTTCCAGTCCAAAACACAAAGGCTGCTGCCGCTTGTTCAACCAGCATACCCAGGCCATCAGCCACTTGAGCAGCCTGATTATTTACAGCCCAGTCCATAAATGGTGTTTGCTTGCCATACATTAGGTCATAGCATAGTGCACCTTGGGCGCAACCCGAGGCGATTTCTGGCATTTTTCCATCTAAGGAAGCGCTGGTGGCATTGATGATAATGTCTACTGGATCGTGTTTGATTTTTTCCAAACCAAAGCCACAAGTTTTGCCATATTGAGCAAAGTCGTGTTTGAGTTGCTGGGCTTTGGCTGCGGTACGATTGGCAATCATGACTCGACGTGGGTTCTGCTCTAATAGTGGCAATAAAATACCCTGGGTGGCCCCACCAGCGCCTAGAATCAAAATAATCTTCCCCTCAAGCTCGACGCCTAGATTGTTCATTAGGTCGTTAACCAGGCCAATGCCATCGGTATTGTGACCAATCAGCGTATCACCTTCCACCTTAATGGTGTTAACGGCGGCTGCACTTTGAGCGTGGGGTGTATGTTGGTTGGCCAAAGCAAAAGCGTCAAGCTTAAAAGGCACGGTAATGTTAAAGCCTTTGGCGCCATCAGCAATAAAGGTTTTGGCGCTATCGACAAAGCCATCCTCAGGTGCTAAGATTTTCTCATAACTCAGCTCAATACCCACTTGTTGTGCAAACAGTGAGTGAATCTTCGGCGATAAGCTGTGCTCAATCGGATTGCCAAAGACAGCGTATTTATCCATTAAGACTCGCTTTTGGGCGTGGTAGTCTCAGCAGGTTTATCACTGGTCGTAGCCTGTGGTTTTGGCTCAGCAGGTTTGTTATTTACTGGATTTGCCACTGCTTTATTCTCAAGTGCCTTGTTCTCAGTATTTGCCTGTGGCTGCTTTTCAGCTGGCTTAGACTCAGTTGCTGGGTTTTGTGCTTTGTTCTCAACCGGCTTTTTCGCTTGAGGCTTTCTATTGCGCTGTTGCGGCTTTTTCTCTGCAGCTGGCTTTTTATTGCCCTGGTTATTATTACCGCCTTTGTTTTGCGCATTGCCTCGCGTTTGATTATTGCCACCATTGTTGTTTTTACGGTTGCGATTACGGTTGCGATTACGGTTGCGATTACGATTACGGTTGTTATTATTTTTTCGCTTATTAGGCTTTTTCTTTTTCTTACCAAATAGCGCCTCTTTAATGCGTTTAAACAATGAGCGTTTTTCTTCTTGCTTTTCTGGCACCTTGGTCTCAGGTCGATTGGCCACAATAGCTGGAACCTCAATGGCATCAGCCAGACCATTTTCTGCCAGAGTCTGTTGTGGTTTAGACATGCCCTGATAGCTCTTGTGTTGGCTTTTCTTCTCGCCTTTTTGCTTGTTAATGCTAAAGTTCGGGAATTGCATATACGGATTTGGAATCAGGGTAATCTTAATGCCGTGCTTTTGCTCTAGTCGCGTTACATCTTCACGCTTCTCATTGAGAATATAGGTAATGACTTCCACGCTAGATTGAATGGTGAGTCTGGCTGTTTGATTAGAGGCGTTGCAACCATCTTCAAGCTGTCTTAAGATGGTGAGTGCCAAAGTTGGAACGGTTGGTGTGGTACCTCTGCCTTGACAAGAAGGGCAGGTCTTTTCAACCGATTCACTCACTGAGTTCATTAGACGTTGTCGCGACATTTCCAATAGACCAAACTGAGAAATGGTGCCAATTTGGATGCGTGCACGATCAGAGGCCGTAGCTTTTTCCATGGCCTTTTCAATGGCCTTGCGGTGCTCCTCAGTCGACATATCAATAAAGTCAATCACCACCAAGCCACCAATATCACGTAGCTGTAGTTGGATGGCGATTTCTTTAGCGGCTTCTAAATTGGTATTAAAGGCTGTCTCTTCAATATCAGAGCCTTTGGTTGCACGTGCTGAGTTAATATCAATCGCGGTTAGTGCTTCGGTTTGATCAAAGACAATGGTAGCACCAGTGCGTAGTGATACCTCGCGGTTAAACACGCTGCGCACTTGATTTTCCACACCCATATGGTTAAAGAGTGAATGCTCAGAAACATCGAAAAACTTAATACGATCTAGATAATGTGGCAGGACAAAACTGACAAATTCTTTGGCATTTTGAAAGGCCTCTAGCTCGTCAATAATTACGCTATCGGTGTCCTCGCGTAGATAATCACGCAGTGTGCGAATGATAATATCGCTTTCTTCGTAAATTAAAAACGGCGCTTTTTTCTTCTCGGTTGCCTTGTTAATTGACTGCCAAAGCTCGGTGAGATAATCCACTTCCCATTGCAGCTCTTCCAAGCTTTTACCTGCACCTGCGGTGCGAATAATTACCCCAGAGTTTTCTGCCAATTGGATGTTTTTAATAATCTCTTTAAGTGATTGTCTATCGCTGGCGCCAATTTGACGGGAGATGCCGTGACTCTTGGCATTGTTTGGCGTTAGAATCATATAAGCACCGGCTAAGTTAATATAGGTGCTTAGTGCTGCACCTTTATTGCCACGCTCTTCTTTTTCTACCTGAACAATGATTTCCTGACCTTCTTTAAGCACGTCAGAAATGGTAAGTTTGTCGCCCTTGGGCTTTACGCCTTTGGAGAGAGTTTCAGCAACTTCTTTAAAGGGTAGAAAGCCTTGTCGCTCTTTACCATAATCAACAAAAGCAGCCTCGAGCGATTGCTCAACGCGAGAGATTCTACCTAGATAAATATTGCCTTTGGTCTTGCGATTAAGGCTGGTCTCAATGTTAAGACCCGTTAGTTTTTTGTTTTTGACAACACCAACTCTGATTTCCTCTTTGTGAGTGGCATTGATAAGAATGTGATTCATTATTAAGTCCTTGTGTAAGCGGACTAATAGCGGCACATATAGAGCCGACACTGGCGTGCGGCGATAAAATTAAATTGTAATTTGCAAAAAGCATTTAATTGATAAAAACCCTGTATTTACAAGGCATTCCAGCCTTTTTTCGGTTGTTTTTTAACAAAATAATTTGTTGTATCTCTGTCTATATGTGGCAAAAATTAGCCCTAATATAATTGTCATTTTTGCTTATTTTTTTATTGAGCAAAAAATCGATAAAATTCTTTTAGCCTGGCGAAAAATACACCAAAGCGTCTTGATTTTATCACAAAAATACTGGGTTATTTTGACTTATTGATTGAGACTGCGACCACCATCAACCGCTAAGATTTGACCGGTGATATATTTAGACTGAGCCAAAAATACCACGGTGTTAGCAATGTCTTGTGGCGAGCCTTGTTTCTTTAGCGCGATTTTATCTAGCATGCTTTGTTGTTGCGTCGGTGAGAGTTCGGCCTCATTTTCTGGCCATAGAATCGAGCCGGGAGAAATCCCGCAAACTCTAACAGCTGGCGCTAACTCTTTGGCCAAGGTCTGCGTCATCATTGATAGCGCTGCTTTAGAGATGCTGTAGATTGGATAATTTTTTAGTGGTCGTTGCGCATGAATATCGACAATATTGATAATACAACCTTGGTTTGTTGTTAGTGTTTCTGTCAAAGCACTGGAAAGCAGCAGTGGCGCTCTGAGATTGGTGTTCATAATCTCATCATAATCCTCCAAGTTCATCTCTTGGATGGTAGTAGGGTAGAACACTGAGGCATTGTTAACCAGTAGGTCTAACGAGCCAACCTGTTGAGATAGGCGCTCTAAATCTTCAAGCTTGCGTAAATCAGCTTGCAAGATACTGGCTGAATTTTGTCGCTGTGCATTAAGCTCATCAGCCAAGGTTTGTGCTGCGTCTTGCGAATGATGATAGTGAATAATCAGATTAAATTGTTGTTGGTGTAGTGCGCGACAAATCTGCTTGCCGATTCGATGCGCCCCACCTGTGACCAATGCTGTTTTCATATAAAATAGGCTGTCGTGAGCCTAGAAAGTATTATCAAAAACACCATTATACAAAACCAAGCGCCAATTGGTTTTGATGAATTTATGGATTTAGCCCTGTATTACCCCAAGCTGGGCTATTATCGTAGTGGCCTGGAAAAATTTGGCGAAAAAGGTGATTTTATTACCGCGCCTGAAACCTCAGATTTATTTGGCTTTTGTTTGGCCAAGCAATGCGCTGAAGTCATGGATGAGAATAGTGATGTTTTAGAGTTTGGTGCAGGCAGTGGTGTGCTTGCTGCTCAGGTATTGTTTGAGTTGGGTCGTCTGGATAGATTGCCACGTAAGTATTATATTCTTGAACTCAGTGCTGAGCTCAGAGCGCGTCAAGCGCAAACCATTGCCCAGGTGTTGCCTGAGTTAACAGATCGAGTTGAATGGCTTAATGAACTACCGCAAGGATTTTCTGGCGTGGTGATCGCTAATGAGGTGCTAGATGCAATGCCAGCTAAACGTGTGCGTTATCAAAACGGTGGATTTGTTGAGCTGGGTGTGGATTATCAAAACCAACAATGGGCGTATCAAGCGCTAGACAAAACCATTGAGCAAGTACCTTTGCCTAAGGGTGTCTCTGAAGGTTATACCACCGAGGTCAATCTACGCGCTAAGGCCTGGATTGAGTCCTTGTCTTTGGTTCTAGATAAAGCTTTAGTGCTGCTGATTGATTATGGCATGGATAGGGCAGAGTATTTTCATCAGCAACGTGTGGATGGCACACTTAGGTGTTATGCACAGCACCAGGCCAGCGACAATCCCTTTGTTAAGATTGGTCAGCAAGACATTACCACTTCGGTTAATTTCTCCGACATGGCCGATAGCGCCAAAGCCTCAGACCTAGAGGTTTTAGGATACAGCACGCAGGCCATGTTTTTAATTTCACTGGGTATTGAACAGTATTTACTCTCGGCTAAAGATGAAAAAATACGCCAGTCTTTGGCACAACAAATCAAGCACTTGGTACTACCCAGCGCCATGGGCGAGAGTTTTAAAGTTTTGGCACTCGGTAAAGGGATTGACACCAAGCTTAGTGGTTTTACCGAACAGAATTTAATACACAAACTCTAGATATGGATATTTTACAAAGTGTTGTTTTGGCATTGGTTCAGGGGTTGAGTGAATTCTTGCCTATCTCTTCCTCGGCGCATTTGATTTTGGTGCCCAAATTAAGTGATTGGCCTGATCAGGGCTTGGCCTTTGATGTGGTGGTGCACCTGGGTACTTTGGTGGCCATTGTGTATTACTACCGAAAACTATTACAAAGCTTATCGGTTGATTTTTACCATTCACTACTGAAGCGCCAGAGCGTGGGTGAGTCAAAACTAGCCTGGGGGGTGTTAATTGGCACCATCCCTGTGGGCTTGGTAGGCTTGTTGTTTAAAGGTGAGATTGAGACGCATCTGCGCTCAAGTGAGGTGATTGCCACCACTACCATTGTCTTTGGCTTGCTACTGGGCTGGGCTGCTTATCAAAATAGTAAAAAACACACCTGGCGAGAGGTTATCACTTGGGGTGATGTTGCACTAGTGGGAATCATGCAGGCCTTGGCGCTTGTACCAGGTACTTCTAGATCGGGTATTACCATTACTGCAGGTTTGCTACTGGGTCTGTCCAAGCAGATGGCCACGCGCTTTGCTTTTTTATTGGCCATTCCGGTGATTGCATTGTCTTCCATGTTGATGTTATTCGAGTTGTTCTCGCAAGTGCAAGTGGTGGATTGGTCGGTGCTCGTCGTTGGATTTTTGGTTTCACTACTGAGTAGTTATTTCACCGTGGTATTTTTTATTAAACTGCTGGATACGCTAGGCATGATGCCCTTTGTGGTGTATCGATTAATCTTAGGAGTGTTGTTATTAGTCATTTAAGCCCACAAGCCATTTACCGTAAAGACTATCAGCCTAGTGAGTATTTGATTCGCACCACTGAGCTGAGTTTTGAGCTGGGTGAGCAGTATACTCTGGTCACCTCTAAGGTGGTTTATTATCAAAATCCACGAAGCAGTGTACAGGCCAATACTTTGTTTTTAAACGGGGTGGATTTGGAGTTGGTCTCTATCAGTATCGATGCGCAGACACCTGAGTATCAATTAGAAAAAGAAGGCTTGCGTTTAAGTGGCCTAGCGCCTAAGTTTGAACTGGAGATTATCACGCGCATCTATCCGCAAAAAAACACCAGTCTCAATGGTCTGTATCAATCCAGCGGTAATTTTTGCACGCAATGTGAAGCGCACGGTTTTCGACAAATCACCTATTATCTAGATCGACCCGATGTACTCAGTGTCTTTAGTACTCATATTAAAGCCGATCCAGACAAATATCCAGTATTACTTAGCAATGGCAACTTGCTAGAACAAGGCGCGGGGTATGCAAGCTGGCATGACCCCAGTCCTAAACCTTGTTATTTGTTCGCTATGGTGGCCGGTGATTTTGCCGTGCTGGAAGATAGCTACACCACACTGTCCGACAAAGAAGTGGCGCTTAAGATTTATGTAGAGCCGCACAATCTCAACAAAACCCAGTTTGCCATGGAGGCGCTTAAGCGTTCATTTGCTTGGGATGAGCAACGTTTTGGCCTGGAGTATGATCTGGATATTTACATGATTGTGGCGGTGGATGATTTCAATATGGGCGCCATGGAGAATAAGGGGTTGAACATTTTTAACTCTACTTATGTTTTGGCCGATGCTAACACGGCAACCGATACTGACTTTATCAATATTGAGGCGGTGATTGGCCATGAGTATTTTCACAATTGGACCGGCAATCGGGTCACTTGTCGAGACTGGTTCCAACTCAGTCTCAAAGAGGGGTTAACGGTGTTTAGAGATCAGGAGTTCACCGCAGACCTGCACTCAAGATCAATTAAGCGTATTGAAGATGTTAAGCGTCTTAAAACCTTCCAATTTGCAGAAGATGCAGGGCCTATGGCGCATCCGGTTAGACCAGAGAGTTATATTGAAATGAACAATTTTTACACCTTTACCGTGTATGAAAAAGGCGCAGAGATTGTGCGTATGGTTCACACCTTATTGGGTGAGTCAGGCTTTCAAAAGGGCATGGATTTGTATTTTGCTCGTCATGACGGCCAGGCAGTCACCATTGATGATTTTATATCCAGTATGAGTGATGCTAATGATTTTGACTTAGCGCAATTCTCCCAGTGGTACGCGCATGCCGGCACCCCTAAGGTGGAGATTAAGAGTAGCTATGACGCACAACATCAATGTTATCGCGTTAATATCAAGCAATTATCTGCGCAGGCTTTTTATTTCCCGCTAAATTATGCTTTGTTTGACCAACAGGGCAAGATAGTGGATTCGGGTGTATTGGTGGTTGATCAGTTGGAAAAGGACTATGTGTTTGATCATATTAAATCAGAACCAACTGCCTCATGGCTACGCGAGTTTTCTGCCCCGGTGCAACTATCCAGCGATCTGAACAATACGCAACGCAGCTTTTTACTGGCACATGAGAGCGATGGTTTTAGTCGTTGGGATAATGTACAAAAGCTCTATATTGATTTAATTCTCACTTCTGAGAAAGTCGATCAATCGGCCTTGTTTGCCGCACTATCACTATGTATAGACACAGTTACAGACAAGGCGCTATTGGCCGAGTTATTAACCCTGCCTAGTGAGAAGATCTTGCACCAAAGTGCCAAGGTTATTGATGTGGCGAGTATTCACCAACAACGAGAAAACTTAATTGAGCAATTGGCCACGCGTTTTAAATCGCAGTTTGTTTCGCTGTATAAGGATTGTGAGAGTAAGACCTATACATTTGATGCCAAAGCCAGTGCCAATCGTGCGTTGAAAAATGTGTGTTTGCTGTATCTAGCGCGCAGTGGTGAGTCGGACTTGGCTTATCAGCAATTTAAAACTGCCAATTGTATGACCGATAAATTGGCAGCCTTTACTGTGCTAAGCAGTGAAGAGAATTTATATACTAAGCAGGTGATTGATGAGTTTTATCAAGCCTTCAAGCACGATACGCAGGCAATGGATAAATGGTTTGCCACCCAGGCTGGCTCACCCTTAGCAACCCTGGATACCATCAACGCACTAATGGAGCATCCACTATTTGAGTTTAACACTCCAAATCGTCTGCGCAGTGTAGTGGGTAGTTTTGCTGGCAATCACACGAGATTTCACCAGGCATCAAGTTATGTGTTTTTTAGCGAAATTATCATTAAACTTAACCAAACCAACCCGCAGATTGGCGCCAGATTGGTCAGTGTCTACAACCATTGGCGACGCTTTGCTCCAGAATTGGCACAATTGCAAAAACAGCAACTAGAGCGTATTTTGCAAGTGGAAGATTTATCCAATGATATTTTTGAAATTGTCAGTAACGCCTTAAAATGAACAGTGATTTGCAAAAACTCTTAGAGACGCTGACTCAACAATCACTAAAGATTGCGGTGGCTGAATCTTGTACGGGCGGCTCTCTCAGTGCGGCCTTGACCGGTCTTTCGGGCTCTTCAGCCTATTTTGATCGTGGTTTTATTACCTATTCCAACCAGGCAAAAATAGACATGCTAGGGGTTAAGTTACAAACACTAGAGGTAGAGGGGGCGGTGAGTGAGGCGGTGGTATTGCAAATGGCCCAAGGGGTGATTGTCAAAGCAGGCGTTGATCTCTCTATCGCCATCAGTGGTATTGCCGGTCCCACAGGTGCGACCACCACCAAGCCTGTGGGTACGGTTTGTTTTGGTTTTTGTATCAAAGACCAATGTTTTGCCCAAACTCAACATTTTTCCGGTGATAGGGCACAAGTCATTGATGCTAGTGTGAATCATGCCATTCAAACCGTTATCCATGAGCTATCCGCATAAATTTAGCGTGGCACCAATGATGGATTGGACCGACCGGCATTGTCGTTATTTTCATCGTCTGCTTTCCAATAAGGCGCAACTATATACCGAGATGATTACCGACCAAGCCATTATTCATGGTGACAAACAGCGTCTATTGGATTATTCGAATCAAGAGCATCCTATTGCCATTCAACTTGGTGGTAGTAATCCAACGAGTATGGCCGCTGCGGCCAAGGTGGCTGAGGATTGGGGCTATGATGAGATTAATATTAATGTGGGCTGTCCTTCAGATCGCGTGCAATCGGGCAGTTTTGGGGCTTGTTTAATGCAAACCCCTGAGGTAGTGGCGCAGTGTGTTGAAGCCATGGGTTTGGCGGTTGATAAAACCCCAATCACGGTTAAATCGCGGATTGGCGTAGATGATATGGAAAGCTTCGAAGCCTTGGTAGATTTTGTTGACATTATCAGCAAGGCGGGTTGTCAAAGCTTTATTATTCATGCGCGTAAAGCCTGGCTGCAAGGCCTAAGTCCGAAAGAGAATCGTTCGGTTCCACCGCTTAATTACGATTGGGTATATGAGATTAAGCGCTTATATCCACAACTTAATATTGGTATTAATGGCGGTATTATGGATATTGACAGTGCAAAGCAGCATCTGCTGTCAGTTGATAGCGCTATGCTCGGGCGTGCTGTGTATCATCAGCCTTATCTACTGGCAGAGGTCGATGAGAAAATTTATGGGCAAAACGGCGCAATAAAATCCCGTGAGCAAGTATTATTGCAATTTATTAAATACATGCAGATGCAAGTTGAACAAGCGGTGCCGGTGCGCTCAATGACCAGACACATTTTAGGCCTGTATCATGGTGAGCCGAATGCAAAGATGTTCAGACGTTTGTTAAGCGGTAAGGTGGTTGAGATTGCGCATTTGTATGAGTGGTTGGAGTTTAAGACCAAACAAGGGGAATTAGATGCCCAAACAGGGTGAGATTTTTGCCAGTATTGATATTGGTAGTCAAAAAATTGCGGTATTGATTGCTGAAAAAGAGAGCGAAAGAATTTCAGTATTTGGTCAGGCAATTGGCGAGTCTGCTGGGGTTAAAGATGGACATATCGTCAATGTTGCTCAAGCCGCTGAGGCGGTAGCACAAGTCTTTGACAAAGCACAAGAATCTTGCAATACCAATGTGGATGGTGTGGCGTTTAATATCTCAGATCCTCACCTAAAAACCATTAATCAAAATCGACAAGTGCCCACGGAAACTGGCGTGGTTTCAGCACAAGATATGAACAGTGCTATTAATAGTGCTTCGGCCATTGCTACGCTGACCAATAAGCAAAAGCTCAGTACCGAGGTTAATCATTTTCTTTTGGATGAAGATCCGCAACCGGTGGAAAATCCTTTGGGAATGCAGGCAGCACTATTGGGGGCAAATGTACATATTGAGATTGTCTCATCACAAGCCTATAAGAACTTACACAAGCTTGCCGATCAAGCACAATTGGCTGTGAGTGATTTGGTGCTGGATTCGGTTGCCTCTAGTGAATATTGTTTGAGTGATGAGCAAAAGCAATCCGGCGTTTGTTTGTTGGATATTGGTGCCAGCACCATGAATTTTTCAATTTTTACTGCCGGGGGCATTACCCATAGTTCGGTACTAACTCCAGGTGCAGATCAAATAACGCAAGCCATCGCTGATGCATTTGATACCAATTTCGCTGAAGCAGAGCGCCTTAAAAAAGATTATGGCTACGCCACCCTAGAGGGCGATATTGAGGACAAGCTTATTCAATTTGAACAAGCCAATAGTTCTGAGGAGCGCTACCTATCGCGCCATGATTTGATTCGAGTAATTGAAAAGGCTTATCACCAGCTGCTACATAGCTTTAAACAACACCTCAAAGAGCAGCGCTTAGATCGTGCTTTGCGCGCTGGTATTGTCTTGGTTGGTGGTGGTGCTAAGATTCGTCATTGCGAGCAATTACTGCTAAAAACTTTGCGTATAAGGAGCAAAATTGCGCAGATAAATACTGATAAAATAACGGTCAAACAAAGCATTGCTACCGATCCCAGTTATGCGTCTGCTTTGGGTTTATTGGTGCACGCTTATAGCACGGATGAGCAAGTGCAAGAAATAGAACAAGATGGCGTGGGCATTGGGGGCAGATTCAAAAAAATCTTTGATTTATGATTAAACAACGAACAATTAAAAAGGCGGTTAAAGCACGCGGCATTGGCATTCATAGTGGCAATGTGGTGAATATGACCCTATTACCAGCAGAAGAAGACCATGGTGTGGTGTTTCGTCGTATGGATGTGGGCGGGAAACTGGTTCGTGCGCACAATGCCTTTGTAAATGAAGTTGTACTCTCGACCGGCCTAGAGAATCAAGGGGTTAAAGTCTCAACGGTTGAGCATCTCATGAGTGCTTTAGCGGCTTTGGGTATTGATAATGTTTTGGTAGAACTAGACTCATTTGAAGTGCCGATTATGGACGGTTCTTCAGCGCCGTTTATTTTCTTGGTGCAATCAGCCGGTATTGTAGAGCAAGAGGCGCATAAGAAGTTTTTTGTGATTAATGACACAGTACGCGTAGAGAACAATGATTGTTGGGCGCAAGTCTCTCCGCATGATGGTTTTAAGATCTCACTTGAGATTGATTTTGACCATAAGAAAGTAAAAGAATCCGGTCAGCAACTGACCATTGATTTTGCGCAGCAGTCTTATCTAAAAGAAATCTCACGTGCCAGAACCTTTGGCTATATGAAAGATGTGGAGACCATGCAACGCCAAAATCTAGCCCTAGGTGCAAGTATGGATAATGCCATTGCCTTAAGTGATGACGATGTGCTCAATGAGGACGGAATGCGCTATCACAATGAGTTTGTGAAACATAAAATTCTAGATATTGTTGGCGATTTGTATCTACTGGGTTCTAATCTGATTGGTCATTATGAAGGTTATAAGACTGGTCACTTGTTAAACGATCAATTACTCTCAGCGATTTTGGAGCGTCCAGATACTTGGAGTATAGAAACCATTAATCAAAGCGATTCGCCGATTAAATTCTATTCTGAAGACTGGCAAAACACTCTATAAATCCATCAAAATTTATCCCCTGAAAAAGCGGATAAAAGCCTTGTAATATCTACCTTTTTTGCTTTTTGATTTAGGTATAATCTGAAAGTTTTTTAATCCCATATAGAAGCAGATGAAATTAAACGGCGCCCAAATACTGGTAAACACGCTTGAAAAAGAAGGTGTAGAGCACATGTTCGGCTATCCTGGCGGTGCAGTTCTACACATCTATGATGCGCTTGAAGCTAAAGAAAACATTACTCATGTTTTGGTGCGTCATGAGCAGGCTGCAGCGCACGCGGCAGATGGTTATGCCAGAGCCAGTGGTAAGCCAGGTGTGGTTTTGGTGACTTCAGGTCCGGGTCTAACGAATGCGGTTACTGGTATTGCTACGGCTTATATGGATTCTATTCCAATGGTGATTATCTCAGGCCAGGTGCCGTCTGCGCTTATTGGTAATGATGCGTTCCAAGAGGTGGATACCGTGGGTATTACCCGTTCATGTGTGAAGCATAATTTCTTGGTTAAAGATATTAATGATGTTGCTCAAACCATTAAAAAGGCTTTCCATATTGCCACCACAGGTAGACCAGGTCCGGTACTGATTGATGTACCAAAAGACATTACCATTGCTGAGATTGAAGAGCCAGAGTATCCGCAAACGGTTGAAATGCGCTCATACCAAGTGCCAAGTACGGCCAATCAAGAGCAGATTAATAAAGCAGCCAATCTTATTGCGGCTTCAACACGACCAATTATTTATTCAGGTGGTGGTACTGTGATTGGTAATGCCAGAGATGAGCTAAGAGAATTTACACGCTCACTGGGCTTTCCAATTACGCAAACATTGATGGGTCTAGGTGCTTATCCAGCGACTGATGAGCTTTCAGTAGGTATGTTGGGTATGCATGGCACCTATGAGTCAAACATGGCCATGCATGGATCGGATTGTGTGATCGCCGTAGGTGCGCGTTTTGATGATCGAGTAACCGCCAATATTGATAAGTTCTGTCCAAAGGCCAAGATTATTCATATCGATATTGATCCAGCCTCTATTTCAAAGAATGTGGCAGTTGATATTGCCCTGGTAGGCGAAGTAAGATCAGTACTAAGTGATTTAATGGCTGCACTAAAAGATAAAACCACACAAGATACTTCTGAGTGGTGGTCAATGATTAATCAGTGGCGCGCTGTTGATTCACTGGCTTATCAAAAAGCCGATGGTGTGATTAAACCACAAAGTGTGATTGAAGCTTTGTACGAAGTGACCGGTGGTGAGGCTATCGTGACTTCAGATGTAGGTCAACACCAAATGTGGGCGGCGCAATATTATCAGTTTGATGAGCCACGTCGTTGGATTAACTCTGGTGGTTTGGGTACCATGGGCTTTGGTCTGCCAGCAGCCATGGGTGCGAAGATGGCTATGCCAAATGCCGATGTAGCCTGTGTAACAGGTGAGGGTAGTATTCAAATGATGCTACAAGAGCTTTCAACCATGTTGCAATACAACACCCCAGTTAAAGTGGTGAATCTAAATAACCGTTATTTAGGCATGGTAAGACAATGGCAGGAGTTTTTCTATGAGAAGCGTTATGCCATGAGTTATATGGAAGCTTTGCCTGATTTTGTGAAATTGGCTGAGAGCTATGGCCACGTGGGCATGTCAGTTGAAAAAGAATCAGATTTGGTGCCTGCCTTAACCGAAGCTTTTGCTATGAAAGACAGAACGGTATTTTTAGACATTATTACCGACCCAACAGAAAACGTATTCCCAATGATTCCATCAGGTGCTGGACATAATGAGATGCTTTTGGGTGGACGTGATGAAATGAAGTCAACCAATGATGAAGGTTTAAACCTGGTATAGCTATGAGACATATTATTTCAGTACAATTAGAAAACGAATCGGGCGCTCTTTCTAGAGTATCGGGTCTATTCTCAGCACGTGGCTTTAACATTGAGTCACTAACGGTTGCACCAACCAATGATCCAACGCTTTCACGTATGACCATTGTTAGTGTGGGTGATGATACGATTATTGATCAAATTGTGAAGCAGCTCAACAAATTGGTAGATGTAGTTACCGTGACTGATTTGACTTCCAGTGATCATATTGAGCGTGAACTGGCCTTGGTTAAGGTGGATGTGGATGCTCAGTCTCAAGCAGAGATGGATAAGCAAATTGATGAGTACGGCGGCAAGATTGTTGATGTTAGTGAAGACACTTATACGGTTGAGATTGCTGGACAAAGTAAACGAGTAGATGATTTTTTAGCGGCTATTGATGTGGCTAAGATTTTAGAGGTTTCTAGAACGGGCGTAACCGGCGTTCGTAAGAGAAGATAATTAAACACGAAGGTTAAATAAATAACAGAGGATAAAAAATGAATAGATATTACGACAAAGATGCAGACTTAAACATCATCAAAGGCATGAAAGTGTCAATCATTGGTTATGGTTCTCAAGGTCATGCGCATGCCAACAACCTAAAAGATTCAGGTGTAGAGGTTTGCGTAGGTTTGCGTGAAGGTTCTGCTTCAGCCGCTAAAGCAGCAGATGCAGGTTTGGCAGTTAAATCAATCGAAGAAGCTACTGCTTGGGCGGATTTGGTGATGATTCTAGCGCCAGATGAGTTCCAGGGTAAGATCTATGCTGATCAAGTTGAACCAAACCTACAAGAAGGTGCAACACTAGCCTTTGCTCATGGTTTTAATATCCATTATGGTCAAATCCAGCCAAGAGCTGATCTAGACGTGGTGATGATTGCACCAAAAGCACCAGGTCATACCGTGCGTAGTGAGTTTGTAAAAGGCGGTGGTATTCCAGATCTAATTGCGATTTATCAAGATGCTTCAGGCTCTGCTAAGGCTAAGGCACTTTCATACGCTTCAGCTATTGGTGGTGGTCGTACAGGTATCCTAGAGACAACTTTCAAAGATGAGACTGAGACAGATCTATTTGGTGAGCAAGTGGTACTATGTGGTGGCACAACTGCTTTGGTACAAGCTGGTTTTGAGACTTTGGTTGAAGGTGGTTATGAGCCAGAGATGGCGTATTTTGAGTGCTTGCACGAATTAAAGCTAATTGTTGATCTAATGTATGAAGGTGGTATTGCCAACATGCGTTACTCAATCTCAAACACAGCAGAATATGGTGATGTAACTCGTGGTCCGCGTATTATCACTAGCGAAACTAAGGCAGAGATGAAGAAGATTCTAACCGAGATTCAAGACGGTACTTTTGCTAAGGAATTCGTTGAAAACGTTGGTGACCTACCAGCACGTCGCGATGTACAAAGAGAACATCAAATTGAACAAGTGGGCGAGTCTCTACGTTCAATGATGCCTTGGATTGCTAAGAACAAGCTAGTAGATACAGCGAAAAACTAAGTAAGCATCGTAAATTTTAACGATTCAACATGCCCAGTTCTGCTGGGCATGTTAATATGTGCGCTATGACAAAAAGAGTAAAAAGGGGAGTTTACTTATTGCCAAATGTGTTGACCACGTTTGGACTGTTTGCCGGCTTCTTTGCCATCATTTTGGCCATTAAGGGTCAATATGCCGATGCCGCAATCGCCATCTTTATTGCCATGCTTTGGGATGGATTGGATGGTCGTGTTGCACGCTTGACCAATACCCAAAGTGCTTTTGGTGCAGAATACGATTCAATGGCCGATCTAATCTCCTTTGGCTTGGCGCCTGCGCTATTGATGTATTTCTACGTACTCGAACCCTTGGGTAAGATTGGTTGGATTGGTGCCTTTATCTATACAGCTGCAGGTGCATTGCGTTTGGCGCGCTTTAATACGCAGATTGAAACTCAGGACAAGCGCTACTTCCAAGGACTGCCTTCTCCAGCTGCTGCTGCTTTGATTGCAGGCATGGTTTGGACCAAGGAAATGATTGCCATTAGTGAATACGATCAATTCCTACCGGTGGTGAGCTGGATTATTCTGGTGGGTGCGGGTGTGTTAATGGTAAGTAACATGCGTTACTACAGCTTTAAAGAGGTTAATCTTAAGGGTCGTTCATCCTTTAGACTACTGCTATTGGCCACGCTTATTATTGTGGTGATTACCGTCTGGCCTAGTGGTGTGTTGTTTGTGTTTTTCTTTATCTATGCACTCTCTGGTATTGTGATGACTGCTGCAGGTTTAAGACAAAGACGTCTGAAAAAACGCGCTAAGTTGCAATAACTTCATTTATAATTCTCGCTATGGTTAAAAAGCTAAACACAATTCTACTTGGGGATTCTCTCCTGGCTTTACTGCGATTACTGCCTTAAGGCAAGAATTCTTATCGCATGGCTGAAAGGCCTACTAAAATACCAACTATAAAACACAGAACAACCATAGGAGACTTAAATGTCTGACAAACTAATTATTTTTGATACAACCTTGCGTGATGGTGAGCAGTCGCCTGGCGCCTCAATGACCAAGGATGAAAAGGTTCGCATTGCCAAAGTGTTGGAGAAGATGCGTGTCGATGTTATCGAGGCAGGATTTGCCATTGCTTCACCGGGAGATTTTGAAGCGGTTAAAGCCGTGGCTAACGCGGTTAAAGATTCGACCATTTGCTCACTGGCCAGAGCGCTAGACAAAGACATTGATCGCGCAGGTGAAGCGCTAAAAGATGCCAATTCAGCGCGTATTCATACCTTTATTGCCACTTCAGATATTCACATGAAGATGAAGCTGAACATGACCCCTGATGAGGTGGTAGAGCAGGCAGTGCACGCGGTTAAGCGCGCTAGGCGTTATACCGATAATGTGGAGTTCTCACCTGAGGATGCTGGCCGTAGTGATGAGGATTTCTTGTGTCGTGTGATTGAAGCAGCCATTGATGCTGGTGCAACTACGATTAATATTCCAGATACCGTGGGTTATAACATTCCACAGCAATTTGGTGCGACGATGAAATCATTGATTGAACGTGTGCCTAATTCAGACAAGGCGATTTTCTCAGCGCATTGTCATAACGATCTAGGTTTGGCGGTTGCTAACTCGCTTTCCTCAGTACTAAGTGGTGCACGTCAGATTGAGTGTACCATTAATGGCTTGGGCGAGCGTGCGGGTAATACTTCGCTAGAAGAGGTGGTGATGGCGGTAAGAACGCGTCAAGACATCTTTGATTGCGACACCAATATTGATACTACGCAGATTCTACCAGCTTCACGCTTGGTTTCCAGTGTGACTGGTTTTATCGTACAGCCGAACAAAGCGATTGTTGGTGCCAATGCTTTTGCGCATGAGGCAGGCATTCACCAAGATGGCGTACTCAAGCATCGTGAAACCTATGAGATTATGCGTGCTGAAGATGTGGGCTGGAATACCAATCAATTGGTACTAGGCAAGCACTCAGGTCGTAATGCCTTTAAGGCGCGCCTTAATGAGTTGGGTGTGGAGTTTGAATCTGAAGAAAGCCTAAATGATGCCTTTAGACGCTTCAAAGAGTTGGCTGATAAAAAGCATGAGATCTTTGATGAAGATCTACAAGCACTAGTGTCTGAGACACAAACCGAAGAAAACGAGGCCATTAAATTGGTGTCGCTAAAGGTATGTACAGAGACAGGCGAGCAAAACTCGGCCACGGTGGTACTCTCAATTGATGGTGAAGAGAAAACTGCCACAGCACAGACTGCTGGTGCGGTAGATGCGACCTTTAGTGCGATTAATTCTTTGGTAGACGTGCAGATGAATCTACAACTGTACTCGGTCTCCAACGTAACCCAAGGGACCGATGCTTTGGGCGAGGTCAATGTACGTCTTGAACAGGGTGGTCGCATTGTTAATGGTCAGGGTGCAGATACCGATATTATTACTGCCAGTGCCAAGGCTTATGTGCACGGTCTGAATAAGATTTTGGCGGCGCATAATCGCGCACATCCGCAAGTATAGTGAGCCCGGTGGCGAGCAGAGAACGATACTTAGAAGCGTTGGGCATTCCAGCGTATTTGTACGAATCTGCCCGTCCTAGTACTACAAGCCGTAGAATTAAAACCCGTTGCTTGGTGTTAGAGAGCAGAGAGCAAGATTCTTTTTGTCAATCAGGTGAAGTGCAAGCCTTATTGTTTAAGATGCTCTGTGCCATTAATTTAAGCGCGGATGAGGTGGTATTGCGCAATATTCAAGCAGCAGAGCTAAGCTCAATACTTTGTGAATATGAACCTACTACCGTTCTACTAATGGATAAAGAGCTAAGCTCTGATATTGATCGACATTTTTCTACTCATCACCCCAGTATGATTTTGGCAGATGCTAAACTCAAGCGTGATGCTTGGGAAGTGTTAAAGCAATTAGAGTCATGTCTAAGTTAAGTTATACACTTAAAGATTATCAGCGCCCTAAGCTGGAGACGCCAAATGGCGAGAAAAAGCTGCTGTTGCATTCTTGCTGTGCACCGTGTGCAGGTGAGATTATGGAGGCTTTGGCGGCTTCAGAGATTGACACCACCATCTTTTTTTACAATCCCAATATTCACCCTGTAGAGGAATACAATCTACGCAAAGAAGAAAACATTCGCTTTGCCAAAAAGCTAGGTATGCCTTTTATTGACGCGGACTACAACAAAGATGATTGGTTTGAGCGTGTCAAAGGCCAAGAAGATGAGCCTGAGCGTGGTGCACGCTGTACTACTTGTTTTGATATGCGTTTTGAAGTGACGGCGCAATATGCCAAAGACCATGGATTTGATTTGATTTCTTCCACCCTGGGAATTTCACGTTGGAAGGACATGAATCAAATTAATGGCTGCGGTGCGCGTGCAGTTGAGCCGTTTAATGGTATGACTTATTGGGACTTTAATTGGCGCAAAAAGGGCGGTTCGTCACGCATGTTGGAGCTCTCTAAGCGTGAGGAATTCTATCAACAGGAGTATTGTGGTTGCGTGTACTCGCTACGAGATACCAATCGTTGGCGCCTATCTAGAGGTCGAGAGAAAGTTGAGCGCGGGGTGAAGTTTTACCAAGAAGCAATGGATAAACTCTCACAAGACTGATTGGGCGCTAGCGCCAAACATTGGTTATTTATCTAGTAAATATAGCAGTAGGGCTTTTTGTGCGTGCAGGCGATTCTCAGCTTCAGCCCAAACCAAGCTTTGCTTACCGTCAATCACCTCGGCGCTGACTTCTTCACCGCGGTGTGCAGGCAGACAATGCATAAAGATAGCGTCGTCTTTGGCTTGAGACATCAGTGATTCATTCACTTGAAATTCTTTAAAGGCCAGCTCACGCTTTACCTGCTCATCTTCTTGACCCATCGAAGCCCAAACATCAGTCACCACGAAATCAGCATCAGCACAGGCTGTGTTGACATCGTGAGTTAGGTTAATGCAATGAGCATATTTCTTGCAAAACTCTGGCTGTGGTTCATAGCCAGCAGGGGTGGCAATATTCAGCGTAAAGCCAAACGCATGCGCTGCTTGCATATAGGTTTGGCACATATTATTACCATCACCAATCCAAGCAACTGTTTTGCCTTTAATTGAGCCAACATGTTCTTGATAAGTCATGACATCGGCCAGCAATTGACAAGGATGAGATTCGTCTGATAGAGCGTTGATAATAGGCACTGAGGCGTGCTCGGCAAAGGTGTTGATGTCTTCATGCGAAGAGATACGCAACATGACTGCATCCACCATTGAACTAATGACAATAGCACTATCGGTAATCGGCTCACCACGACCAATTTGAATATCGCGATCAGATAAAAACAGCGCATGACCACCTAGTTGTGTCATGCCTGCTTCAAATGAGACGCGAGTACGAGTAGAAGATTTGTCAAAAATCATCGCCAAGGTTTTATTCTCTAAAGATTTATTAATCTCTCCAGCCTTAAACGCTTGTTTTAGCGCAATCGCCTTATCAATGATTAATTGCAGTTCACTGCCTGATAAATCATCTAGGTTAATAAAATGTTTGGTCATGGTGCTTCCTCCCGCTATCGGGCGTTGTTTACTAATTGAGTGATTTTGCTTATTAAGATTTCAGCCTCGGCTTGAGTCATAATCAGTGGCGGTAATAAGCGTATGCTTTGTCCAGTGATATTAATCAAAAGCTTGTCCGCCAATGCTTGTTGTAACAAGTTACTGGTATCGGTTGTTAATTCAATAGCAATCATCATGCCTTGTTGACGAATCTCCAAGACATTATCTGAATCTTTTAAGGCCTCTGTTAATGCGGTTTTAAGATAGGCGCCAATTGTATTAGCATTATCCAATACTTGGTCTTTGTCCATGACTTCTAGTACTTTAGAGGCCACCGCACAAACCAGCGGATTACCACCAAAGGTAGAACCGTGTGTGCCTGGAGTAAAGAGTTTGCTGGCCTTGCCTTTGGCCAAGCATGCACCAATCGGCACACCATTGCCCAAGCCTTTGGCCAGGGTTAGAACGTCCGGAATAATCTGATTATGTTGGTGTGCGAAGTATTTGCCGGTACGACCTATGCCAGTTTGCACCTCATCTAGAATCAATAGCCAATCATTAGCCTGACAAATCTCTTGCACCTGATTTAGATACTTGGCATCTGGAATAATCACACCGCTCTCACCCTGGATTGGTTCAAGCATCACCGCGACGATATTTGGATTGTCACTATGCGCGGCAATGGCGTTAACATCGTTAAAGTCTACGTGAATAAATTTCTCTACCAGTGGGGCAAAACCTGCTTGTACTTTTTCATTGCCTGTGGCGCTCAGTGCGGCCATGG
>CAZLDG010000008.1:0-46445 GCA_964558405.1 uncultured Candidatus Thioglobus sp. | reverse complement strand
TTGAATTCACCAAAATAACGCGATAACCCTCTTCACGTAGCGCCTTACACGCCTGCGCACCTGAGTAATCGAACTCACAAGCCTGACCAATTACAATGGGGCCAGCGCCGATGATTAAAATGGAGTTAATGTCTTGTCTTTTTGGCATTGTTTTCTAACGAATAAATTGTTTTTTAAAAGTCATCATCGGTAATTGGCACATTACCGTCATAAATATCGTTCTCACGTTTTTGCAGATACGAAGAACGCATAGCAATATACGGATCATCGGCTCTATCGAGCAAGTCAGTGACTGGCAATAATTCCACGCGCGTATCTAGCGCATTGGTTAGGGTTGCAACCGTCTGATCCGTACCTTCTAGGTGTGCATTAAAGTTAGTGTTTGCTGAGCTATCCACATAAAAACCAGCCGTATCTCTTAGCGTTGATGGACCTAGAACCGGCAGTACAATATAAGGACCATCGCCCACACCCCAAACCGCCAGGGTTTGACCGAAGTCTTCTTTGGTCTTATTAAGATCCATGTCTGTGGCCACATCAAATAGGCCTGCTAGGCCAATGGTGGTATTAATTACCACACGTGAAAGCGTGACAACAGAATCTTCTGCCTTGAATTGTAGAATTTGATTGGCCAGTGTTGATACGTCACCAATATTTGAGAAGAAATCACTGACGCGATTTTGCACAAAAACCGGAATGTTGGCCTTATAGCCTCTGGCTACTGGCTCAAATACTTCGTTATCCAGCGATTCATTTAATTCGAACACGCTGCGATTAAAATTCTCAAACGGATCAATCTCAGCTGCTGCGCCCAAACTCAGTGTCAAGGTGATGATAAAAGTGGTTAATATTTTGCTCATGAATCAAGCTCCTGAATAAAACTATCAAACAAGCCGCTCACATCATGCGGACCTGGAGAAGCTTCTGGGTGGCCTTGGAAGCCAAAGGCCGGCTTGCCCTTAACACGCACACCCTGGATTGACTGATCAAATAATGAGCGGTGCGTTACCTCCAAGGTGTCTGGCATTGCCGCTTCAGCCACGGCAAAACCATGGTTTTGTGAAGTAATCATCACTTGTTTTGAATCAAGATCTTGTACTGGATGGTTAGCACCATGATGACCAAATTTCATTTTCTCGGTCTGCGCACCACTGGCCAATGATAAAAGTTGATGGCCCAGACAAATACCAAATAGTGGCATGTCTTTTTCTAATAGGGTTTTGATGTTATCAATGGCGTAGTCACACGGCTGGGGATCACCCGGACCGTTAGAAAGAAATACACCATCAGGGTTCATCGCCAATACTTCAGATACTGGGGTTTGTGCATTAACCACGGTCAAATCACAACCGCGATCCACCAACATTCTTAGGATGTTTTTCTTCACGCCATAGTCATAAACCACCACGTTAAATTTCTTATCCAACGCGTTAAACTCACCACTCTCTAGTGAGTAAGAGCCTTTATCAAATTGATAAGTGTCAGCAGTTGACACTACCTTGGCCAAATCCATGTTCTTTAGGCCAGCAAACGCTTGGGCTTTTTCAATGGCTGTTTCAGCATCAATTGACTCTCCGGTCATAATACAACCTTTGAGTGAGCCTTTTTCACGCAAAACACGAGTCAGTGCACGGGTATCAATATCGCTTATGGCTACCACATTGTTTTGGGTCAAATAATCTTGCAATGATTGCTCTGAACGCCAGTTGCTGACCTCAAGTGGAAGGTCGCGAATAATTAGGCCTGCGGCATAGACCTTGTCTGACTCAACATCAACGGCGTTGGTGCCAGTATTGCCGATATGCGGATAGGTTAGCGCTACCATCTGTTTGGTATAAGAAGGATCGGTTAGAATCTCTTGGTAGCCGGTCATCGATGTATTAAAAACAACTTCGCCGGTTGTTTCACCACTAGCACCAATTGATTTACCAACAAAAACACTACCGTCTTCTAAGGCTAATAAGGCAACTTGTGACACCGAATACTCCAAAAGTTAAACTCCGGGAATTTTACCACAGCGCTTTGTTATTCTGCTGTTCAAATTTGTAATTTTAGGGCGTATAATCACCTTATGAAAACAGGAGAAAATCATGGAAATTTTTGTTGAAAACATCAAATGTGGTGGCTGCGCCTCTTCTATCCAGAAAAAACTCAATGAGGCATTTGACACGCAAAGTGCCGAGGTCAATGTTGAGCAAGGCATGGTCAGTTTAGAGGCTGATGAGGCCAGACGTGATGAGGTGGTCGAAACCCTACTAGGCTTAGGTTACCCGGAAACCGATTCGGTACACGGCTTTGATTCGGCTAAAGCCAAAGCCAAGTCCTTTGTTTCTTGCGCCATTGGACGCATGGACAAAGATTAATGCAGGTTCAAATTAATGGTCAATCCTCAGAATTAAGCTCTGGGGTAACAGCGCTAGAGCTCATTCAACAGTTGGGTTATGAAAATCAGCGCATTGCGCTAGAGGTCAATGAGGCCATCATTCCCAAATCTAAACATGCAGAGTTTGCCCTCCATGAGGGTGACAAAATAGAAATTATTAAAGCTGTAGGTGGTGGTTAAAACGCCCGATTAAATCAACCAATTAGGTTGAATCTCGCTAGCTGCGAAAGGTTTGACCGAGAATTGCTGCATCACCCCTGAATCCAACTTAATCTCAATATCCACGTTGTCTTCATTACGCCCTTGAGAATAGCGCGCTAGAATTCTAGCAGCCAATTGCAAATCCTCTTGATTAGGCTCACCATCAATCAGTGCCAAAGGGCCGTTACAGCTGGTGGGATAGAGATTGGAATATTGGTTACGATAGCCTTCTAAGAACTTCACTTCGCCCTCTTCACGTGCCACAATCAGTTTGAAGTGTTCATTTGGACGAATATGACGACCAACTTTTAACATCATTAAATCATCAAGTTGATACTCACGATTGCCCCGTGCTTGCCACATGTCCACCAATTTATCCGAATATTGTTTATCGGTTAAAAAACAACAACCGCCAGCCGGGGTGGCATAATCCGTAAAACCATATTGCTGCGCCAAAGCCATTTGCGGTTTACGCGTACGGCCAGAGAAATCTAATAACTGTTCACGATTAACCCAGCCTTCTAACTCAGGTTTGGTAGGTGGTAAGTGTTGTGCGCACAGCGGACGTAATAACAAATCCTGTGCACCAGACTCTTCTTGTACGACCGGCATGGTATCTTTGCGCTGACTCATCGGGCGTTGGCCCACGACTTCGCCAGTGATAATAAAGTCAAAGTCATTTTCCTTAATCCACTTTAGCGCCTGCTTAACCATAAAGCCTTTGCAGTCCAAACAAGGATTCATGTTTTTGCCATAACCATGCTTTGGATTTAACAGCACATCGCGATACTCTTCAATCACATCGACAATATGCAGTTTAATGCCCAGTTGATCGGCTACCCATAAAGCATTGTTGCGCTTAGGTTTGTCACTTTTTTGTTTGCGAATCGCATGAGTATGGCCTTCTACACAAAAACCGGTGAAAAAATTAATGCCTTCAACGTGAATACCCTGATCCATCATCAGCTTGGTACTGAGCATAGAATCCAAACCGCCTGAAATTAGCGAAACCGCACGAATCTGCCTACTCATTTTTTCACTCCACTAATGCGACACCACTGATCTTTAGTCGCCACTTCCAAATCTCTAAAATACTGGCCATAGGCCTGTTTAACCATCTCTAGTTGCTCGTCCAAAATACCCGAGAGCACAATACGCCCACCAGGCATAACCAAGCTTGATAGATGCGGACACAGCTCCACCAAGGGGTTGGCCAGGATATTAGCCAGTAGTAAATCTACCGGCTCCAGTTCACCTTCATCGTCACTGTGCAATACTTGTGAAGCAATACTAATCTGATTATTGGCCACATTATCAATCGTCGCCAATACTGCCTGTGGATCGTTATCCACGGCAATAATACTTTTTGCCCCAAGCTTGGCTGCCGCGATTGCCAGCACACCAGTGCCCGAGCCATAATCAATCACACTAAGGCCTTTGGGCGGGTTTTGATCCAAATATTGCAAGCACAGATCGGTGGTTTGATGCGTTCCCGTGCCAAAGGCCAAGCCAGGATCCATCTTAATTACCACCGCATCTTCCGGCAGATTAGAGACGTCCTCCCAAGAAGGGCAAATCCACATACGCTCACCAAAAGCCATGGCGTGAAAATCTTTTTTGCATTCGTCTTCCCAAACACGATCCTCTAACGTCTCAAATTGCATCTGATCAATATCGCAAACATCTTTTAGGGTTTGACGCACATGCGCCTGATCCACGCCCTGCTCAAACAAAGCAGTAATGGTGGTTTGCTCCCATAATGGGGTTTCGCCCACCGGCGGCTCGAAGATTTCCTCGTCCACGGTATCAGAGAAAGTTACCGATACACAATCCAGTCCCATCAGAATTTCACTGACGAAATCTGCCTGATCTTTAGTGCTTGCTAAGGTTAATTGTATCCAGCTCATGGTGCGCGCTATTATACCAATGTTGGGTAGTCAAGAATTCCCTTATAAAAACCAAGTAAATTATTAAGGTAATAGGTTATAATAATAATTTTTAACATGTCAGGGAGAGAAACAATGGCATTAGAGAGAACAGGTAACGGTTATTTGGTTGATCCAAGTATTTGGTCAGAAGAAATTATGTTTGAGATGGCTAAAGAAGACGATATGGAGCTAACTGATTCTATGGTGAGTCAAATTATGGCAGCACGCGAATACTATGCTGAGAATTCATCGGTACCACCAATTAGAACCTTTGCCAAGGTAGTGGGTATTGATAAAAAAGTACTATTTAAAGAATGGCTAACAGGTCCAATGAAGCCAATCACTAAATATGGTGGCATGCCGCAACCGACCGGTTGTGTATAAGTCTTTAAAAGACACATCAAAAAGCCCTCTTTCGAGGGCTTTTTTATTATCTAGATTAAATCCTTAACTGAGGCTAGCGCCGCATCTAGATGCTCAGGCTGTGTACCACCGCCTTGAGCCATATCTGGACGACCGCCACCCTTGCCACCAATCTGCGTAGCGACGTGATTGAGAATCTTGCCAGCCTGATACTGATCGGTAAGATCTTTAGTCACACCCGCAACCAAGGCAACTTTATCGCCACTGACCACCGCCAATACCACCACGGCTGAGCCGAGTTTGTCTTTGAGTTTGTCGGCTAAATCACGCAAGTCTTTAGCACCCACGCCTTCAACCTTAGTCGCCAACACCTTAATACCATTCACCTCTTGCGCACTGCTAGACAAATCATCACCTTGATTGCTCGCCAGTTGTTTTTGCATCGAGGCAATTTGTTTTTCTAACTCTTTTTGTGTTTTGAGCAGTTGGGCTACTTTATCGGCCACCTGCGCACTACTAGATTTGGTCATTTGTGCAATTTGATTTAGACTGTCTTCTGTGGCTTTATCAAATTGATAAGCCTGATAACCACTGACCGCCTCAATACGACGTACACCGGCAGCTACACCGCCTTCTGAAGTGATTCTAAATAGACCAATATCGCCCAAACGCTGTACGTGAGTACCGCCACAGAGCTCCACTGAGAAATCATCCTTACCCATAGTGAGTACGCGCACGGTATCGCTATATTTTTCGCCAAATAGCGCCATCGCGCCTTTTTTCTTCGCACTTTCAATGTCAGTGACATCGGTATGCACTTCGGTATTGCCCAAAATCTTGCGATTGACCATAGACTCAACCTTGTCTAGATCAGCTTTAGCAATCACCTCGTCGTGAGAGAAGTCAAAACGCAGCTTGTCGCCATCAACTAATGAGCCTTTTTGCGTTACTGTCTCGCCCAGTACTTTACGTAGTGCAGCGTGTAGTAGATGCGTAGCCGAGTGGTTGCGTGCAATACGCTTACGACGAGTTTTATCTACATTAGCGGTTAAGCTGTCACCCACTTTAACCACCCCGCTATTGAGATGACCATGATGCTCAAAAGCCTCTGAGACTTGTTTTTGCGTATTACTAACCACAAACTCCACAGCGCTTGCCTCCAAACTACCTGTATCGCCCACCTGGCCGCCCGATTCTGCGTAAAAACTGGTCTCACTCAGTACCACAATGGCATCATCACCAGCTTCAATACGCTCAACCAGCTCGCCTTCTTTAATCAGTGCAACCACCTCAGAAGTATTTTCTAGCTGTACATAACCCAAGAATTCACTAACAGCATCAATGGCTACGCCTTTTTGGCTGGCAGCAAAATCACCGGCCTGACGCGCGCGTTCTTTTTGTTTGTTCATCTCGGCTTCAAAGCCTTCCATATCCACACTCAAATCACGCTCGCGTGCCACATCAGCGGTTAGATCTACTGGGAAGCCATAGGTGTCATAAAGTTTGAAAACGGTTTTGCCATCAATTTGCGTACCCTCTAACTTGGCAATGGCCTCTTCTAGAATGCCCATGCCTTGATCTAGCGTCTGTGCAAAACGTTCTTCTTCGCGCTTAAGCACTTTCTCCACCTGGGCCAGATTCTGCTTTAGCTCTGGGTAGACATCTTTAGTCTGTAAGGCCAGTACCGGCGCCAAACGATAGAAAAATAATTTATCAATACCCAGCTTGTGACCATGACGAATGGCGCGACGAATAATACGACGCAGCACATAGCCACGACCCTCATTCGATGGAATCACTCCATCGGTCACCATAAAGGCGGTAGAGCGAATATGATCGGCAATCACGCGCACAGAGGCATGGTCTGGCTTGATATTGTTGGCTTTCGGGGTTAAATCCACAATGGCTTTTGTCAGTTCTTTAAAGCCATCGGTATCATAATTATTGTTCACGTGTTGCATGACTGCGGCTAAACGCTCCAAGCCCATGCCTGTATCCACACAAGGGGCGTCAAGCGGCTTTAGATAGCCATCCTCTTGGCGATCAAATTGGGTGAATACCAGGTTCCAAATCTCAATATAACGATCACCATCTTCATCGGCATGACCCGGAGGACCGCCGGCAATTTCTTCACCATGATCATAAAAGATTTCAGTACAAGGACCACAAGGCCCCGTGTCACCCATCTGCCAGAAGTTGTCTTTGGCACCACAACGCGAGATGCGATTTTTTGGAAAACCAATCTCATTAATCCAAATGGCTTCCGCCTCATCATCTTCCTCGAACACACTAACCCAAAGTTTTTCTTTAGGTAGTTTAAGCTCTTCGGTTAAAAACTCCCAGGCAAAGCGAATAGCCTCATGCTTGAAATAATCGCCAAAGGAGAAATTGCCAAGCATCTCAAAAAAGGTGTGGTGTCGCGCGGTATAACCCACGTTTTCCAAGTCATTATGTTTACCACCAGCGCGTACACAGCGTTGACAAGAAACAGCGCGAGTATAAGGACGCTTCTCCACGCCGCTAAACACATCCTTAAATGGCACCATGCCAGCGTTGGTGAACAACAAGGTTTTGTCATTATGTGGCACCAATGAAGCGCTTTGCTCCACAATATGGCCTTGTTTTGCAAAATAATCTAAGAATTTTTGGCGAATCTCGGCAGTTTTCATCGCGTGTTAACCTGGGTAAAAAGGCCTCATTATATAAGATTCACACTAGGCTAACAATGAAGTGTCGCCTGCACCTTGGCGAATAATCTCAATGCTGTCTTTAGATAGATCAATCACCGTGGTTGGCTCTGGCGGACAATAACCATCATCAATAATCACGTCTACTTGTTTTTCTACCGCCATGCGCACATCGTCAATGTCGTAGAATTCATGCTCAGGTAGAATCAGTGAAACACTCATCATTGGCTCGTCCAATTCCTCCAATAGCGCTTGTACCACACCATGGGTGGAGATTCTCAAGCCAATGGTTTTTTTCTTAGGATGCAGCAAACGATTAGGCACATCACGCGTACCTTCTAGGATTAACGTATAAGGGCCGGGTAGGATTTTTTTCAGCAAACGAAAAGCGTTGTTATTGAGTTTGGCATATTCACCAATGTGCGCCAAATCGCGCATCATCAGAGTGAAATCATGGCGCTTAGATAGGTTGCGAATACGACGAATACGCTCCAGGCCACTCTTATTGCCCAGGGTGGTACCCAGGGCGTAGCCTGAGTCAGTTGGATAGGCAATCACCGCACCAGATTGCAACTCATCCACCACTTTTTTTACCAAGCGTTGTTGCGGATTTTGCGGATGAATCTCAAATAAAGTCGCCATCTATAGGTAATTCCAAATATGTTTATCGCTATCAACCATCGGTTTTAATTGCCCAATCTGCACGCGCTGATTAGGCCAGCCGTGATAATCAGAGCCACAGGAGTGCAATAGATTATAATCATTTGCCCAGCTTGACATCAATGCAATCTCCTCATCCGTGCTGTGATAAGTTACCAACTCTACCGCATCCAATCCCGCTTCAGCCAAGTGCGCAAGCATGCGTTTGATTTTGGTTTGCGTCATACGATAGCGAAACGGGTGCGCCAGAATTGCTTTGCCACCAGCGGCGTGAATCCAATCAATCACTTGGTCATAATCTGCCCAGTGACCTTTGACGCCACCGGGTTTTTTGCCAGTGAGATAGCGTTTAAATACCGAGCTCATGTCCTTACACACACCTTCTTTAATCAACATCTGCGCAAAGTGCGTACGCGTAATCATGTCTTTTGCTACTAAGGCTTGGGTTTTTTCCATCGCATGCAAAATTCCAGCGGCTGATAAACCTCTGGCCATTTTTTTTGCACGTTCCAAGCGAAAGTCTTGATGTTGTTTGAGTCCAGTCTGTAATTGTGTATTGTTCGCATCGATACCCAGTCCAACAATATGCACAGTCATATTGCTCCATATCGCTGAGATCTCCACGCCGGGGACAAGATCTAAGTTAATTTGCTGGGCGCGCTCCTGTGCTTCAACCAAGCCTGCTGTGGTGTCATGATCAGTGAGTGCAAATACATCACAACCCCTGTCCTTGGCCAAATCGATAACAGCCTCTGGCGAGAGAACGCCATCAGAATAATAGGAGTGATTGTGCAAATCAACGGTCATGGTGCTCATTATAATCTATCTATTTACTCGGCTTTATTGGCTATAATTCCTAACATCATTATTTAACATCACAGCTTATGTGTGGCATTGTTGGCGGCATTGGTAAACAGAACATTACTCCCATCTTACTCAATGGCCTAAAACGCTTAGAGTATCGCGGCTACGACTCTGCCGGTGTGGTGGTTTTAGACGACAAGCAACAATTAGCTCGCTCACGCGCTGTGGGCAAAGTTGCCAATCTTGAGAAAGAGATTCAAAATCGCGATACACTGCTAGAAGGGCATATTGGCATTGCTCATACACGTTGGGCTACCCATGGCGAGCCCTCAGCGCAAAATGCCCATCCGCATATCTGCAATCACTCTATTAGCGTAGTACATAACGGCATTATCGAGAACTTTTTAGAGCTTAAAGCCGAACAAGAGACTCAAGGTTATCAATTTACCTCCGATACCGATACCGAGGTGATTGCCCATGCTATTCATCAACAGTTAAAACATACTGATACACTACTAGAGGCCGTGCAAAACGCGGTGCAAACTTTTGAAGGCGCGTATGGCATTGGTGTAATATCACCTGATTATCCTGGTCATGTCATCACTGCGCGCAGTGGCTCACCACTGGTGATTGGTATTAGCAACCAAGGCAATTTTATTGCTTCAGATCAGATGGCACTACTGGATATTACCAAGCAATTTATCTTTTTAGAAGAAGGGGATATTGCTGATATCACTCTGGATAACATCAATATTTACAATAAAGATGGGCAATCAGTAGAGCGCGAAATCAAAACCTCAAAACTTGAAAACGGTCAGGTTTCTAAAGGAGATTATACCCACTATATGCTCAAAGAAATCTTCGAGCAACCACAAGCCATTCGCGACACTCTAGAATCACGCGTTACCAAGGATCATGTACTACCATCAGCCTTTGGTCACAACGCCAAAGAGATATTTTTAAGCGCCAGGCAAATACAGATTATCGCTTGTGGCACCAGTTATAACGCTGGCCTAGTAGCCAAGTATTGGCTAGAGGATATTGCTAAGATTCCTACTCACATCGAGGTAGCCAGTGAATATCGCTATCGCAAGCCGATTGTACTGGACAACACTTTATTTGTAACCATCTCTCAGAGTGGTGAAACTGCCGACACCTTGGAAGCGCTGAGAACGGTTAAAAAACGCAATGCCAATATTCATACACTCACCATTTGTAACTCGGCTGAATCCTCCCTTACTCGAGAGTCTGAACTAACCTTTCTAACCCACGCAGGACCAGAAATTGGTGTGGCTTCAACCAAGGCTTTTACCACGCAACTCGTTTCACTAGCACTACTGACCGTGGCCATAGGACGTTGTCACCAACAGGTAGACAAGCAACAAGAAGCCGCTATTGTCAATGGCCTTAGTCGTCTGCCCGGGCTAATTACCAAAACTCTAAAACAAGAAGCTCAAATCAAAGATCTGGCTAAAGGCTTTAAAAACAAATTTAACGCACTATTTTTAGGCCGTGGCACCATGCGCGCCATTGCTATGGAGGGCGCACTCAAGCTTAAAGAGATTAGCTATATCCACGCTGAAGCCTATCCGGCAGGCGAACTTAAACATGGGCCAATTGCCTTGGTTGATAAAGACACACCGGTGATTGCGGTAGCACCCAATGACGAATTGCTAGACAAGCTCAAATCCAATCTACAAGAAGTGAAATCTCGTGGCTCAGAGATGATTGTATTTGAAGATGAAGCGGCACAAGTGACACCCATGCCTGGCATGACGGTGGTGCCGACCACCACTGATTTAGGTCGGATTACCGCGCCAATTATTTTTACCATTCCTTTGCAACTGCTTAGCTATCATGTGGCACTCATCAAAGGCACGGACGTAGATCAGCCGCGCAATCTGGCCAAATCAGTTACCGTAGAATAAACTAATCTTTCTTGTGCAGGATATCTACAATCTTGCTTTGCGGTTTAAACCCAGGCACAATTTCAATCAGTAATTGTCGAAGTTTGACTTGATTACAATCCTTGATTGTTGTTTTCAATGCACCCAAAACTGGTTCTAATTCACTCCACGGCAGACTATCTTCTTGGGCACGCATAATCAAAGTATTATCTGTCTCACTAACATTATCACCGATCAGCAGCTCCTCATAGAGTTTTTCACCCGGCCTTAAGCCTGTGTAGTGAATCTCAATATCACCTTCAGGATGCTGCGTATCTTTAACTTCTAGGCCACTGAGTCGAATCATCTTTCTGGCTAGATCATCAATACGCACGGGCTTACCCATATCCAAGACAAACACATCGCCGCCTTGACCCATAGCACCCGCCTGGATTACCAACTCCACGGCTTCAGGGATGGTCATAAAATAACGAACAATATCCACATCGGTAACCGTTACCGGACCACCCTCTTTAATCTGTTGTCTAAATAGCGGAATCACCGAACCACTAGACCCCAATACATTGCCAAAACGCACCATGGTAAAGTTGGTCTGCTTTTGATGCTCTGCTAGTGCTTGCAATACCATTTCAGCCACGCGTTTAGTAGCACCCATGGTATTGGTTGGGCGCACTGCCTTATCAGTGGAAATCAACACAAATGTCTTCACTTTTGCTTCAATAGCGGCCTGCGCACAATTCAAAGTGCCAAACACATTATTACTCACACCCTCGGTATTGTTAAACTCAACCATCGGCACGTGCTTATAAGCTGCGGCGTGATAAATGGTATTAACATTAAAATGTTCAAACACGTGTACAAGTCTTTCCTTGTTGTTAACATTGCCCAATACTGGATAGATATCAACTGGGTTCGCGGCAATACTGGTCAGCTCTTTTTCAATGGTGTACAGCGCCAACTCACTTAGCTCGCATAAAACAAGCGCCTTAGGTTTTAACGAGACAATTTGTCGACAAAGCTCTGAGCCGATCGAGCCGCCAGCACCCGTTACCATGACAACCTTATCGGTGATATTTTTACCCAATAACGCTCTATTAGGCTCAACTGCGTCACGACCCAGTAGATCTGCAATACTAACTTCACGCAAATCACCAATACTCACTTTGCCTTCGGCCAACTCAGCGACACCAGGCAGCATACGTACTAGCACCGGATAAGGCTCTAATGCGTCAATAATGGCGAGCTTTCTAGTACGGGAAGCCGAGGGCATGGCAATTAATACCTCATCGATTTTCAGCTTATTGATTACACTCTCAATATCATTGGCCGCGTAAACATTCAAGCCTCTAATATGGCTACCATGCAGTGCTTTAGAATCATCAACCAAACCCAGAGGCGAGTATTCTTTTGAATGCTCTAAGGCTGATATCAATTGAATACCCGCATCACCAGCGCCATATATTAGAATCTTTTTAGAATTGTTATCAACACCTACACCCGTCATGCCAGTCAACAACCATCTAGCCCCAATACGTAATCCACCAATTGCCAGCAATGATAACACCCAATTGATCAGAATAACTGAGCGCGGAATACCCTCAACTGCCGACATAAAGCCAACAATACCCCATATCAGTGCGTACAGAGACACCGCCTGCACAACCGTCCACAATGCCTTAAAGCCAATATAGCGAATGATTGCACGGTAGAGACCAAAGCGTACAAAAATTGGAACAGCAATAATCGGGGCGCCAAATATCACCCAAATCAAATCACTGCCTGGAAAGTGCCAGTATCCTAGCCGAATTGAGAATGAGGCTAGTAATATCGATATTAATAATACAGAATCAACAAGCAACATAACCAGCTGCTTTTTAGCCCTTGATAGTGAAAGTAGCCAATTAATCAATGAGACACCCCTTCTCGCCTAACCACCCTCAAGAAGGTCATCCATAATATTTTTATATCAAGCCAAAATGATTGATTTTTTACATACTCAGCGTCTAGAGCAACCTTGTCGGGAATTGACAACTCATCTCTACCATTGACCTGCGCCCAGCCAGTAATACCTGGCAAAAGTTTATCCACATTTTTTTTCGTGCGTAGTTCAACTAGATCATCCTGGTTATACAGTGCAGGACGAGGCCCCACAAAACTCATGTCGCCCTTGATGATTGAAAGCAACTGGGGCAACTCATCTAAACTAGAACGACGTAAGAACCTACCAATAGGTGATAAATGAGAACCGGGCTCTTTCAACAAATGTGTTGCCACATTTGGCGCATTAATCAACATTGATCTAAATTTTGGCATTTTAAATATTTTATTATTCTTTCCGACTCGATCAGACCAATGCAAAGCTTGACCTTTAGAAGTTAAACGCACAGCAATAGCAATTAATAACATAGGGATGGCCAACAATATAGACATTAAGATAGCCAACAACAAGTCAAAAATCCGTTTCATTCATATCCTTTAAAGATTTCTTAGCTCTAAACCCAAGTTTCTCTAATTTAGAAGAAGAGTAGCACTCGTTGCCCAATAATTTTTTAATTTTATGCTTAATTCTAGGGTTTACCAATCCAACCATGTCGAATAAGATTTTTGGAACACTCCATCTTGGGACTGGCTTTCCTAGAATTTTACACATGACTTCATAGATCTCACGAGAAGAATAGTGTACACCATCTGTTGCAATGAATATTTCACCATTAGACTGCCTGTCTTCGGCAACAAATAAAATTGCCCGCACTAGATCATCCACATGAATCATAGAGCGTTGATTTCCCACTTCAGGCAAAGGGGGGAACCAGCCTCGAGAAATACCTAGCAACATTAACTTTAAATTTCCCTTAGCATTCGGACCGTAGACTAACGGAGATCGAATAATGGACACATGCATATCAGACTCTTTGCCTATTTTCAGCAATGCTAACTCAGCCTCTCGTTTACTCTGTCCATAAATCCCCTCAGGAACACCATGATAAAGCTCACCAACACATTCGCCAGAAGGGGGTAGCCCTCCAGCCTTAACACTACTAACGAAAACGAAACTCTTAACCCCGCTTTTAACTGACAGTTTAGCTAATTCAATTGTGGCATTAATGTTTACTGTTTGGTAAAAATCCCGAATTTTATCAGTATCGCGAAAATCATGCGCCACTCCGGCCAAATGAAAAACTGTATCAACCTCATCTAAGGCGACGCTAGGAATTTTATCCGTCTGAAAATCACAAATTACAGTGTCATAGTCAGACTGTCGTGCGCGAGACAACACTCTAATATTTGACCCGAGGGCAGTCAGCAACTTGCTCCCAACAAATCCTGTTGAACCAGTAACTAAAATCATAGCTTCAAGCACTCGTAATTAGAGCGACACTTAATAAATGAACCAATAAAACCAGACATATAAAAGCTCAAGATTTAATTTTCTTTAAGTTTTTACAAAGCTATATACTTTTCTTGCAACCATATAGACCGTCATTTTCCATCTCCAAGCAAACCTGGCATTACTATTCAAAAAAAGCTGGAGAGGGTTGGCTGTTATTTTTTCATCTTTCTTCCGTAATGGAGGGATTGCACCTCTTACTATAAAATCGCTCATAGATATCGAAACATCTTTTCTAGCCCCGGATAAAAAAATAAACATCTGATCATCTCCAAACCTATTTCTATTTAAATAGGTTTCATCTATCTTGGCTTTGCCTGCAAGGTGATGAAAGTGTTCAAAAACCACAGATTCCAAATATATTAATCTACTCCCCCCTAAGCCCTCTAACTGTTTAAAAATATCGAAGAGGTGCACGTCAATAAAAGCACCTTTATACTGTCTTGGCATAATGTCTGGAAAACGTAAAAACGTATTTTTTGAAACAATAGGGAAGGTGCTTAAACGCTCGCCTTTGTATAAGTCATTCGGATAAAGTAAATAAACCTCATCACTGTATTTACTAATTTCATGTAAGATTATCTTGTCCCAGTCTTGAGTTCTAACAATAACATCATCATTACATAAAAACAAAACTCTGCCGCTTGCCTCTTCACAGCATAGACAGTTCATTTCACTCATGGAACGCCTTTCGCCTCGAATTACATTAATATTGCTAGGAAATTCAGGATATTTAGAGTTATCATCATTATCAATGTATAAAACAAATTCGATTAAATTTGGATGCCTTGCAAAGGCAAGTACTGAGTCAATCATTCTTATAAGCAGGTCAACGCGCCCTCTGGTTGGAACAATCAGAGATATATTGTATTTCGACATAAAAAATCACTCCATTAATGAATTGTACACAGTTACAGCATCACTTGTATTTCCAAAGAACTTAACTTCTGACTTGTCGAGCACAAGACACTTATCACACATATTTTGGACAGCTGAAATATCGTGACTCACTATAATCAACGTCCCTCCTTTTTTATTAAATTCACTTAAAAAATTCATGCACTTCTCTTGAAATTTATAATCTCCAACCGCTAAAACCTCATCAATTAGTATGATATCGCCAGGAATGCTGATAGCTACAGAGAACCCGAGTCTAGCTAGCATTCCCTTAGAGTATGTCCGAACAGGTGTATTAATTGACTCCCTTAACTCTGAAAAGTTTAATATCTCATCAATCTTCTTTCTCATGTCAGATACGCTTACCCCATGAATAGCCCCAAAAAGAAAAATATTTTCCATGCCAGTCAATTCATGGTGAAATCCAGAGCCAAGATCCATAAGGGGAATTATCTTGCCATTGACATCGATTCGACCTTTGTCTGGCTGAATAACTCCTAGAATTAAAGACAACAAGGTGCTCTTACCAGCGCCATTCCCACCCAACAACCCCAATGACTTGCCCGATTCTAGGGAAAAATTAATATCTTTAAGGGTTTGGTTAAGTCTTATATCTCGTTCTCTATTTACAATTATCTCTTTTACTCCTGAGAAGCTCTTGGTGTATTTTTTGTAAACACCTTTACAAACAACTGCCGCACTCACAGATACTCTCCCGCCTTGATAATATATTTCCTATAAAAGAAATGAACTGGGAGATATAACAGGGCTGACACCATTAAAATTTTATAAATATTGACCAAATTCAACACACCTTCTAAAAACAAATCGTGCCAAGATTCTACCAATAAGACTAGTGGACTCAAATTATATAAAAATTGAAATCTTTCCGGAACTAAATCCATGGGATAGACAATTGGGGTCAAAAAAAACATCATAGTCATCAGAATTCCTATCATATACTCCACATCTTTAACAATAATATTTAATGTTGAAAGAAACAAAACAACAGGGAAAAGTAAAGCAACTTGAACGCCTATTAAAATGGGGAGTTGCCATAGCCAACTTACATATAAAGGCTGTTGAGTAACCACTAATAAAATTACCAAGACAGGCAAAGCAAAAATAAAATGTGCCATCTCATGGAATATGGCACTCAAAGGGAGTATTTTTCTGTTGATTTGTGTTGATTTTATAATGGAGACATCGCTCCTATAAATAGATGTCCCAGTCACAATGGCATTACTAAACCATAACCATGGAAACATGCCCGTTAAGAGGTATATAGAGTAATTAGGAATATCTATCCGCATTACTATCTTAAATGCAAAATAATAGATTATAGAGAATGCCAATGGATTCAATATAGCCCATACATACCCTAAAAAACTATTTTTGTACCTAACTTTAAGCTCTTTCAAAACAAGAAGATAAAGCAATTCTAGTGACTGATAATTCATAGTTACACCCGCTCTATGCGGCTCCATACTCTCAAAAAAGAAAAAAACTTTCCGTCATCTAGTGCAATATCGTTGCAAGCCTCAACCTGTTTTTTCCAAACTTGTTCTGGCTCTGAAATAGCCGTTTCAATTGTAACCCATGACAAAACCTGATTAAAAAAAACAGTCTCGTCACCCCCCCCGTAATGCACACAAGGTAGTCCCATTTTAAGTGAATTTATTACCCTCATAGGCGATACCCACACCCACTTAGGATTTTGAGGGACATTAACTACTGCCTTTGCCGAAAGTAGGTTGAGCCTTCTTTCTTCATCGCTACCTACAATTTCAGAAAAATTAACACTATACTTCTTTGATAACTTTTTTTCAACCTTGTGTCTATATCGCGTCATATAGCCAGTAAATGACAGATCATAAGCAGCGCTTCTATTTGACAAAATATTTTTCAATCGAACCTTTGGATAATTTAGCCTATATTTCTGTGATACGCCATAAATTCTACCTATGTCTTTCAACAAAGGAAGCTCACCTATTGTAGTAAACGATAATATATACTCCGACAACATGGTCAGAGAGTATATTCTCTGGTCTATATTGCCAATATATTCAGTATCAGAAGTGGTGTAAATACCGTACCTCAGTGTGTTATTGTCGCCTATATTTAGATGTTCCGTCATAACAACAACAATTTTTTTATCGTATCTCTCACAAAAGTTGCTAATTTGTATAACAGACTCTTGATTAAAATTTTCAATCATCAAATTTAGTGCATCTGGATCAAGTAGATTCGAAATTCGATAGCTAACACCGTATGTATCGAAAAAATACTTTAAGTAGTTAATTTGATCATACACACCCCTATAATCCCCATTAACTGGGGATAAATGGTTAAAAATGCATATATTAATAAACATCTTAACTAATCCTTCTTACCAATAAACAAATATAATAATGAGCCTTTTTTGCCATGCGAAAAGCGGCTGGATATGGCCTCAGCTTGTGGGAAATTTTTGTCACAAGTGTGCCATAATATGTTAAAAAATACGCTCTATAATAACTTTCATTCTTCAAGCTATGCAATCTAAAAGGACTGCCATCTTTTTTAATTAAAAAGTCAATAACTTCTTCTTTTTTTGTTGAAGTGAACATACCCCTACTAGAGAGTCTGTCAAGATTAATTTCTGCCAAAGATCTTTGGATAAGCGAGTAATTCGCACATCCTTCTTCACTCCTTTGTTGATCAATTAAGCGATCTAAATAAATGTACCTATTTAAGAATTTCTCAATCCTACCATGCGCAACATTGGCAATTTGAATAGGCTGAGGCGGGTGGTTAAAATGACTTACCTTTAAATCTTCAATGAAAACTTCCCCCAACTTTCCCCCAAGATCTTCTGTGAAATCAACCTCCTGGTTAGCACGACAAACTATAGATTCAAGAAGGTCTGGCAAACTTTCTATTTCACTTTCTTCATTAACACGTGTCTTTAAATTACCCCGCAACCTTGCAACTCTTTCTTTATCAGAAACCGCATCAAATATGGTGCAAGCTAAAAGGTCACTGAATATTTCATGATCAGACAGGAATTTTTCGGAATTTAATAAATTAATGTTAACATTGCCAAATTCCACCTTTTTATCAAAGAACTCCTTAATGCCATCTACAAAAATAGCGTTTTGTTCGTTTAGATAGATTCTACACTCGTCAATATTTGAGACTATAGGTATGACTCCATATTGTAGAGCGGATAAAATGGATACGCTATGCAGGTGAGAACTGACAAGCAACAAAAAATCAGAGTGCTCAATAAGGCGATCCATCTGACAATCACTTAAACGTTTTTCTATCCAGACAATCGAGCCCGCACTTTCGGCTTCTGAAATCAGTTGAAGATCAATACCATATTTAACAAAAAAAGTGTCGTTTGGCTTTTGACACCTAAATATAAACTCGAACTCTTGCCCGCTCTCAAAAAGCAGGATAGCAAGCTTTAAGGCCACAACACCGCCTCTATATACGAAGTTATTCATATTCTGATGTGCAGACAAAACAAATAAAAATGTTTCAGCTTTGGTGTCTTTACTCACGCTTTTATTAATGCATCCTCTATAAATACTAATCTCTTTACAAACTAGCAATTTATCAATTTTCTCATCATTAAAAAGCTGTGAAATCTTGTCAATGGTATCCTGATTATGAGAAATAATCGCCAAACACCTTTCCTTGAAAAGCTTTCTATAGCAAGAAATAACTCCTTCTAAATTTGAGCAATTTAATTGCCCATCCTCCATTAGAAACGGCATAAATATTGGAGCAAAACTCTCACAATGAAAAATAAAATCTCTCTCTCCACTAGTAATTGGAGAAGTATGCAGGAACTCAACATCCCCAGGAAGTGAGCCAATATAATTTATCTCATTTAATGAGAAAAAATCATAAAACCTATCTTGATCTTCTGCACTCAAACCATTCGCCCAAGACAGGCTTTTAACTTCTGACTTATAAACATCGGTTTGCGAATCAAGTAGCTCCAAACCAAAACGAGAAATCTGGGACTTTGGAACTATATATCTAAAACCCTTAGCTCTTTCTAACGCCCTGACCTTTAGCTCAGAATATAATGGATGAAACCCATTTAAAGGGATAAAGTAGCTGGCATTCCACGGGGTGAGTATTTTTGGCATTTTATTAGCTTTGACTGATATATAAATCTAATTTCATCTTGTCAGCCATTAGATTTATATTTCTCTATCTTATCAACAATCCTACCTGCAAACTCAAATGAACTAGTAAAAGCCGGAGAAATTGCATTTAATACATGAAGGGATGTTTCGCCATTTTCCAAGATATAATCCATCTCCAACTCATTGGTTTGGTTGTTTATTAATTGCGGACGAATCCCAGATTTCCTTGTTGGCACTAAATCTTGCAAGGATAAGGATGGCACCAATTTTTTTGCTGACTGAAGAAAGCTATACTTTGCATATTTTAAAAACTCTTTATGAGTCACGTTTCTCATATTATTTTTATTTGAAAGATACATTCGTGACAACCTGGACACAATTCCAATACTTTCTCCATACGAAACCCCCTGAAATAAATGGTAATTTTCCCGACCAAAGGCAGGAATTGCAGTTGGTCCAACATAAACATCATTGCTGATTACCTTGGTAAGATGCACTCCTAAAAAAGGCAGAGACAAGTCAGGAACGGGGTAAATATTTGCTTGTATTTTTGGATTTGCCTTCTCTGAGAGCTTCCAATATATCCCCTTGAAAGGTATTAATTCATAGTTCTTAGCAAAACCGAACATTTTTGCCACCTTGTCTGCATGCGCACCCGAGCAGTTAACCAAATAATCAAAAAAATAACGCCCTTGAGAAGTTTGAACTTGATTATCATCAACCTTTTTAAGCAGCTCATCATTAAAGCTGAACTCAACCCCTTTGTTTGCTAGCTTCTTATACAACACCTGGAGCACTTCTCGACTATTTATAACAGCAGTAGATGGACAGAAAACTCCACCATAATTATTCGGATTTGCGTGAGGCTCTATTTTGAGCACCTCTTGTGAATCAATCCTTTCTGCAGGAATATTGTTATTTCTAGCATTTAGAAGGAGTTTATCGATAGCTGGAAGATCTCTCTTAGACACAGACAGTATCACCTTTCCATCTTGCCTAAAATCGATTTTTTCATTTTTAGCAAATTCCAACATCTTCTTCCCACCAATGGCGCAAACTCGCGCCTTAAAAGAGTCTGTTGGATAATAGATTCCGCTATGTACGACACCGCTATTTCTGCCGCTAGCATGCCTTCCTAAACCATCTTCCTTCTCTATAATTACTACTTTTGCAAGTGGCTCTCTAGAAACTATTTCATTGGCGACGGTTAAGCCAATAATTCCACCACCAACAATCAAATAATCGTATATCAAAGTATATTAAATGTTCCCATATTTTGTGTTTTTAAGCATATGGAAGCCCTTAATAAGCTCGTCAATTCCCCTGTCAAGAGAAAATTCTTGCTTGAATCCTGTGGACTCAATTTTTTCATTGGAAACAATATAATTTCTCTGATCGGGATCTTTGCCAATTTTCTCATCAATAAAAATAAACTCAGGCACCTGCTTCTGTATGTGTTCACATAACTCCTTTTTTGAAACATTGGCATCTGAAAGGCCCACATTATAAATTTCACCCTTCATGTTGTCGTAATTAGCAAGCGCATGCTGAAACACTCTGGATACATCTCGAACATGGATATAATTTCTCTTAAAATGACTCTCAAATAAAACAACAAACTTATCATGGACAGCTCTGTAAGTAAAATCATTAACCAAAAGGTCGATTCGCATTCTAGGGGACATGCCAAACACAGTAGCTAGTCTAAAGCTGATAGAGTTCTCATGGTCCATTAGCTGTTGCTCTATTTCAACTTTTTCAATAGCGTATTGTGATATTGGTCTTAACGGAGAATCTTCATTACAATAGTTATTCTTATCGCCAGTTCCATATGCACTATTTGTTGTAGGCATGAGAATAGTTTGATTCTTCGACAAAAGTTTCAACATTAAAGTAATGGCATCATGATTAGTCGTTGTCGCGCCTATTGGGTCCAAACTACATAAAGGGGCGCCTACAAGAGCCGCTAATGGAATAATCACATCAGCATCCTTCATTAATTTTTTCATGGTTGACTCGACCCTAATATCACCTTTCACAACATTAAAATTTGGATGATACGTACAATGGTTTAAACTTGTTTGCTTAAACATAAAATTATCCAAAACAGTAACTTTGTATCCAGAATTTAGGAGATCTGGAACCATCGTTGAACCCAAGTACCCCGCTCCTCCTGTAACCAAAATATGTTCACTCATTTTTTCTCCTTATGTAAATATAAAATATGCGTAATGCACTTTTGTGCCGTACACATGATCAAAATATACAGCCTCCAAATAGAGACCTCTCCTAACCAGGGGGAATTATATTCAAAACTTGGAAGCCGCCCTCCATTTCTGTCAATTAATTCTCCATACCATATTACTGAATACTTCTAATTACCTTGGCAGCATTTTTATAGTCCTCTGGCAGCCCTATGTCCACAAACCTTCCCTTTGCAACATGCCCATAGATATTTTCACCATTATCAAGATAACGCTGAAGCAAATCTTGCTCAAGAGACAAACACTTCCCTATCTCCATCTTGAAAAATTCAATAACCTTAGGGCTTAACATATATACCCCACCATTAGCTAGATTTATACTTTTATCAAGGCTGCAGTTTAACTCTTTAATAATGTTTTTATCTGAGAGTTTAACGCCTAAATAGCGATCAAAATCTAACGTCTCGAAAAGAACCATCGTCCACGGGGAATTATTCTTGACATGTCTGTCAAATAACTTTTCCAAGTCAACCTCAATATATGTATCACCATTCAGAAGAAGGAAGTCCTCTTTAATATGTTGGCCAGCTAACAACAGTCCTCCGCCTGTTCCAAGGGGCTCATCTTCCTTAATGTAAGTTATTTTTGTCCCTTGATAACTCTCGCCAAAATGATCAACGATTGAATTTTTAAGATATCCAACCGAAATAAAAAATTCTTCAATCCCTTGAGCCGCCCAATAATCCAGCAAATATTCTAAAAAAGGCCTATTATCCACAGGAGCCATAGGTTTAGGCACATTGGACACCACGTCTCTCAGCCTTGTTCCAAGCCCTCCAGCTAATACAACTGCTTTTCTAATATTATGCATATTTTACAGAGTTGATTATCTTGCAAATTTGACCAATCTCTTGATTAGACAAATCTGGAAAATTTCCGATATAAAATCCATAAAAATGAATATGGTCAGTTACAGGAAAATTCTGATGAAAATCCTTATCCACAAAACCTTTTAAATAATGCTGTCTTACCTGATTTCCACCTCCAGCACTCCCTCTTCTGTATTCAACGCCATTATTCTCCATTGTGCGCATCAAGCGCTGCGCCATATCTCGGTCGGGTTTTTTCAAAATAAGATTAAAAGCGTAGTTACTAGAGCCCTTAACCTTAAACTTTGTTTGAAATATTTCTGAATCAATAAGACTTAAAAACTTCTTTAGATTTTCACTTCTGGTCTTTATATTTTCGTCTAGCCTTTTAAGCTGACTTAGTCCTAAAATTCCTCCAATCTCATTATTTCTCATATTGAATGCCGGGAAGGAAAAAATAAAATCTTTATTAAGATCAGGGTTCTCGTTGTAGTATTTTTCTTTAGTTGTATCCAAACTGGCTTCCCTAACCATACCATGCGACCTTAACATTCTAATCTCTTCATATATCTCCTCATCATTGGTACAAACCATACCACCCTCTATAGTACTCATATGATGCGCATAAAAAAACGAGAAGTTAGAAACCAAGCCAAAAGTCCCGGCTTTTTTTCCTGAATGTAAACTACCGTGAGACTCACAAACATCTTCAATCAAATGTATCTTTCTTTCGTTCAATTCGTGGATTAATTCATCGGTCAATGCATCGAAACCCTGAGCATGTGTTAGAAAGACTGCACGAGTATTCTTAGTAATCGCCTTTATGACAAGTTCTGTATCCATCCCTAGAGTTGTTGGATCTATATCGACAAAAACTGGCTTAAAACCATTTTGAATGACTGAAGAAACATCAGAAACCCAAGTCAATGTTGGAACAATAATTTCACCACCTTCAGGATACCTGTGTTTTAAAATTGTCATAGTTAACAAATTTGCTGACGCTCCAGAATTAACAAAAACACTATACTTGACCCCAAGCCAATCAGACCAGGCCTGCTCAAACTCTCTAACTTTCGGTCCGTTAGTCAGTATCGGATCGTCCTGTTTCAGATGTTCAATTACTGCATCTAAATCAGATCTTGTTATATTGTTTCTCATTAATGGAAATCTCATTTTTACTCCTAGGTGTCTATAAATTTTTCAATACTTTGAATAATTGATTTTTTTCCAATTCCAGCTCTCTCGTGCAAAAACTCTCTTGATCCTAGCTCGAAACTGTACCTAGGATTAATCCCCAGCCCCATGAATTTAATATCTACATTATTGTTTCTTAGGAGTTCGCCTATCATCGCATCAAGTCCTCCTCTTCCAGCAAAACCCTCTTCGCACGAAACAACAAACTGATATTTCTTAATTTCACTCAAAAGATCATTCTTTGAAAAATGGGTAATATTATAAATATCCACGACCCCTAAGATAACTCCTTTATTTTTGAGTTCGTGAACAACTTTAAGAGCGGTATGCGTTACAAAGCCTGTAGTAATAAGGAGTGCTTCTTTTCCTCTTTTTAGGATGCTGAAACCTAGATTATTCAGCTCATTGCTCTTATAAACAACAGGGAGTGCCTGGGCGTCAAATCGAAAATACCTTAGACCTCTTTTCATGGAATATTTAAAAGAATGCTCTGCAGTAACATGGTCTGAAGGTGAAATTATCTCAAAGTTGGGTAAAGACCTCATCAACGTTAGATCCTCATAACACTGGTGTGTTGGCCCAGAAACGACGTAACTATACCCAACGCCTACGCCTATCAGGTTTATACTCAAATCTCTTACTTCTGACAACAGGGAGGCGTTAACTCTAATTTGCTCATAGCATCGCATAGTAATAAAGGGTGCGATAGCATACGCATATACATTAAAACCCTCAGACGCCAACCCTGCAGAAATATTTATAAGGTTTTGCTCTGCAATACCAACATTAATAAACCTATCCGGAAAATCTCGTCTAACTTTATCTAGTACTGGGGAGCCAAAATCAGCACTTACAAAGAAAATGCTGTCATCGTGTGACATTTGTCTCCAAACTTTTTCAAGAAATACATCTCTCATTGCTGGCAATTTAATGGACATCTCTCTAATCCTTTAACAAACTATCGAGAATCTCTTTTCCGGGATTCATAATATGGGAAAGCGGCTCATTTTCCACTCCTGGAATACCTCTTCCTTTTATCGTATTAGCTATAACAACCTTGGGCCTTCCTTGATTGCTTTCTTTAGCTTGTTTAAGGGTAGGGAAGACCTTGGAAATATCATGCCCATCAATCTCATACACTTCCCATCCAAACGACTGGAATCTCTGAGGCAGGTCCATATGAGAAACAATATTATCAGTGTGATCCAGCATACTAGTGCTATTATTATCAACAACAAGGTTCAATTTATCTAATTTATGGTGCGATGCGAACATTATGGCCTCCCAATTAGCGCCTTCATGTAATTCTCCGTCACCTGACACAACAAACACACTTTCAGATTTATTTTTCGTCCTCAAAGCCAGGGCAATTCCAGTGCCAACACCCAAGCCATGCCCCAGGGATCCATTTACAGTTTCATAGCCCGGAATAACAGGGTCGGGGATACCTCCAAGAAAACCGCCATTCTTGCACACATTTTGCAACTCACTCTTTGAGAAAAAACCCAAGTCAGCCAGAATCGGATACATGCAAATAGATCCATGTCCCTTGCTAACAATACACCTATCTCTAGAATCATCACTCGGATTTTCCGGGTTTTGAGATAAAACTTTTCCATAATAAAGAGACACAAAAATCTCAACAGGTGAAAGAGATGAGGCAATACGCGTCTCGGGTGCTTGCTTATGAATCTTCAAGGTTTCCCTCCATACCCATTCTGCTTTCTGTATCAAATAACTCAAATCAGTCATAATAAAGGCATCCCTCAAAGCTGTCCATGTTCAACGAACCATTCATAGGTTTTTACAATTCCTGAATCCAATAAAGTTTCAGGTTTCCATCCAAGGGACAAAATTCTTGAGTTGTCTAACAGCTTTCTTGGAGAGCCATCTGGTTTTGATTTGTCCCAGACTACCTTGCCATCATACCCTACAATGTCTGCCACTCTTTCTGCAAGAAACCTTATTGAAATATCCTTGCCACACCCTATGTTAATAGGCAAGAATTCATTTTTAAAGTTACTCTCCAGAATCTTGATGATTGCAACAACCAAGTCATCTACGTATAAAAATTCTCTTTTAGGCTCTCCAGTTCCCCAGAGAACAACATTAGGCTCATTGTTTCTTTTGGCATCATGGAATTTCCTAATTAGTGCAGATAAGACATGTGAACTATTAGGGTCAAAATTATCATTTGGCCCATATACACTGTTAGGAATGACAGGAATAAAGCTTGTATTTTTATCTTGACTGTTGATTGCCAAGGCAAACTGTAGTCCGGCATACTTTGCGCTGGCATAAGCAATGCTTGTTTGCTCAGGGTGTCCCGAACAAAGCATGTTTTCTGACATTGGTTGGTTTGAAATTTTTGGGTACATACATGACGATGCAAAAAAAATAAATTTTCTAACGTGGTATTTTCTAGCAAATTTGAAGGCATTCAACTGTATAGATAAATTTTGCTCAATAAAGTCGGCAGGACTATCTCTATTTTCTATAATTCCACCAACTTTTCCTGCTGCAAAAATTACTATTTCTGGAGACTCTCTCTCAAAGAATTTTTCTACTTGTTGCTCACTTGATAGGTCTAATTCGGAACGACTTTTAACCATAATTCTCTCATAGCCATTCTCTGAAAAGTATCTAAGAAAAGCCGAGCCTATCATACCTGTATGTCCAGCTATATAAATTTTTGAATCTTTTGTAAGAGTAAACACAACTACTCAAAACCCCTCTGGCTGATACAGAACAATTCTTGAGCCTGTATTTTCAAATTTAAAAGGGACGCTCATAAAATCTTTCAGAGCGCTTTGTACCTTTTGATGATTTTCCGGCTCAACAAAAAACAAAATAAATCCGCCACCGCCAGCACCAAGAACTTTGCCGCCAATTGCCCCATTTTTCTTTGCTTTAGAGTAAACATCGTCAATTAACTGATTGGATATTTTTTGCGATAAGCTCTTTTTACAGTGCCATGCTTCATCCAAAAGTCTACCAAAGTCTATTATTGGTTTTTTGGGATCTCCCATGATATCAATAGCAATATCCACCATATCACTCATCTCGCTAAGAAAAGTATCACTTTTATTTTCAGTAATATTTTTAATTTTACTAGCAGAAATATCTGTAGAGAATCGGGATAGCCCCGTAAAGAACAGCATAAGATGATTGTTCAGCTCCTCCAGTCTTCCTGGTTTATAAATTTGCCTTTTAACTAAAAATTCACCATCTTCAAAAAAATTAATTTCATTAAATCCACCGTATACTGCGGCTATTTGATCCTGGGATCCTACAGGCTCATGAATAATATTCTGCTCCATATTGACAACAAATTTAGCCAGATCCTCATCTGAGACCCTCTTTCCCGAAAGAGCAAGAATACAATTTACAAGTCCCGCTGTGAAAGATGAACTAGACCCTAGTCCCGATCTTGCAGGCAAATCTCCATCATGGTGAATTTCTAAACCTTTACTAAGATTAAAGTATTTTAAAACTTCTCTGGCAGAAGGGTGCTCGATCTCATCATAATTATTAACACTTTCAATTTGAGAATATACTATTCTATGTTTATGTTTAAAGAACTGTGGCAAATGTCGCACGCTAATGTAGCAATATTTATCGAACGTTGTTGACAATACTTTGCCTCCATTGTTCATATACCAGTCTGGATAGTCAGTCCCCCCGCCAAAAAAAGAAATTCTATAAGGTGTCCTTGATATGATCATGTATTTAGTATTTTTCTCTTAAGTTGTATTGATGCCATCTTTTCAACATTTTCCCTCTGTTTCTTGCCAAATTTTTCTTCGACTAATGATAAATATTTCGAGCTAGAAAAATACTCTTGCCAGGCCTCATCCCTAAACTTAAGGACTTCTTGAGGCGAGCAAGATTTTGTTGGCAACGGTTCACACTCATGAGATAAGAACGCATAACCTTCATATGACTCCGGCAGACTCCAATTATTTTGTTTGGCCGCATAATACATTGGACTTCCTGGTAGGGCCATACATGTATACATATTTGCCATTTCAGTGTTTAATTCTTTAGCTAGATCTAATGTCTCTCTCATTGTATCGAGGGTATCATCAGGGAATCCGAATATATAATTACTAATAATCTTTATATCGGCTTCCCGAATAGTATTGCATACCTCTCTAATATTTACTTCCTTAAAAGAACCTTTAGAAACCTCCTGCCTCACACTCTGATTTCCTGCTTCAATTCCTAGTGCTAGCCAATTTACGCCTGCTTTTTTAAACAACTTCAAAGCATCATTTCTAACGGTATCGACTCTTGAATATGCCCACATATTAAAGTCTAATTTTTCTTGGATAATCTTCTCCAATATTGGCTTATAGTATTTTCTGTTAAGAAAGAACATCTCATCGCTAATACGGAGAGTTTTTACATTCAAATTTGACAATTTTTTTAGCTCTTTTATTACCCAATCACTACTCCAAAACCTCATACCTCTGGAGTGAGAGGCGTCAATATTTTCCGAGTTGTCGTCCCTATTGATAATATTAATCATACAAAAATCACATCCAAAATTACAACCCAAAGATGTATATATGGCGGCAAAGGGTGTTCTTTGCTTATGATCAAAGTTAGCATGCCAAAAATGCGCCCTATAGAGGTCAAGTGGTCTATCCTTATAAGGCAGAAGATCCCATGCATACCCTGGTAGATCAACATCCATACGCTCTTGAGGAACAACTCTCTCTGGCTGGTTGAGTTTCAATACATTATCATTAAGAGCATCCTTTTTCTTATAACCGATACCTTTAATGCTCCCTAGGTCACTTTCCAAATTCGACCTAAGAAGATTGTGAAGTGCATAAACTCCTTCATTCAATAGTACAATATCAACTGATTTTTCCGATAGAACCTCCAAAGGAAGAGAGCTAGTATGAGATCCAACAAAACACACTGTGCTGGCGACACCTTTTAATCTAATAAAATTTGAAAGCTCGAGAGCTCCAATCATATTTGTCGTCCCTGAGTTAGGGTTTTGCCCATATACAACAAAAACTACCAGCCTTGCATTAGCCTCTCTAACTCTAACTACTGACTCCTCCAAAGACAGTCTTTCCGCATCACAATCCAAAATACCGACATCGAAACCTTTTGATCGGCAAGATTCAGCTAACAACAGAGACCATGTAGGCGGCTCAATTGCAGAAAAAACCTTAGCGAGATCCTGATATGCTTTTAAAGAAGAATTCGGATTAACAAATAAAACGTCCATATCCTATGAATATTATCCTATCAAAAAACTGTTCAATTTAACACGACTATGCATCTAACAGCCTATTAAATTCATTCATTGCAATTAGAAATCCATCAACACTACCGCAGTCATATCGCTTACCCCGAAACTTATAAGCAAGAATCTTATTCTGTTTAGCAAGCGTCATTAGTGCATCAGTAATTTGGATTTCTCCATTTTTATCTGCAGCAGTTTGCTCTAAAACGTTAAAAATTTCTGGCGTTAATATATAACGACCAATAATGGCTAAATTAGTTGGTGCATCCTGTGGATTGGGTTTTTCCACCATGCTATTAACACGATAAACATTATCTAGCTCAGGTAGTAATTCACCTGCAATCACGCCGTATTTATCCACCTCACTCATTGGCACTTCTTCAATCGCCACAATACAACAATCGGGATGCTGTTGATGCAAATTAACCATTTGTTGTAAAATCGAATCACCCTCATGGTGGCACAGATCATCTGGCAGAATCACCGCAAATGGCCCGTTGCCAATCAAAGGTTTTCCAGTGTAGATGGCATGTCCTAGGCCTAGCATTTGTTGCTGCTCAATATAAGAAAACCCACATTGGTCGATAATGTGATTGACTTCGCCTAACAATGACTCTTTGGCTGTGCCCTTAATACTAGCTTCAATATCTACATGTGGCTCAAAATGTTGCTTAATTGCGCCTTTATACTTACTGGTTACCATGGCCATCTGCGTAATGCCAGCACTCATTGCTTCTTCTACGCCATATTGAATTAGCGGCTTGGTTAGAATCGGCAACATCTCTTTAGGAACAGCTTTAGTCGCTGGTAAAAAACGCGTACCATAACCAGCCACTGGAAATAAGCACTTCTTAATCATGGTCTTGCATTAATTGATTGATGAGAAACGATTTACCCTGTTCAACACCAGGTTGATCATAGGTGTTAATTTGTAAGAATGCACCAATGGCCGATGTCATTAGTTGATAAATAAACATCAGTTTGGCGATATTGTACTCATCCACAGTGGAGATAGTCACCACATCACAAGGAATATCTTTTTGCTCTTCGATTGATTTAATGGTGGCATCTGCTTGCTGATTGAGTAAGTCATTAAAGCGCAATCCATCAACATAACCCATGTCCAGCGCTTTAAATTTACCCTTGTCATTAGGGATGATCGCCTTATCCTTGAGATCATCAATTTTAATAAAAGTCAAGGTCTTATCGCGCACACCATCAACGATCAACTGCAAAAAACTATGCTGATCCACCGGCCCCACTAAAGCTACTGGTGTAAGTGCCTGACGCGTACCGTTAATATTCACCTTGCCCAGACTTTCAGCCCAAAGTTGCACATACCACTTGTTAAACGCCTCTAGTGAAGAGGAATAAGAAAAAATCGCGTTGATATTGAATCGAGATTTATTCTCAACCAAAAATCTAGCCTTACGGATAATGGGCTTGTAATAACTACCTTGAGAGAAAAAACTCTCCGAAACGCGTCGACAGCCATTCAGCAAATTATCGATATCCACACCTACCATCGCCAGTGGTACCAGGCCTACCACGCTAAAAACGGAAAAACGCCCACCAATGTTTTTATCAAGCGCAAATACTCGGATATTATTCTCACGCGCAAACTGGCTCAATTGGCTATCTGCCTCTGAAACAATCGTGCAATTATCTTTAGTAATTGCCACCAACCCGTCGATATATTTCAATAAACTAACGGTTTCAATGGTATTGCCCGATTTTGAAATTACCACGAAATGTGCGTTATTTATATCGATCTTTTTAAGAGAATGATTAATTTCTAGTGGGTCGACCGTCTCCAAGAACAGCAAGTCTTTTTGATAAACGTTAGAGGGCAATAAAAACTCATAAATAGCTCGTGCACCCAAACTAGAGCCACCAACACCCAATACCACAATGTGCTGTTGCGTAATGGTTTGTGTGTAAGCCTTGATCTCAGAAATATCTTGATCTGGCAACTGGTAATAGCCAATGTCTTCTCGCTCCGCCTTTAATCGTTCAAAGATTTCTTGATTGGATTTAATTTGATAGAAGTTTTTACAATACTTCATAAAGACACTTTGGTTCCAGCTGTTGAATTAATCATAGCTACCGCACCGAAAATATCAACGGCAAGCTCGAAATCATTATAGTATATAGCCAACCTTAAAGGGCAAATGTTAGATTAAAATACGGTTTACCATACACATATAGAAATCAAATGACTTATAGCGATACTGACTTCAATCACAAAAGCATTCTAATCACTGGCGGTGCTGGCTTTATTGGCAGCAATCTGGCATTTTATTTCCAAGATAACTACCCAGACGCAACCGTGGTAGTGTTCGACTGTTTTAGAAGCGAAGCAACCTTTGCCAATGGCAATCTGCAAAGCTTTGGTCACTATAAAAACCTAATTGGTTTTAGAGGCGATGTTCTTTGCGGCAACATCAACAACAAAGCAGACTTGGCTTTGCTAGATGATTACAAATTCGATTATATTTTTCATCAGGCTGCGATCTCTGATACCCGTGTTTACGATCAAGAAATTGTGATGAAAACCAATGTTAACTCATTTTATGACCTGCTAGACAAGGCTAAAAAAGACGGTGCTGCCATGATTTATGCCAGCTCTGCCGCTACCTATGGCTCGCTACCTTCGCCACAAACTGTGGGAATAGAACACCCCGAAAACCCTTATGGTTTTAGCAAGTATGCTATGGATCAAATTGCTGCGCGCTACGCCAGAGAAAATCCTGAGATGAGTATTGTTGGTCTTAAATTCTTTAATGTCTACGGCCCGAGAGAATATTACAAAGCCAAAACCTCTTCGATGGTGATTCAACTAGGGCACCAAATCTTAGATGGCAAAGCGCCTAGATTGTTCGAAGGCTCGGATCAAATCCTGCGTGATTTTATTAATATCGAAGATGTGGTACAAGCCAATATTAAAGCCTGCAATCCCAAAGAAAACGGCACCTATAACGTGGGTACAGGCCAACCTAGAAGCTTTCAGGATATTGCCGATATCCTACAACAAGAGCTAGGAACAGACTTAGGAGCGGAGTATATCCCCAATCCATATGATGGTTACCAAATGCATACGCAAGCTGATATCACCACTTCTCGTGAAAATCTAGACTTCAATCCAGTGACTTCTTTAGAAGAAGGCATCAAGGCCTACATTCCTGAGATTAAACGCTTACATGGTGAGCCACTAGACTGATTATGCTGGATTTAAAGAACCAAACTCCTAAGATTCTGGTTATTGGCGATCTGATGATTGATCATTATCTTTGGGGCTCGTGCGAACGTATCTCACCTGAAGCGCCAGTACAAGTAGTAAATGTTGATCGCGAAAGTACGGTTTTAGGCGGTGCGGGCAATGTTATTAACAATCTGTGTACATTAGGTGCCAAAGTGGATGTTATGAGCGTAGTTGGTAATTGTGAAATCTCTGATGAAATGCGCGCGCTCTTGACTGATATTAAAGTGGATACGCGTCACCTAGTGGTTGAACCAGGTCGTATTGCTAGCAAAAAGTCTCGTATTATTGCCGCCCAGCAACAAGTGGTGCGTTATGATCGAGAAAGTGTTGATGCCATCAGTGAAGACACTCAACAACAATTGATTGAAAGTTATCAAAGTGTGGTTGCTGATTACGACGTAGTCTTGCTCTCTGATTATGGAAAAGGCGTACTCACCCAGGCGTTTACCCAGGCGCTAATTGACACGGCCAATGCGCATAATATCAAGGTTTTGGTAGACCCCAAAGGCTTGGACTACAGTAAATACCAAGGCGCCTATCTACTAACACCTAATAAGAAAGAAGCAGGCGAAGCTACAAAAATCAAGATTGATGATGAGGCCAGTCTCACTCAAGCCATCACCCAATTAAAACGTGAGTGCGATTTAGATGTCTCACTCATCACTCTAAGTGAGCAAGGTGTGGCTATTTTTGATGATGAGTTGCGCACCCATCCGACAGTGGCTCGAGAAGTTTATGATGTTACTGGTGCTGGCGATACCGTGCTGGCCTCGCTGGGATTTGCTCTATCTTGTGATTATGATATTGACCAGGCAGTTAAGTTTGCCAACTTGGCAGCTGGTGTAGTCGTAGGAAAGATTGGTAGTGCTACTGCCACACTCGATGAAATCATCGAGTACGAATCCAGTCTGCACAAATCCAGTAGTGATGCGCATATTAAAGCCTGGGACGAGATTCAAACACTAAGCGCCAGACTTAAAGACAACGGCAAAAAACTGGTGTTTACCAATGGTTGTTTTGATCTACTACACGCTGGACATGTGCGCTACCTAGAAACCGCTAAAAGTTTTGGCGATGTGTTGATTTTGGGGCTTAACTCAGACCGATCTGTTAAAGCCCTCAAAGGTGAATCTCGACCAATTAACACGGAAGATGATCGTGCTTATATTCTGGCAGCACTGGAGGCGGTAGACTATGTGGTGGTTTTTGATGAAGACACGCCATATGATCTCATTAAAACCATTAAGCCACATATTCTAGTTAAGGGTGGTGATTACGAAGGTCAGGATGTAGTTGGACAGGACTTGGTTGACGAGTTAAAACTGGTACAATTTGTTGCAGGAAAAAGCACTACCAAAACCATTGAAAAGATTCAGAAACCATGAAAGATATTATTCAACACGAGCTTAGTGAACACTTGAAAACCGCTCAACAGATGGAGCGGTTAACTGATGACATTGCCAAAGCAGCTGAACTATGCATCCAAGCTCTTAATAATCAAGGAAAGATTCTCATCTTTGGCAACGGTGGCTCAGCGGCTGATGCACAACACATTGCTGCTGAGATGGTGGGTCGATACAAAGTAGAACGTAAAGGCCTGTCGGCCATTGCCCTAACTACCGACACCTCGGCACTTACCGCAATTGGTAACGACTATGGTTATCAGCACGTGTTTAATCGACAAATCGAAGCACTGGCCAATACTGGCGATATCGCTATTGGTATTAGCACAGGCGGAAGTTCTAACAATGTACTCAGTGCACTCAAACTGGCCAATGATTTGTGCTGTCAAACCATTGGTCTAAGTGGTCGAGACGGCGGTGAGATGAATGTAGTTTGCGATGTGAACCTAGTGGTGCCTGCCGAAGATACACCACGCATCCAAGAGATGCACATTCTGATTGGCCACACTCTTTGCCACTTAATTGACCTAGCTTTCAAAGATTAAGCTGCTTAACTGCTGTTAGCACTTCACCCGCACCAATCAAACGCATACAATCATGATGCCGCAATGGGCAAGTGCGTTTCATACATGGCTGACAATCTAAGTTTTTCTTAACAATAGCACTCTTGCCATTCATCCACTGTGAAGTTTCTTTGTCCTTGGTAGGGCCAAAAATCGCCACTGTCGGTACTTGAAACGCAGCAGCCACATGCATGGGGCCACTATCGCCTGTGATAAATAGATCCAAGTTGGATATCTGATTAATTAACTCTGTAATACTGGTTTTACCAGCCAAATTCTGATAATGCTTAACGCCACATTCAATTAAACCCTTTTCAATATCATTAGACATCTCCCGCTCGTCGGATCCGCCAAAAATTAAAATATCGTATTGATTTGAAAACTGGCTTGCTACTTCGGCAAACTTTTCAGGATGCCAGCGCTTAGCACTGCCATAAGAAGCACCAGGGTTGATGCCCAGCCTAGGTCTCACTTTTTTCACGCTATCACCTTGTTTGTGCAACTTTAACATTCCTGGTTGAAAATCGACACCCAAACCATCACTAACAAATCTCGAGTATTTCTCAACTTGGTGACCTTGTTGATATTTTCGCTTTTTAAACTGGTATTTTTGCCCAGCCGAAACGAAAAACTTGAAGATTAAGGAGCGTCTAGAACTTCGAAACGAGAAAAATAGATCAAAACTACCTAAGAACTTTGCGAATCGATACAGAGTTAGATATGACCTATCTAGCACCAATATGTTAACCACTCTAGGATGGTGTTTCATAGCCTCGGTCGAAACAAATGAACCAACAACAGTAATCTTAGCAGTAGGATATTGCTCAATGATGCTTTCAATTGACGGCGTTGCCATGACACAATCACCTAGCCAAGTCGGGAGTTCTATTAGTATCCTCATTAACGCCTCACGCCTACTTATAACAACAGAAGAACTTAACTCATATTAAATTCAATTTTCATACTTTTCTATCTCTGGCAATCATCAGGCCGAGCACAAACATTGTTATCAGTGCATGCTCATGAGCGAGTGTAGTATTAACAAAACCAATCCCCAAGTTAGTTATTACCACACCAATTCCAGCAAATGTTAACCACCTGTCCTTACTAAATACATAAGAGCGTTTAATCGCAAACAACATGTATAGCCAAAACCATACAAAAATTGAGAAGATAGCAAGACCACCTCCTACTAGATATGTGTAATAAACATTATGTGGGTGTGCGTATGGCATAAATTCATCTGCGTTATAAACTCTTTTTTCTTGCAGTACCAGTGGCTTAATATATTTGTGGTCTAGATTGGAAAAATTTCCAAAACCGATTCCTAGAACAGGATTTTTCTTGAAAACATAATGGCTAAAGTTTCTTATCTTTTGTCTTGGCGAGTCACCCAGGAGGCTGCTACCAGTTTGAAATTTATTGAACACTGAAGGCGGATTGTACTTAAAAAAAACCAATGTAGAAGCAACAATTAATGTGCTGGCTAACCAAACTTGTATCGTCCTATAAACAAAAATCAAATACCCAAGACATAAGCATGTAACAAGCAACATAATCCCAGTAGAAGCTCTACTATTTGTGTCAATGATTACATAGCCCAAAATAACCACACTCGAAAACAATACCCACCTTTCCCATCTCTTCAGACTGAAGAAGTTTAACAACAATAGCGACAAAGATAATATATAAACAATTAATAGATAAATTGCAGTATGGTTAACATGTCCAACTGAATTCAGCGCAATACACTCCCCACCAGAACAATCAATATAGATATAACCCAATGGAGCAACTGTAAATATTATAGCGATAATACATAGTCGAATAATCTGCCCTGAAGTAAAGCCCGATCTCGAAATAGCCCAACCAACTAATACAAATTTAATAATATCTTTTGAGCCATTGGCGGGTTGATCATGAATCATTACTGCATTAAGTCCAACTATAATATCGGCTAGTATCCACAATAGGAAGATTGCATCAATCGATTGCCACTTTCCGCCCCAGTCTCGACTTTTTTTGGCAATAACAAACCAGGATAGCACGAATAATAACGCGAATAAATTTTTAGGGACCTCTAGGTTAGGCAATACTGCCAACATAAGTGCTAGAAAAATAAACTTAGCGTCTTGCTCTCTAATGTAATTGTAGAGTTGATTAATCATTCTTCGCCTTTTTAATAATGTCTAGTGTTTGCAACATATTGGCTTCAATTGAAAGCTTAGTAGCTATCAATTGGCTGTCATTTTTTACAGTGCACAATGCCTCTTTATCTTTCAACAGTGTATCAATTCTTTCTACTACCGAAAAATCTTGAGGGTTGGACATAATACACTCTTTTGGCAAAATCTCGTGCGCGCCATTTTGTTTGGTAGTAAACACAGCATTGCCATAAACCATAGCCTCCAGCACCACATTGGAAAAAGGCTCATAATGCGTTGGAAAAAGAAAGATGTCGCTAATTGTATAAAAATCTTCTACATCGGTTCTGGGACCGGTAAAAACCACCCTATCATCTACGCTAAGATCTTGAGACAGTTGTTGGTAGTATGCTATCTTTTTCTCTTTACCAACAATGAACGCCTGGCACTTAGTACTCATTCTAGAAACAATGTGTAAAAATTCCTCTACACCCTTTCTCTTAAACCCACTACCAACATACAAAATGACTGGAATATTGTGTTCAAAATTAAACTCCTTGGAGAGCTTTTGATAAGATCGAACATAATCAACTTCTTTTGATCGTATGCCATTATAGACAACATTAATCTTATGGCGATCAACACCATATGTCTTAACAATTTCATTTTTGACCATATACGAATTGGCAATAATACGCTTGGCGTTATTAAAGCATCGTCGTTCTAAAAATAGGTATATGGGGTGCAACGGATTAAACTTAGACTTCTTCTCAGTAGATAAGAATATTTTATGCACACCGTCTCCCGCTCGATATACATCAGGGCATATAATACGTTCTAGAGAAAAATAAAACTTTCCTCTCTTGGTTAGACAAACCTGCAGATTAAACAAAATGATGCGTAGCCAAGATGGTAGGACTCTGGGGAAAACTGAATTAAGTATTTGGTGTTCGATACCACTGTCTGACAATGCTTTAGCTAGCCTGGACAAATAAACCTCAGCGCCACCGAACTTGGTGGACTTCTCTCTAATCAGATATAGTTTACTCATCCACTTCCAACCAAAATGTCAGAGTACTTGCTCTAAAAATAAAACAATATTTTTGTTCATATTTCTTAGGATTGATATTAAACATCACTCTAGCAATGAGGCCAAAAATACCGCCGCCAAATGACAATTTTCTTTTTTTGATTCTGACGCCTTTTCCGATGTAATGCGATACACCATTGCGCTCAAAGTGATCAAAAGAGAAATATGACAAGTGGTGTACATGGGTTGGGTCCACCCATGAAGACAGCGAACTAAAGTGTGGTGTAATAATCTTAATAACGCAACCCTGCTTTGATACACGAATTAGCTCATTGATAACTCTAGGGATGTTATGAAAGTGCTCTATCACGTTATCCAGAACAACCGACTCTGCACTATTATCTTCAAATGGCAGTGTTTCATTTTCAACATCAACAATATAATCGGCGGCACCACATTGAAACTTATCAACACCAATATAGCCATCAATTTTTTTATTTCCGCAGCCAATATTTAATTTCATAATAACGCCTTGCCTATTACCTTTCTGGTTTGATTGTAGTCAATTAACACCATACCTCGAGACTTTTTGATTTGACCCTCATAAAAGATCTCATGATTTAAATTAGCAATCATGTAGTGTAATCCATTTTCCTGACTACCATCTTTATTCTCAAAAACTTGGTCAGTTTTATTATTCCAAGGCCCCCATACAGCTGGATAGCTTGCACCAAATAAAGCAATAACTGGTGTATTCACAGCAGCAGCCATGTGCATGGGGGCGGTATCTACGCCAAAGAACAATTTAGCTTTAGATGATAAACAAGCTAAATGCTTAAGTGTTAGTTGACCCGATAAATTCACAGGTGTAGTCTTGCAAAGTGCTAATATTTTATCAATCCTATCCAGTTCTTTCTTAATTGGTGCACCGGTAATAACAACACGCAAACCTTTGTCTTGTTGAAGGTAGTCAATGATCTTTGCCATACGATCATCCTCCCAGCATTTAAACATCCATCTTGATACGGGGTGAATATGCACAAACTCTCTAATGCAATTCTCTTCTAAAATTTTATCAATTTCCACTTCCACAACATCAGACCAGCAGATCTTAACCGACCTGTCAACTACTTCTTTACCAAGTAGAGTTATAAATTGCAGGTCCTTTTCAACTGTATGTTGCCACACCTTATCATTGCCCAACTGACTGAAAATCTTCAACTTTGCAAAAATTCCTTTTTTTACTGGAAAGCCTAATTTATAGTTGGCGCCACTAAAAAGAGCAAGTTGGGCGCCTCTATCCCCTTCAGTTAAATTGATTACTATATCATAGTGATTTTGACGAATTTGACGCGCAAACCTAAACTCCTCTTTAAGTTGAGAAAATAAATTTAACTTTTTGATTCTAAATCGATCATAAACAATAATATTGTTAATATCTTCATTGTCAGAAACCATATCTTCACACCCTTCGTTTAAAGCAAAGTCTATGGTAGCATTAGGGTAATGATATCTAAGATTCGACACCAAAGCTGTCGATAACAAAACGTCGCCAATATTTCTAAATTTAATCAGTAGAATTCTCACTCAAAAAACCCCATAAAACGCTCCACGCGCGACTCCCAGGTGTAGTCACTTGCGAAATCTTTACCCCTATTGGCTTCAAAAGCATCGTCATCTAGCGCACGCATAATTACTTGCGCAAAGTCAGATGGGTTTTCAGGTGTAGCATAATAGACTAACGATGGACTTATGGCGCTTTCAATTGAAGGCAATCTTGATACCACTACCTTTAAACCGGAACCAAGATACTCGTAGAGCTTTAATGGTGAAGTAAATAGCATTCCATCTGCATCATATTTATTGGAGAGTATGCCAATTTTTGACTGCGCAATATAGCGGTAAATTTCCTTGTGATCCACTCTATTGACAATGGTAATATTGCCCGATACACCTAATTCTTCTGCTTGGCGCCCGTACTGTTGTCGAGATTGCTCATCAGCACCGATTAGAATGGCTTTAATATCTTTATTATGTTGATGTTTCAAAATAGATATAGACTCTATAAGAGTATCTAAACCTTTCCAAATACTGAAATTCCCACTGTAAATAATGTCATATTGCTTATCGACCTTGTGAGCAATTTGTAAAAATTTCTTGTTAAATCCGACCGGCAAAATATGATGTCTCTGTATACAAGTAGAGAAGTTTTTTTTAATTTCGCTGCTTAACGTTGAAGTGATACAAATCAAATTATCCACATTAGAAAATACAAATTCTTCCAGTGTTTGCATTTCTTTTGCTTTCTTATATTCCCCTTCACGACAATAATTCTGAGATAAAATTTGGTGCACTTCAAAGACAAACTGAATATCCAAAGACTTGTGTTTTAAGTTTTTAATAGATAGGCGCATTTGTTTAAAGTCACGCGTGTAAATCACCAACTTTTCAGACTCAATTTGTTTTAAATACTTCAATACGTTGGCGATAAAGAACAATTTATTGCTTTTAATACCAAGCTTTTTATTGGAAATCTGAACCACTTTTAAATTTGGATGCAGTTCAATGTCGAGACTATCATTTAAATACTTCTCTATCGATACTCTAGAATCTAAACATAGCAATTCAACAGGCACGCGATTGGCCAAGGCATTCAAAAACTGGACAATGCTTAGCATATAAGTATAGCCCTTGCTAATGTGCATTGGATACGGGTAAATAACCTTCATATATTGTTGATTATAATTTAACTTTTTGAATAAATATTAGTTGTTGTTCTAACGAAATTTTCAAGCCCAAAACTCTGTTTTGCTTTTTGGGTAGCACAATCAGCATATTGATCCAAATTAAAACCAATAATCTGTTTCAGCTTCTCGTAGACCTTATTAGCAGAACCTGTAGTAATCCAACCATCCTGATTATCGGTAATATTCTCCGGTAATCCGGCATAATCAGAAGCTAATACAGGCTTGCCCATCGCCATCATCTCTCGACAGGCAAACGAGATAGTTTCCACGCCTATAGATAGAACAAAACCAACATCAGCAATAGAAATCACTTCTCTAACATCATCCATAAATCCAGTAAAAATCACTTGGTCTTGCATATCAAATGCATTGATATATTGTTCAACTGTCTCTAGTTTTGGTGTATTCCCAGCAAGAATAATTTTAATTTTCTTGCGTTGGCTATCTTCAAGCTTTGAGGCAGCCTCTACCAGAAGTTGCCAACCTTTATGTAGTGCAGTTCCTGCCACTGAAACAAGTACTAGGTCGCCTTTCTGAATGTCGTATTTTTGCAGTAGTGTTTTCGACTTATCTCTGGGTTTAAAATAATCCAGATTAACTCCATTATGAATAACCATGGTTTTGTTCTGCAATGACTGGGTGATAACGTGCTCAAACTGGTAGTTGGAGACCACAACCATCTGGTCGGTGTATTTGCCATATAGCTTATTGGCAAACCAATTTTCCTTGATAGGGAATGAATCATGTTTAGTTCTAACAATACGAAAGTCCAAGCGATACAACCATTTACACAACATGACCACTTTATGGTCTGGTGTGCCATTCACATGTACAATATCAATTTGCCGGTCAATAATAAGTTTTCTTAATTTCTTGGCGTTGGATAAGGCTCTAACAATCTCTTTTGGTTTGCCAGGAAAGTCCACATCAAATACTCTATCTGGGTGGGTTCGTCTAAGATCTCTATTGAGTTTACTGACCTTAGGTGCAGCCATAAAGACTTCGACACTTGTGTCTTGAGACAGAATGCCATTGAATAAATAAGCTAAATAGGTTGTATGGCCACCACCATTACCAGGATGAAAATTGGTATACAAAACTCTCATCAATCCAGCAGCTGTCGATAAATCTTCATAATATTGGCTGACATCCTATCTTTTGAAAACTGCTCTAATACATAACCTCTGGCACGTCCAGCATATTCACCTCTTAGCGCTTCATCTTCCACTAAATGGTGGCAAGCCTGATTAAGGGCTAATTGCGAATCCTTATTAATCAACATAAAATTATCCTTATGATGCAAATCTTTAGTACTACCTGCACTGGTGGCTACCACAGCCTTATTCATGAGTAACGCTTGCATAACTGATTGCGGCACACCTTCTCCACTATCAGAGGTAAGCACAAAAACATCCAGCGCGCACAATAACTCCGTAATATTAGACACATGCCCCAACATATAAACATGGCCCTGCAACTCCAATTCAACTATCATTTGAGCTAGTTTTTCACGCTGAGGGCCATCACCCGCCATCACAAAACGAATATTTTTTTCTGGGTTAGCATCAACCACATGTCGTACCATTTGCAGGAAACGATCATGGCGTTTAAAACGACGCAAGACAGCCACAATGCCAACGACAACTTGATCATCTTCAAACCCAAACAAGGCTCGACAACTCTGACGATTAAAGTTGCTTGCTTGGTAGAGATTGGCATCAATGCCAGTTGGGACTGACTGGATGCGTTCGGGCTTAATGCGATTATTGTTAATCATATCTTGCCTGACAGTCTCCCCAGTGGTAAAGATATAGTTGGCCAACTCATTAATAAAATTAAGTCTAGAGGAACGAATTGGTGTTGAAAGGTGGCGCGTCCTGATAAATTTGGCGCCTGCTAGCTTAGCAGCTAAACCACCCACCCAAGTATCTTTACCACTATGGGTATTAACAATATCAATATGCTGTTGCCTGATGATTTTTCTTAGGCCAAACAAAGTGCTTAAATCAGCATTTCCTTTAAATGGCAGAATAAATACCTTGATATCGTTATCCAGTGCTTTTTGTCTAATTTGCGCATGCTCGGTGCAAGCCAAACAAACATCAACACCAAGCTCTCGCATTGCCAGCATTTCGCCAATAATACGAATCTCTTGCCCACCCCAGCCGTCCGACCACTCGGTATGTAGTACTTTAATGTTGCTCATCTAGCATTGTTACAATCTGCTGCTTAATTATCTCTAAGTTTAATGTATTCAAACACTCGCTCACGCCTGAATTGTTACAACCCGTTTGCGAGCAAGGGATGCAGCTTTGCACCCCCATTAGCACTCGATGTTTGCCATGTTGCTGTAGACTTCCACCTCTGTGATAAGTTGATTGTAGCAACGTCTTATCCCAAGGTCCCCAATTATCTACTGCAGTGGGGCCAAAAAACGCCAAAGTTGGTACGTCATTTGCTGTGGCAATATGCATAATTGCTGTATCTACTACCAATAGCATTTTCGACAATTTATTAAGAGCGGCAGTTTCCAATAAACTTAACTTCCCGGCCAAATTTAGCGGGTTAGATTTAGTATGCGACAAGATGCCATACACCCTATCCAATTCTTGAGACACTGGTGCAGCAGTCAGCACCACGCGCAGACCTAACTCCAGCTCACAATAGTCAATCACTTGAGCCATCAACTGGTCATCAACACACTTGTACATACACTGAGACACAGGGTGGATATGGATAAATCGACCCAGTTCTTGTGCTATATCTTGAGCCTTATCATCATCCTTGGGTGTCCAATAAGTATCCAAACCTTTATAATTAACAGACAATTCCAGCAATCTAAGCGGATCAAGATTTAACTCAACAATATGCCGTTCACCCTGAAACAAAAAATGATGTGTGAAAGCGCGTTGATTGATAAAGCCTTTACCGCCACGACGACCAATGCGAATTTTAGCGCCACTAAAATAAGCAATCTGTGCGCCACGATCGCCACGATCTGAGGAAACAACTAAATCGTACCTGGCTTTTCTAATCTGCCTTAAGGTGTTGAACTCAGTCTTAATCCGTTGCCAAACTGGTAGTGCTCTTAACCAAAATCGATCGTGCAAAATAATTTGATTAACCTGTGGATTATGCGCAACTAGTATCTCGGTGCCTTTATTCAGCATCAAATCAATTTCACAATTTGGATAGTGTTGTTTAAGATTGCTAATCAGCGGTGTTAGCAAAATCACATCACCCACACTACGAAATTTGGTAATTAGTATTCTCATCTACGATATTTCCAAAATGTGTACTGAGCATAGACTACAGCTATCACCAATCCGCGCCACCCTTCCAAAACCCCTAAACGCAACCAATAAATCTTAACAAAAGTCCAAATCGGAGAGATAAGCGCCTTGGCTAGATTTCGCTTTTTTTGACTCAATGCCGCATAGCCTTTTTGTTTAGCGTGAAATTCACTCACACTGTCAAAAGCCAAGTGCTTCATTGGATGCTTAAGGTTTGTGACCGGCTCACTGGTTTGTACACTCTCATGCACACTGACTTCATTAAAATGTCCAAAATGACGATTAAACAGGCGAATACTATAATCTGGATAAAGACCACAATGCTTGATATCCTTACCAAAAAAACGATTGAGCCTGGCCGCATTGTAAACTTTAGATGCTGGCGCCTCTAGAGTTGTTACCAATTCATCACTCAGACTCTGCGTAATTCGCTCATCCGCATCCAGCACGAACACCCAGTCATTTTTTGCCAAAGACACGGCTTTATTTTTCTGCGCACCAAACCCTAGCCAATCTTGATGCAACACCTTAGCACCCAGATCTGCCGCAATCTCGCAGGTTCTGTCGCTAGAGCCACTATCTAGAACCAACACTTCATCAGCAAACAGAGCCGATTTCACTGCGTCAGCGATAAATCGTTCCTCATTTTTGCTAATTATGACCACAGAAAGTGGGTTATGCATCTTAAAATAGGCCTTGTTTAGTATTTTAGATCGATTATACGTATCTGCCCTATGAGCATAAAAACTATTTTCTTAGATCGTGATGGTGTCATTAACCAAGAAGTGGGTTACTTGCACAAAATTGAAGATTTTAAATTTATCGACGGCGTATTCGAAGCCTGCTTAACCTTTCAGTCGTTAGGCTATCAAATTGTGGTGATTACTAACCAATCTGGTATTGGTCGAGGCTATTATGGTGAGCAAGAGTTTCATCAGGTTAACAATTGGATGTTAGCGCAGTTTAACACTCAAGGCGTTAATGTCTTGGATGTATTTTTCTGTCCACATGGACCCGAAGATGGTTGCGCTTGTCGCAAACCTAAACCGGGCATGCTCTTGGACGCCAAAGAGAAACACGATATTGATATGAGTCGTTCTTGGATGGTTGGCGATAAAGAAGCCGATGTCACCGCAGCCAATGCAGCAGGCATTAACAATACTATCTTAGTAAAAAGCGGTCATGACATCGACGAAGAAAACTCAAACGCCAAGTACGTGCTAGACTCTATTAAACAGGCTCAGACGGTGATTACCAACTAAAGGTTGTTATAGGTTTTATACCACTGAGCAAAATTCTCCACACCCTGCTTAACACTCATACTCGGCTTGTAGCCAAACTCTTCAACCAAATCATCCACGTCAGCATAAGTATCAGGCACATCACCCGGTTGTAGTGGTAATAGTTCTTTTTCAGCTGTCATGCCCAGAGAAGTTTCTAAGGCTTCAATATAATCCATCAGTTCCACTGGATTGTTATTACCAATGTTGTATACGCGATATGGCGCGCTCGAAGTGGCCGGATCAGGATTGTTACTATCCCAATTAGGATTCGGTGGCGCTGGACGATCTAACACGCGCACAATACCCTCTACAATATCATCAATATAAGTAAAGTCACGACGGTGCTTGCCATAATTAAACACAGTAATCGGCTCGCCAGCGACAATGGCGCGAGTAAATTTCTGCAAAGCCATATCTGGTCGATCATACGGGCCATACACAGTAAAGAATCGCAATCCGGTAGTTGGTACGTTGTACAAATGCGAATAGGTGTGCGCCATCAACTCGTTAGCTTTCTTAGTAGCCGCATAGAGACTGACTGGATGATTCACACATTCGTGTGTAGAAAATGGCTGCTTAGTATTCAGTCCGTAAGTTGAGCTGGATGATGCATACACCAAATGCCCCACTTGATTGTGTCGACAACCCTCTAGGATGTGGCCAAAACCCACCAAGTTGGTGTCAATATAGGCCAACGGATTCTCAATCGAATAACGCACGCCAGCTTGTGCAGCTAGATTGACCACGCCATCAAACTGCTCACGTTCAAACAACTCGGCCATGGCTTGGCGATCTTCTAAATTCATGCGGATATGGGTGTAGTTTGGATGATCCGCGTGGCGTGCTAGGCGCGCTTCTTTAAGCTTAGGGTCATAATAATCGTTGTGATTATCAATACCCACGACTGTATCGCCACGATCTAATAATCGAATCGAAAGCGCTGAGCCAATAAAACCCGCTGAGCCCGTTACCAATACCTTCATCTTTATTCCTTAATCACTATTAAACAAATCACGCGTATAGACTTTGTCCTTCACGTCCTCAAGCTCACCAACCATACGGTTAGCGACAATCACATCACTAATCTTTTTAAACTGTGCCAAATCGTCAATTACCTGAGAGCGGAAGAACTCACTCTCACCTTGCTCAGTGAGCACGGGCTCGTACACTACCACTTCAATACCCTTGGATTTAATACGCTTCATAATGCCTTGAATACTGGATGCTCTAAAATTATCCGAACCAGATTTCATAATCAGACGGTGCACACCCACTACTTTAGGATTTCTACCAATAATTTGATCGGCAATAAAATCCTTACGCGTGGTATTGGCATCAACAATGGCACCAATCAGGCTATTTGGCACATCTTGATAGTTGGCGCGCAGTTGCTTAGTGTCTTTAGGTAGACAATAACCGCCATAGCCGAACGACGGATTGTTGTAATGAGAACCAATTCTCGGATCCAAACCCACACCTTCAATGATTTGTTTGGCATCTAAGCCATGCGTCTCAGCATAAGAATCCAGCTCGTTAAAATACGACACACGCATGGCTAAGTAGGTATTGCTAAAGAGTTTGACCGCTTCGGCTTCAGTGGCATCGGTAAACAGCACATCAATATCATCTTTAATGGCACCTTCGGCTAATAGTCCGGCAAATTGCTGAGCTCTATCTGATTGTTCGCCCACAATAATACGCGAAGGATACAGGTTATCGTATAGCGCCAAACCCTCTCTTAAAAACTCGGGCGAGAAGATGATGTTGTTACAATTAAATTTGGCTTTAATTTGCTCGGTGTAACCCACTGGTACGGTAGATTTA
>CAZLDG010000007.1:0-48018 GCA_964558405.1 uncultured Candidatus Thioglobus sp. | reverse complement strand
CGCGGGATGCCGGTAAAAAAGGCGTCTTCATTTTCTTTCATATGGATGATTGTCCGTTTTGTCAAAAAATGGAACGACAGGTGCTAAATCAAACAGAGGTGATTGACTACTTTAAAGCCAATTTTCTTAACTACCACGTTAATGTGGAGTCTGATTTAGAGTTGGTGGATTTTGAGGGCAATGACACCATTGAACGCATCTTTGCCAAACGTCACAATCGCATCGGTGCCACACCAGTACTGGCTTTTTTTGATTTAGAAGGTAAGCGCGTGGTCAGACGCACAGGTTTTGCCGGTAAGGATGAGTTTTTACTACTGGCCAAATACATGGTAGAAGGGGCTTACACCCAAGAAAAATTTGCCCGTTATAAGCGTAGACACCGATGAAAAAACTACTCTGCCTTATCCTATTCTCAAGCACTACGTGGGCACAAACCCTGCCAACACCGCTGAGCTTAAACGACGTATTATCATGGGCGGGTAATGAAAGTTTTGAGCAAAAACAACAACAGCTCGATCTTCAAGCACAAACACTGGAATTAAACAGCACGCAAGACGGCTACAACCTTAAAACCAGCTTAGACCTAGCGCTGGGCTCTCGAGCCGAATACGACCAAGGGCTCAACAATTCTCATGGTTTCATTCGCCTTAACAAAGTCTTGTATGACCAGTCGCTTGAAATTAGTGCGCACGCACAACGCAAGCAACTTGACAATACCAAGATGCAGACTCAACAGATTCAACACGATCGTGATGTGGCGCTGATGCGTGGTTTTTTTGACGTAGTACTGGCTGACATGGCGTTTGAGACTGTACTACAACGACTGGCCAATGCAGCGGTTAAACAAAACCGCGTGCAAGAAGACTACGACTTACAAGCTGCTTCCGAAGTTGAGCTGCTTGAGTGGCAGACGAAAACACAAACCCTGGTGGCTGATCGCATCCAAGCTGAATCCCAGCAAATTAGCAGTCGCGCTAAACTGGCCCAATTACTTAACCTGGATTATGAACAGCGTCCCGATGACGTGTTGCGACCCAATCTTAAGCCTTTATTTAAACAAGCACTGCCAAACTTCGAAGACTTTCAAACAAAACTGCTAACGCACAACCTTAAACTTAAACAATTACAGCACGGCTTAAGTAGCACTCAACAACAAATTTCCCAAGAAAACGACAATCTAGGTCTGGTGCTTAGTTCCAACGCTCGCCTAGGGGAGCAAGCCTATCAGCGTGATAAAAATGGCAAGTGGCGTGTGGGTATTAATCTGTCTATGCCACTGGGCAGTGATGATAAAAAACGCCAAAAGCTTGCCAAACTCAAACTTAAATCCCAGCAACAAACCCTAGCGATTGAGCAACATCAACAAGGCCTTGTATCAAAAGCCCTAGTACACCACCAAAAACTACGCGCCTTAAGACAAGCGCATAAAGCGCTGGTGGTTGAGCTGGATTATCGCGACCTATTTCTAGAGCGTGCGCGTGCCAATTATGAGATGGGCTTAAAAAGTGGTATTGGTAATGCGATGACCAATTTCACGGACACAGAGCGCAAGCTGGCACAAAACGAATTTGATTATCTGATTACCTTAAAACAACTATATTTCCTTGTGGGAGAAAACTATGAAATCTAAACACCTATTACCCTTAGCCCTATTGCTAACACTGCCGGTTAACGCTTTAGAGATCTACCCGCAAGTCTCTAGTACTATTGTGAGCATGAAAGCACTGGGCAGTGAAGTCAATCAAGGAGAAGTGCTGATTAAACTCGATGATAGGCAGGCCCAACTAAAACTCAAATACCTACAAGCCATTCTCTCTATCAAGCAACAGGCTTTTGATGATGCAAAACTCCATCTAGACCAAACCCAAGAGTTATATGATCGCTTGGTGGCCTCGCACCGAGACTTAGAAGAAGCACAACTTGACTTCAATGCCAAGCAGCGCGAGTTAGAAGTTCAGCAGCTCAAAATTAGCATTCAAGAAATTGAACTAGAGAAATATCAGATACGTGCACCTAGCAATGCTAGCGTTGAGGCTATTCCCAATCCTAGAAATACTACTAATGCCCAGAATCCTAAGGTGTTGATGATTCTAAAAACTCAATAGTTTAGCCTTGGGAGAGTACCGCTTTGCCTAGCATATCACCCTGCTCAACCAAAGCATGTGCCTGGGCAAGGTTACTTGTATTGATCGGACTTAGTACCTGAGTCAGTGTGCTTCTTAGCTTGTTTTGATCAATCAACTCGGATACATTATTAAGCAAATGATGTTGTTCAACCATATCACTGGTTTGATACATCGAACGGGTAAACATCAGCTCCCAAACCAGACTCACACTCTTGGTTTTTAATAGGTTAATATCATGCGCTTTGCCAGCACTGGCTAGCAAGCAAATACTGCCCTGTACCGCCACTACCTCAGCGAGTTCTTCAAAATACTCATCAGGATCACCCATACACAGAACATACTCAGGTGCGGATAAATTCAATTCATCAAATTGCGCTTGCAGTTGGTGGTGCTTAATCACCACATCGGCACCAAGTTGTTCGCACCAGGCTTTAGACTCTGCACGTGAGGCAGTGGCCACCACCTTCAGGCCCACAATCTGCTTGGCCAGTTGAATAGCCATCGAACCCACACCACCTGCAGCCCCCACCAGCAACAAGGTTTCATCCTGATCTTGCTGGGTAATCCTTAGGCGATCAAATAACGACTCCCAGGCAGTAATACTGGTCAAAGGCAGGGCTGCAGCCTGAGCAAAACTCAAGGTTTTAGGTTTATGGCCTGCTAAGCGCTCATCGACTAATTGATGCGTGGCGTTTGATCCGTCTCGAGTTAGATCACCAGCGTAGAATACAGTGTCTCCAGGCTGAAATAGCGACACCGCATCACCCACTGCTAACACCACACCAGCGGCGTCATAGCCCAATATTTTTTCTGAGTCTTGTTCAAGCGTGTGTTTAACCTTGGTATCAATTGGATTGACTGAAATGGCTTGAATCTCAATCAGTAAATCGTGGCCTGTGGCTATAGGCGTGGGTTTTTCAAGCTCGACAAACTCGTTGCCGTTATAGCAAATGGCTTGCATTAGCCGCGTGTGTTACGCTCAATTCTTAGCATGACTAACATCATCACAAACATAATGAAAATACCCAGTGCAGCAGCAGCCATCCCCAGAGCAACAAAGCCATTCATACGTTCATTTTTAAGACTCGACATTTTCAGAATATTACCCTGGGTTTGGGCATCCACTTGTTGGGCAAACTCTTTATCATGCCAAGAAAAGAAACGATCAACATTGATCTCGTCACCGCCCACATTCACCAATTGCTTAGTCAGTTTGGCCAAAGACTGCGCATAAGCCAATTGCAAGGATTGTGGATAAGGATTGGATTTAATCTTAACCAGAATTTTCACTCTGTTTTGCATATCGGCTTTGTTAATCACATCATCACCCAGGGTGTTTAGACTGTCAACGATTTGCACAATAGCCTGATCAAAGTCTCGCTCAAAAGTATCAAGTACTGGCTGCGCCTTAGGTTGTTCTACCTTGCGCTCTTGTGGGGTGGCAACACTAATTGGATTTTGGTACTTAGAGTATTCAATCACTGGGGCCTTAATACGATCGGTCGCTGTCAGACTGATTTTTTCATAACTGACAATACCCAATACCACGGTCGCTGCAAATGCCAACAAAGCAAATAACAAACCCAGGCGTTGTACAATCACAAAAAAGTTTCTTTCAATAAAATTTAACATATCTCTATCCTTTTAAAATCTCTCTGGCACCTAGGGCTAATAGCTTATCTGCCAATTCAACTCCTAGTGCTTCTGCTGCTAACGGTTTACCCGCAACACTTTGTTTAATCATCTCGCCTGAATCGACATTACCGACCATACCAGTGATGCTTAACTCTCCACTCTCCAAGGTAGCAAAACCAGCAATTGGTACCGAACAACCACCTTCTAGACGCGCATTCATCGCGCGCTCGGCACTCACTCGAATACTGGTGTCTACATCAATCAGTGGCTCAATCAGCTTCATCACTTCCACATCGCCAGCTCGAATCTCAATACCAACCGCACCCTGACCCACAGCTGGCAGCGATAAATCCGCTGGAATTTGCTGCTTAATTCGCTGCTCGAAACCCAGGCGAATCAAACCGGCGCAAGCCAAAATGATGGCGTCAAATTCACCATCATCGAGTTTTTGTAATCGGGTATTGACATTGCCACGCAGATCCAAAATTTCTAAATCGGGACGGCGATCCTTGAGTTGTACAATACGACGCTGCGAACAAGTGCCCACTTTGGCGCCTTGTGGTAAGTCGTCAATGCTGGCAAAATCATTAGATACAAACGCATCAAATGGATTCTCACGCTCTAGAATAGCACCCAACTCAAACCCATCTGGAATCTCATACGGCACATCTTTCATAGAATGCACAGCAATGTCTGCTTTGCCTTCTAGCATACCGACTTCCAGCTCTTTGATAAACAAACCCTTGCCACCAATCTTAGACAGTGGTGAGTTGAGAATTTGATCGCCCTTGGTGGTCATTTTTACCAATACCACTTCCAGCTCAGGATGAATTGCTTCCAAGCGTGATTTAACATGCTCCGCCTGCCAAAGCGCTAAAGGTGACTGACGGGTTGCAATTTTCAGGGTTTTACTCATGTTTTATGGACTTTATATTAAAATAAGGCGAATGTTTCGATTTTATCTACTGATTCTATTGCTGGTATCTAATTTTGCCTGGGCCCAAGGACCAACTTTGCCGCCTGCAAAAAACTTCTTTTTAGACTCGCAACAGGTGTGGAAGAAAAAAATCCCTATTTTAATAATGTTTTCCATTCCTGACTGTGGATTCTGTAAAAAAGTTAAAGAAGATGTGGTCGGACCGATGGCCGAATTAGAAGAATATAAAGACAAAGTCATTATTCGTCATATCAATGCCAATAGCTTTGATGAGATTAACAACTTCTACAATGAAGAGGTCTCACACAACGAATTTGCCTTTAAGTATGCGGTTAATTTTTTTCCAACCGTGATTCTGGTTGACAACTATGGCACCACGCTAGAAAAAGTTCTGGGTGTGGCCAATGAAGATTATTACTGGACCGATCTGGATGAGCTGATCGACAAATCCACCAACAAACTAAGAAAACAAATGCAGGCAACCTTATGAGTACTTCAACCAACCAATCTTGGGGCGGACGCTTCAATGAACCTACCGATGAATTTGTCAAAATCTTTGGCGCCTCGGTATTTTTTGACAAAATCTTAGCGCCGTTTGATATTCAAGGCTCTATTGCCCATGCCACCATGCTACAAGAAGTCGGTATTCTAAGTGCGGATGAAAAAGATCAAATTATCGACGGTCTGAATCAAATCCTGGGTGAGATTGAAGCTGGTGAGTTTAATTGGTCGGTTGATCTAGAAGATGTGCACATGAATGTGGAATCACGCCTAACGCAACTCATTGGTGATGCGGGCAAAAAACTCCATACCGGTCGTTCACGTAATGATCAAGTAGCCACAGACATTCGCCTATATTTGCGCACTCAGGTGGACAACATCTTAGCCGAGGCTACGCGCTTACAACACGCACTACTGGATTTGTCTGAGCAAGAAGCTGAAACCATTTTGCCAGGCTTTACGCACCTACAAGCCGCACAACCTGTGAGTTTTGGTCATCATCTAATGGCTTATTTCGAGATGATTTCTCGTGACAAAGAGCGTCTGGTCGATTGTCGCAAACGCATCAATTCGATGCCGCTGGGCTCGGCTGCCTTAGCAGGTACTACCTACCCGATTAAACGTGAGCGCACGGCAGAGCTGTTAGGCTTTGAGCGCATTTGCACCAATTCACTAGATGGGGTTAGTGATCGTGATTTTGCCATTGAGTTTTTATCAGCGGCCAGCGTGATTATGATGCACCTATCGCGTTTTTCTGAAGAGTTGATTTTATGGTCTTCGGCACAATTTGATTTCGTTGAATTGCCAGATAGTTTTTGCACCGGCTCATCGATTATGCCGCAAAAGAAAAATCCTGACGTGCCTGAGCTGGTACGCGGAAAAACTGGACGCGTCTATGGCAATCTGCACTCGATGCTAACCATTATGAAGTCACAGCCTCTGGCGTACAACAAAGACAATCAAGAAGACAAAGAACCACTCTTTGACACGGTAGAGACACTGATGGCTTGTCTGCGCGTATTTGCCGATATGGTACCAACCATCAAAGCCAAACGCGATAATATGTACAACTCTTGCAAAAAAGGCTATACCACCGCCACAGATTTAGCCGATTACTTAGTGAAAAAAGGTCTGCCATTTAGAGATGCGCACGAGGTGGTGGGCAAATCGGTTTCTTTTGGTATTGAACACCAAAAAGACTTGGCCGAATTAACCCTAGAGGAGTTACAAGTCTTTGATGATCGTATCGAGGCCGATGTGTTCGATATTCTCTCACTCGAAGGCTCACTAGCCGCACGTGATCATCTAGGGGGCACTAGCGCCAATCAAGTTAAACAAGCCATTCAAAACGCCAGAGATTCGCTGAAATAATGCGCCTTATCTTTGCGGGAACGCCGGATTTTTCAACAGCCGCACTAACGGCGCTAATTGATGCCGGACATCAGATCGTTGGCGTCTATTGTCAGCCTGATCGCCCCAAGGGTCGTGGTCGTGTCTTAAGTGCTTGTCCAGTTAAAGAAGTGGCACTTGCCAATCAACTGCCCGTCTTTCAACCAGAAAGCCTCAAAAATGACCAGGCGCAAGCACAAATCAAAGCGCTTGAAGCTGAAGTGATGGTAGTGGTAGCCTACGGGCAAATTCTACCCAAGGCGGTATTAGAAATGCCAAAGCGTGGCTGCCTAAACATCCACGCTTCGCTATTGCCACGTTGGCGCGGTGCAGCCCCTATTCAGCGCGCTATTTTATCGGGAGACCAAACCACAGGTGTTGGCATTATGCAAATGAATGAGGGCTTGGATACGGGTGATATTTTGTTAGAGCGAACTTGTGATATTGATGAGCATGATACAACGCAAACTCTGCACGACAAACTCTCAGACTTAGGCGCTAAGGCGATTGTGGAAGCGCTGGACACACTGGATCAGCTCAGCGCAAGCAAACAAACAGAGATTGGCGTGACTTATGCTCAGAAGCTTAAAAAAGACGAAGCCTGGATTAACTGGGGGCAATCTGCTGTGCAAATCCATCGACAAATTCGTGCTTTCAACCCCTATCCGATCGCACAAACTCAGGCTAGCAGTGATAAGTTCGAGCAAAAAGTCCTGCGTATTATTCAAGCCAGTGTGGTTGATGCTAAACATCAAAGCGCGCCCGGTACAGTGATTGAGTGCAACAAACAGCATTGTATTGTAGCCACAGGGGATGGCGCCCTTCAATTAGAACGCGTACAATTATCTGGCAAGAAGGCTGTCGATATTAAAGATTTTCTCAACGCTTACCAACTGACCAAACTCGAATAAAACCGTGAAACTAAAACGCTCCTTAAATCTGCCACTATTAACCTTATACGGTTTAGGCAATATTTTGGGTGCGGGTATTTATGTACTGATTGGTAAAGTTTCTAGCTCTGCTGGTGTTTTTACCCCTTTATCATTTTTAATCGCCTCGATTTTGGTTGCCACCACTGCTTTTACCTATAGTGAGCTCTCAGCTCGTTATCCTCGAAGTGCAGGCGAAGCCTTGTATTTGTTTAAAGCCTTTGGGGTGAAATCCTTATCGCTGCTTATCGGTCTGCTGATTATTGCCACAGGCGTGTTGTCTTCTGCGGCCATTGCCAATGGATTTTTTGGCTACTTTTCCACTTTTATCACGCTGGATGAGACCTGGGTAATTAGTGCGCTATTGGTCCTATTGGGCCTACTGGCTGCTTGGGGAATTAAACAATCGGTACAGGCTGCTGCCTTATTAACACTGATTGAAATCTTAGGTCTGCTGATTATTGTTTGGGTAGGTCGAGAATACTTAGGCGGGTGGGATGTGAGCACCTATACCGAGCAAGTTATTCAGGCTGATAGTGGTATTTGGATTGGTGTACTTTCTGGCGCTTTTTTGGCGTTTTATGCTTTTATTGGCTTTGAGGATATGGTCAATGTCGCTGAAGAAGTCAAAGATCCACAAAAAACCATGCCAAGAGCCATTATTATCTCACTGATTGTCTCTACTTTAATCTACGTCTTGGTGGCATTAGTTTCTATCTTGGCGGTTCCTATTGCTGAACTCTCAGGCAGCGACGCACCTTTGGCACTCATCTATCAACAAATTACCGGGCTCTCGCCCACCTTGGTATCGCTGATTGGCATGCTGGCCGTGGTTAATGGCGCGCTGATTCAAATTATTATGGCTTCACGTGTGGCGTTTGGTATGAGTCAACAAGGCTGGCTGCCCAGATCGTTAGGGGTAATTAATAACACAACTCGCACCCCGATTGCCGCCACCTTTTTGGTCACACTACTCATTCTAATCTTGGCACTATGGTTGCCGATGGTGAAGCTGGCTGAGCTCACCAGTTTACTCATCCTAGTGATCTTCTCATTGATGCATCTGTCGCTGATTCGTCTCAAACAAACGCGCGCACCAATCGTGCCCGGTGTCAAACAATATTCGATTTTGCTGCCAATAATTGGCCTGGTGACCAATGTTGGTTTTGTGGCGTTCTACCTATGGATTTAACACACTACCCTTAAAACCAATCTGACGCCAAGCCTCGTAAGCCACAATAGAGACACAATTAGACAAATTCAAACTACGAGAACCCGATTGCATCGGCAAGGTAATGCCTGGATAACGCGCCAAGATTTCTGGCGGCAAGCCGCGAGTCTCTGGACCAAATAAAAACGAATCCCCCACCTGATAATTCACCTCGGCATAATTTTGTTCTACCTTGGAGCTAACCGCGAATAACCTCTGGGGCTGAGCACGCTGCAGATAATCCTCTAGGTTTTCATATTCATAGACTTGGGCCAACTCTTTATAATCTAGCCCCGCACGTCGCAGGCGCTTATCGGTAATCTCAAAACCGAAAGGTTTGATTAGATGCAGATGACAACCCATGTTGGCTGAAAGGCGAATCAAACTGCCGGTGTTATTCGGAATCTCCGGTTCAAACAAAACCAAATTTAACATAATATTTTATTTTTACACTTGAATATCGCCCTATCATCCCATAGATAAGCAATAACTAAAACAAAAACACTAGACAAAAGATGAATATTGACAAACTAACTTCTCAATTTCAACAAGACTTAGGGCAGGCCCAGTCTATCGCCATTGCTAAAAATCATAGTGCGATTGAAGGCGTGCACGTACTCAGCGCCATGCTTAGTGATGATGGTTCGAGTGTGAGCAACATCCTAAGTGCGATTAATATTGACACCCAAACACTAAAGACCCAACTCAACCAAGCAATTGATCAGCTGGGCGTGGTTAACAACCCAGGTGGTGATATTGGTATCTCACAAAACTTATTAAGATTATTAAACGTGGTAGAAAAATTGGCCACCGATAAAGGCGATAGCTACTTATCAACCGAATTATTTCTACTGGCCGTTATTAAAGGCAATGACACCAGTACCCAATTATTGAAAAATTTAGGCGCCAACGAAACCAATCTATCAAGCGCCATCGACCAGCTAAGAGGAGGCGAAAACGTGAACGATCAAAATGCAGAAACACAGCGAGAAGCGCTGAAAAAATACACACTAGATTTAACCGAGCGCGCACAAGCGGGCAAGCTAGACCCAGTGATTGGCCGTGATGGCGAGATTCGTCGTGCCATTCAAGTCTTACAACGCCGCACTAAGAACAACCCAGTGCTTATTGGTGAGCCTGGCGTGGGTAAAACTGCCATTGTTGAAGGTTTGGCACAACGTATTATCAATGGCGAAGTGCCCGAAGGATTAAAAGGCAAAAAAGTACTATCACTGGACATGGCCGCTTTGGTAGCGGGTGCCAAATACCGTGGTGAGTTTGAAGAGCGCTTAAAAGCGGTACTCAAAGAGCTAGAATCAGAACAGGGTCAGGTGATTCTATTTATTGATGAGCTACATACCATGGTTGGTGCAGGTAAAACCGATGGCGCTATGGATGCTGGCAATATGCTCAAGCCAGCGCTTGCGCGTGGTGAGTTGCACTGCATGGGCGCCACTACCTTAGACGAGTATCGTGAATATATTGAGAAAGACTCGGCCTTGGAGCGACGCTTCCAAAAAGTTTTGGTAGAAGAGCCAAGCGAAGAAGATACCATTGCGATTTTGCGCGGTCTAAAAGAACGCTATGAAGTACACCATGGTGTGGAGATTACCGACCCAGCCATTATTGCTGCCACCACCTATTCTCAACGCTATATCACTGATAGACAATTACCCGACAAGGCCATTGACCTGATTGATGAGGCGGCTTCGCAAATTCGTATGGAGATTGACTCCAAACCAGAATCCATGGACAAACTCGATCGTAAGTTGGTACAACTTAAGATTGAACGCATGGCGCTGAAAAAAGAAAAAGACAAAGCCTCTAAAGAGCGCTTAAAAGAGCTAGAGAGTCATATCAAGGAGCTGGAAAAAGAGTACGCCGATTTGGAAGAAGTTTGGAAAAAGGAAAAATCTCAAGTACAAGGTGCACAACACTTAAAAGAAGAGCTAGAACAGGTTAAGGCCGAGTTGGATGTGGCTACGCGTAATAATGACCTAGCAAAGATGAGTGAGTTGCAATATGGCAAGATTCCTGAGCTAGAGGCTAAGATTACCGAAGCAGAGTCCAGCGATGGCCAGGATATGACCCTACTTAGAAACAAAGTAACTGAGGATGAAATTGCACAAATTGTGGCGCGTTGGACTGGCATTCCTGTGGATAAGATGATGGAAGGCGAGAAAGACAAGCTCTTGCAAATGGAGTCGGTGATTCATCAGCGCTTGGTCGGCCAAGATAAGGCGGTTAAGGTGATTTCTGATGCGGTGCGTCGTTCACGCGCTGGTTTGTCTGATCCGAATCGTCCGGATGGTTCGTTTATGTTTATGGGTCCAACTGGCGTGGGTAAAACCGAACTCACCAAGGCTTTAGCGGACTTTTTGTTTGATACCGAGCAGGCCATTGTGCGCGTAGACATGAGTGAGTTCATGGAGAAACACTCGGTGGCACGCTTAATTGGTGCACCTCCAGGTTATGTGGGTTATGAGCAAGGTGGTGTGTTGACCGAAGCAGTGCGTCGTAAGCCTTATTCAATTGTACTGCTGGATGAGGTAGAAAAAGCCCATCCAGATGTGTTTAACGTGCTATTACAAGTTTTAGATGATGGTCGGCTAACTGATGGACAAGGTCGCACAGTGGATTTTAAAAACACGGTGATTGTCATGACTTCAAACCTAGGTTCACACCTGATTCAGGAAAATCCAGGCAAAGACATGCAGGCCGAACTTACTCAAATTGTTGGTGAGCATTTCCGTCCAGAGTTTGTCAATCGTATCGACGAGATTGTGGTGTTTAACAACCTAGAGAAAGAACAAATCTCTGGTATTGCCAAATTGCAGATTGAGATCTTGCAATCACGTCTAGGCGATCTTGAGCTGAAACTAGAGATGAGTGATAAGGCCATGAATATGATTGTAGATCGTGGCTATGATCCGGTGTTTGGTGCTCGACCATTAAAACGCACGGTACAGCAACTCTTAGAGAATCCACTATCACAGAAGATTCTCGCCGGAGAGTTCCTACCAGGCGCTACAATTCATGTCGATGCCAACGATAACGATTTGGTATTTTCTTAAAAGCTAAATCATCCGTCTATGAAGACTTGATATAATCAGTCTTTATGGACGATTATCTAAAAATTGTTAGAAACGGTCTATGGAATAACAACCAGGCTTTGGTTGCACTCCTAGGTTTATGTCCGCTATTGGCGGTGACTAACAACGTGGTGAATGCCATTGGCTTGGGGCTGGCTACCACCTTTGTCCTGGTGGCTTCTAACATCACCATTTCGCTATTTCGCAGGCAAATCTCTAACGAGGTGCGCATTCCCATCTTTGTGCTGCTGATTGCCTCGTTTGTGACCATTGTTGAATTACTCATGCAGTCGTATTTCTACGACCTATATTTAATTCTGGGTATTTTCGTACCACTAATTGTCACCAACTGTGCCATTCTCGGTCGAGCTGAAGCCTTTGCCAGTAAAAACACTTGGGGGAAATCTGCCCTGGATGGGTTAATGATGGGTATTGGCTTTTCTTTGGTATTGATTGTGCTGGGTGCTATGCGTGAAGTGGTGGGCTCAGGCACGCTATTTGATCAATCTGCCCTACTACTAGGCTCTTTGGGTGAGAGTCTGAGCATTCAATTGTTTAGCGACTATCAAGGCACTTTGTTAGCCATCCTGCCACCGGGTGCTTTTATTGGCCTGGGTCTAATCGTGGCCTTAAAAAATCTAATCGATTTAAAAAAATCTTAATTAACGAGGAGAGAGATATGAAAGCACTAAGTGTTTTATTTTTAGCGGCGCTTGCTTTGGGAGCGAATGCCGAAACCCAAACCAAACAGGTCTTTATTTCACCCGGTGTGGTGAGTGTGGACGTAGTCCATAAGGGTGAAAGTGTTAAATTACAACGCATTCAAGATCGCGATAATGAGATTGCTGATTTTTACCTAAAAACCACACGCGGTAAAATCCAACCAATGCACCCATTTGCTCCACACGCCGTTGAGACTATTGGTGAGTTGGCTATGATTGATTATGTTAAACAAAAATCTGATGGTGATGAAAATCTGGTCATCATTGACACCCGCACCAAGGACTGGGTGCGCATCTCCGGCGCCATTCCAACCGCTGTTAGCATTCCTTATACGCGCTTTAAAAACAAAGAAAAAGCACTCAGTATTATGGAGGATGAATTTGGCGTGCAAGTCGATGATACCTTTGACTTTACTTATGCCAAAACTTTGGTGATGTATTGTAACGGCATCTGGTGTGGTCAAACCCCATCAGCGGTTAAAGCGCTGCTAAGCTATGGTTACCCGGCCGCCAAGATTAAGTACTTCCGTGGCGGTATGCAAAACTGGCAAGCACTGGGTCTAACCACGGTTAAGCCTTAAATCTTGAAAACTATTGATGATTATCTCAATAGTGAGATAGTAGATATTGCGCCACTACTTGCGCTAGTACTGGAAAAAAGCAGTGCGCAATTGATGATAGATGGCGAACAAGGTTTATCTATAGCGCAACAAGAGCAACTCGAACAACTCATTTCCAAACGTCAAAGTGGTATGCCTTTTGCCTATCTAAGCGGCGAAAAAGGCTTTTATCATCTGGATTTTATGGTTACGCCTGATACTTTAATTCCACGCCCTGAGACCGAACTGCTAATTGATATTGCCCTAACACTACCTCTGAGCGATAAAGCTAAAATGGTTGATTTGGGCACAGGTAGTGGCGTGATTGCCATTACCTTGGCAGATAAAAAGCCCGATTGGCAGGTTTGCGCAGTTGACGCTTCAACATCAGCACTGGCAGTGGCTCAGCAAAATACTACCCGAGCCATTGAGTTTTTACACGGCAGTTGGTTTGAGCCTCTCGGCACGCGCCAATTTGACTTGATTGTTTCTAATCCACCTTATGTGAAAGAGAATGACCCGCACCTGGAACAACTTACGCACGAGCCCATCTCTGCACTTACTTCAGGTACTGATGGTTTAGATGATATTAGGAAAATTATCAATCAAGCGCCTGCTCACCTAAACCCAGACGGCTATCTACTCTTAGAACATGGCTATGATCAACAACTGGAGATTGTCGATTTACTTAAAGAGAATTTCCAGAAGATAGAATCATTTAAAGACTATAACTCTCAAGATCGTGCAGTTTTAGCGCAAATAAAGCCAAATTAATTTTTAATTGTAGTCTTTGATTGCATTAATTGACTCAGGGCTTTTTTCATTTTCACCCCATCCACTTCGCAATATTTGGCTTGCTGTGTGAAAAAGTCTTCTTCCACCCAAGTTTTAGACGCAGAAAATACCATTGGCTTAGTCTCACCGGTGCGAACCACAGTATTATCGCTATAGATAGTAATATTTTTATCTTGATAATAGATCTCTTTATCAGCCAACACAACACTTGAAACTAGTGCCAGCATCACGCCCATTACCACGGCTTTTTTCTCCCTCATAGCGTCTATTCTATCGCAATTTGATAAAAAAGTGAAGTCGGTCTATAAGCCGGGTTCTGTTATTGATGATCATTCATCTGGGATAATTATCACTAATTACCTCAAGCACTCTACCCGCTACCTTGTGCGAGCCGCACCTTGGGTAGCCTATTTGAGCTTGCTCCAAGTGGGGTTTACCTTGCCACGGTTGTCACCTTCCGCGCGGTGCGCTCTTACCGCACCTTCTCACCCTTACCTGCCGAAGCAGGCGGTCTAATCTCTGCAGCACTTTCCGTTATGTCACCATACCTAGCCGTTAGCTAGCACTTTGCTCTATGGAGCCCGGACTTTCCTCTAAGTGCAAGCACTCAGCGACCATCCGACCAACTTCAAAAAGACATTATACGCTAGAAGTATATTCGCGCTTTATATCGGCCACTTTAACAGTATAAGAATCATAATACTTACTTAGGGCTAACTGTTGCGCTTTAAGGTGTTGCGGGTCTTGCTTCCACTGTTTGATTTGTTCTTCATTATCCCAACAAGAAAGGGTAATCTCGGTACCATCTTCAAAAGCTGATTCCATATGTTGACAACCAAACTCTTGAGCTCTATCTCTTAACTCGGCAGCCAAGCGATAATATTCATCATCCAACTGTTTGATTTTGGCGCTAAAGATAGCAACAATCACGACTTAATAGTTTTCAGTTCTTGAAAGATATTATGAATATTGCCGCCTTGTGGATCCACCGCTACAGTTACTGGCATATCTTTAACTTCCATCTCATAGATGGCTTCCATGCCCAGATCTTCAAAGGCAATTTTTTTGGCTTTTTTGATTGATTGTGAAATCAAATACGCCGCACCACCCACAGCAATCAAATAGCTAGATTGGTGCTCACTAATACTTTTGGCTGAAGCTGGACCACGTTCAGCCTTGCCGATCATGCCAAAGATGCCGGTGTTATCGAGCATCATATCGGTGAATTTATCCATACGCGTTGAAGTGGTTGGACCGGCTGGACCAATAACCTCGTCACCCACGGCATCCACCGGGCCAACGTAGTAGATAAATTTATTGTCAAAATCCACCCCTTCAGGCAAGCCTTCGCCATTGTCTAACATCTGCTTAAGACGTGCATGTGCCGCGTCACGGCCAGTAATAATCGTGCCACTAAGTAGCAAAGTATCACCAATACTCCAGTGTTGCATGTCCTTACGCTTAAGCGTATCCAGATTAACATGCTTATACTGGGTGTAATCAATCTCTAATTCCGGATAAAGACTCATGTCCACCTCTGGCAGTTGCGCCACGCCTGAACCATCTAAGGTGAAATGCACATGTCGAGTAGCTGCACAATTAGGAATCATCGCCACTGCTTGCGAAGCGGCGTGGGTTGGATAATCTTTAATCTTCACATCCAACACCGTACTCAACCCGCCCAGTCCTTGAGCGCCAATACCCAGATTGTTGATTCTCTCTAAAATCTCTAGACGCAATTTCTCGACATTACTCGGGTTGGATTTTTGCGCCACTTGTGCAATATCGACCGGCTCCATGAGGCTTTCTTTGGCCATCAGCATGGCTTTTTCGGCCGTACCGCCCACACCAATACCAATAATGCCCGGTGGACACCAGCCCGCACCCATCGATGGAATTTGCTCCAGCACCCAATCTGCCACATTCGCCGAAGGATTAAGAATGGCAAACTTGGTCTTATTCTCAGAGCCACAGCCTTTGGCTGCTACGGTTACCGATACTTTATCGCCCTTTACCACCTTGGAGTGAATAACCGCCGGGGTGTTATCACGTGTATTGGTGCGAGAAAATAGTGGATCTTCAACAATAGAGGCACGTAGTGGATTATCAGCATAGGTATAAGCCTGGCGTACGCCTTCATTAATCATCTCATCCAGGGATAAATCCGTCTCCCACGACACATCCATACCTACTTCTACAAACACATTGACAATGCCTGTGTCTTGACAAATCGGGCGCTTACCCATGGCTGACATTTTTGAGCTAATTAAAATCTGAGCAATGGCATTTTTGGCCGAATCATTGGTCTCTTTTTCATAGGCTGCAGACATGGCAGAGATAAAATCTGGCGTGTGATAATACGAGATATATTGCAGCGCGGAACAGATGCTATCAATGAGGTCTTTTTGTTGAATTTTCATATTTTTTCGCTTTGGCTATTGCTCAGCGCTTAACTGAGATTTATAGTATGATACTTAACTTATTTTAACGAAGTTTTCATAGGGATTTTTTATGTTTGGTTTTTTTAAAGGTCAAGAACTTTCAATCGACTTAGGTACGGCCAATACCTTGATTTATATGGATGGGCAAGTGGTGCTAAATGAGCCATCAGTAGTGGCCATTCGTAACGACAGAGGCTCAATGGATGCCACAGTTATTGCAGTGGGTCAAGATGCAAAAAATATGCTGGGCAGAACCCCGGGTTCAATCGAAGCCATCCGTCCTATGAAAGATGGTGTGATTGCAGATTTTAAAGTGACTGAAAAAATGCTACAGCACTTTATTCGCAAGGTATTGAAAACCGGCTTTTTCTCACCTTCACCCAAGGTGTTGATTTGTGTACCTTGTGGCGCCACCCAAGTAGAGCGTCGCGCCATTAAAGAATCAGCTGTTGGTGCCGGTGCACGTGATGTGTTTCTGATCGAAGAGCCCATGGCGGCAGCACTGGGTGCAGGCATGGCCATTGAAGAAGCCTCAGGCACCATGGTTATTGATATTGGTGGTGGCACTACCGAGATTGCGATTATGTCACTTAATGGTATTGTGTACTCTGACTCTCTGCGTGTGGGTGGTGATGTCTTTGATGACACCATTGTGAAATTTGTGCGTCGTGAGCACGGCATTATTATTGGTGAGGCTACCGCAGAACAAATTAAAGAAGAAGTCGGCTCAGCTTTCAAGTCTTCTGCGCTGAAAAAAATTGAATTCAGAGGTCGCGACGTGGCCAAAGGTATTCCAGTTAGCTTTGAAGTCACCAATGCTGAGATTCTAGAAGCCTTACAAGAGCCACTGAAAATGATTCTGGGCGCGGTCAGAACCGCCCTAGAAAAAACCCCGCCTGAGCTTAGTTCAGATATCGCTGAAAACGGCCTGGTATTAACCGGCGGTGGTGCACTACTGGAAGGCTTGGATAAACTCATCAACCAAGAAACCAACCTACCCGTACGTATTGCTGATGATCCACTCACTTGTGTGGCCCGTGGTGGCGGTGTAGCGCTAGACATGATCAGCAAGCACAACATGGGATTCTTGGCAGCTGAATAAATGTCTAATCAATAGCAACTAGGCGAGTGATATGGGGGTTATTCGACTACTGTTTCCAATCCTGGTTGCGCTGTTTTTAATCGTTTCTGATTACAAATTTTCCTATCTGGATAAAATTAGAAGCGCGGTTAATTACGCCATCTCACCGATTTATGCGGTGGTTAACCTGCCTTTTCAACTCTATACCTGGGTTAATGAACAAGGCTCCAGCAAACAACAGCTACTAAGCAGCAATCAACATCTACTAAGTGAAAATCTAGAACTAAAAGCCAGATTGCAAGAAACAGAAGCCTTGCGCCTAGAAAACAACAAGCTTAACAAGCTACTCAATGCCAAACACGTAATACAAGACGTGAAGTTCAATGTGGCCAAAGTCGCTTCCATTGGCAAATCCAGATTAAAAAAACAATTGCGAATTAACCAGGGTCGTGACATCGGCATTGAAGTTGGTCAGGTGGTTTTGGGTGCTGATGGTGTGGTTGGTCAGGTTATTCTGGTTACCGATGGTAGTGCTGATGTTGCTATGATTAGTGATCCCACACAGCACGTACCGGTAAAAAACACCCGTAATGCACTACGTGGTATTGCCAAAGGCATGGCTCTCAACTCCGAATTATTACGCGTTAATTTTATCGAAGCAGGCAGTGATATCAAAGTGGGGGATGTTTTTCTCAGCTCGGGTATTGGTGGAAAATTTCCTGATGGCTATCCACTGGGTACAGTGAGCAAGGTAGAGCAACAAACCAACAATCCTTTTGTCTCGGTAGAGCTTCAGCCTACACAAAGCCTACAAAACTTAGAATTTGTGATCATTTCATCGGGTGCACCATGAATAAACAAAGAGTCACTTTATTTTTACTCAAGGTTGTAGTGTTTTCAACACTGCTAAGTGCCATTGCCCTGCCTGAGATTCTGGCGCAGATTAACCCTTTGTGGATGCTGCTACTCTATACCTATTGGCTGATTAATTTTGAAGCCAAAGGTAGATTGCTTATTGCGCTAGTCTTAGGGGTTTTACTCGATATTATGCAAGGCGATATTCTAGGGCAAAACGCTTTGGCATTGGTACTGGCTAGTGTTTTTGTACTCAACGTTAAGCAATCATTTTATGTGTCCAATCTAAGCACACAACAAGTCTATGTATTTGGTGCAGCCAGTATTTATCTGTTGAGTATGCTGGGCGTTCACGTCTTGACACAAGGGTTTAATTTTAGTTATTGGTTATTACTCACACCTCTGAGCAGCGCTCTAGTATGGCCAATAGTACGCTTACTGCTGGCAAAATGTAGGCACTAGAGATGGATCAAATTGGTAACACGCAAGTTGAAGGCGAGATTTTTACCTCTCGGGTGAAACTGGCGTTGTTTTTTATTGTGATTCTTAGCTTGGTGATTATTAGCCGAGTTCACAACCTGCAAATTACCAATTACCAACTCTATGCTGAAGAAGCGCTGGGAAACCAGATGTATGAAAGCGCCATCACCCCACTCCGAGGCAAGATTTTTGACAGACATGGCAAAATACTCGCCACCAACAAACTGGCCTATAAGCTCACACTAACGCCAGAGAAGGTTAAAAACATCAACAAAACCCTACTTGGTTTACAACAGGCGGGCTTTATTGACGATAAAGACATTGAGCGCTTTCACAAACAAAGAAATCGCTATAAAAAGTTTCACAACATCCCTCTCAAGCACAACCTAGATGAAGTGCAAGTAGGTAAGTTTCTAACCAGCAATCGCTTTATTGGTGTGGATGTTGAATCTTATTTTCATCGGGTCTATCCCAATGGCACTTCCAGTGTGCACGCAGTGGGTTATGTCTCAAGGATGAATAAAAAAGACCAGGAACTCTATGACAAGAAAAACTATCTGGGCACCTCATTCGTTGGTAAAACCGGTGTTGAGAGAGAGTATGAAACCCTATTACACGGCAGTAGCGGCACCCAACAAATTGAGCGTAATGTTATTGGCCGGGTGATTGATACTAAAATTCTAGAGCCTGCGGTTGCGGGTAGCGATTTATATCTAGCGCTAGATTTAGCCATGCAACAAAAGGCTGAAGAGCTGCTTGCTGGCAAACGTGGTGCCATTGTGGCTGTTGATATTAGAAATGGCGAGGTACTTACCTTTGTTAGTGCGCCAAACTACGATCCCAACTGGTTTGTCAATGGCATTTCTCACCAGAACTACAATAGCCTGCAAAACTCCAAAGATATTCCACTGCTAAACCGCACTATTCAAGGCTTATACCCGCCAGGTTCTACCGTTAAACCCATGGTAGCTCTCGCTGGATTAGAAAATGGTTTTATCGATCATCAGAGTTCAACTTTTTGCCCAGGATATTTCAAGCTGCCCAATGTTAAACGTAAATTTAATGACTGGAAACGCACCGGACACAATCACGTTGATGCCAAGCAGGCCATCGCCCAATCTTGTGATGTTTTTTTCTACGATTTGGCCGATAAAATGGGGATTGACGCACTGCATGATAATCTGCAATATTTTAGCTTTGGCAAAGAGACCGGTATTGACATTCCGGGAGAGCGTGCGGGCATCCTACCTTCCAAATCTTGGAAGAAAATCAACCGTGATGAACCTTGGTATCGAGGGGAAACACTAATTACAGGTATCGGTCAAGGATTTATGACTGCCAGCCCCTTACAATTAGCCGTCTCCACAGCAGCACTGGCCAACAAAGGTCAATTGATTCAGCCTCGACTGTTGAAAAACACTCAAGCCCCTGGGGAGGCCATTCTTGAAGCGCCCAAGGGCAATACACAGCAGATTCCAATTAAAAACATCCATAATTGGGAAGAGGTAATTGATGGCATGGAACAAACTGTCTATGGCGCCAAAGGTACAGCCAGACGCATCAACCAGGATCTGCATTACACCATTGCCGGTAAAACCGGTACTGCTCAAGTATTTGGTCTAGATGCAGAAGAGCAATACATTGCTGAAAAACTCGAAGAACACCTACGAGATCATGCACTATTTACTGGCTTTGCCCCGATTGAAAAACCTGAGATTGCCATCGCAGTCATCGTGGAGAACGGTGGTAGTGGTAGTGCCGTGGCTGCCCCGCTAGCCAAGGCAGTGCTAGATGTGTATTTCCGCAGTGATAAACTTAACTAAGCGCTTTGATTAAACGCTGTTCGTCAACAGGGAATTTAAGCATGTAATCAATGCGATAGCGTTGTGCCAATTGGTTGAGTTGTACTTGATTAATCTCATCATACAGTACAATAATCTTGGCCTCGGGCGAGGTAGATTCTAGCGTTGCCAATAAGGATTCAATATTACTAACGCGATCTCTAAACTCTGGATTGTAACTAAACTCAGCTACCACTGCCTCATAGCTATTGTGCTTGGCCAACTTCACCACTTTGCGCTTAGAATCTTCAAAATCCAGCTGGTAGCCCAGACCTATAAACAGCGCACTAGGATCATCAAACCCGCCTTCATCCACGAAAAACAAGAGTCTAGCCATTGTCCTGTCTTAACTGATAGAAGTCTTGTTTAAACTGTGCAAATGTGCCATTTTCAATGGCCTGGCGCATTTGCGCCATCAGATCTTGATAATAAAATAAGTTGTGAATGGTATTGAGTCTGGCGCCCAGAATCTCATTTTTGCGTTGTAGATGATGCAAATATGAACGTGAATAATTCGTACAGGTGTAGCAGCCACAACGCGCATCCAACGGCCCAGTATCGAGTTTGTGCTGAGCATTACGAATCTTAACAATGCCTCTAGAGGTGAATAAATAACCATTGCGAGCATTACGAGTCGGCATCACACAATCAAACATATCAATACCACGCTCAACCGCTTCCACTAAATCCTCAGGTGTGCCTACACCCATTAAATATCTGGGCTTATCCTCTGGCAATTCGCTAGGCAGATAATCCAGCACTTTGATCATTTCTTCTTTAGGCTCACCCACACTCAGCCCACCAATAGCATAACCATCAAAATCCATCTCTACCAAGGTCTTGGCTGAGGTTTTTCTTAAGTCTTCATACATGCCACCTTGAACAATACCAAATAGCGCATTGCTATTATCAAGACGCTGATGTTCAGCTTTAGAGCGCCCAGCCCAACGCAGCGAGAGTTGCATGGATTGATCAGCCGTGGCTTTATCGGCCGGATAAGGTGTGCACTCATCAAAAATCATAACAATGTCTGAGCCTAAATCTTTTTGAATCTGCATCGACTCCTCAGGCCCCATAAACACCTTGGAACCATCCTTGGGTGAACGAAAATCCACCCCTTTTTCACTGATCTTGCGCATTTGTCCAAGACTAAACACTTGGAAACCACCTGAGTCGGTCAAAATAGGTCCTTGCCAATGCATGAAATCATGCAAATCGCCATGGGCTTTAATTACCTCGGTACCTGGAGTGATGGCCAAATGAAAGGTATTACCCAGAATAATTTGCGCGCCAATACCTTTAACTTCTTCTGGGGTCATAGCCTTGACCGTACCATACGTCCCCACTGGCATAAAAGCAGGGGTTTGCACCTCGCCTCGGGTAAACTTCAATGTGCCTCTACGTGCTTTATCATCGGCTGTGTGTAATTCGAATTCCATATTATTCCTTGTTAATCTGCAAATCCCATAGACGCTTATATTCGCCATCCTGGGTTAGTAGTTGCTCATGTTTACCGCTTTCAATCACCTGTGCATCACCCAAAACAATAATCTTATCGCTATTAACCACGGTTGATAGACGATGAGCAATCACCAAAGTGGTGTGTTCTTTAGCCAGTGAGTTTAAAGCTTTTTGCACCATTTTCTCAGAATAAGAGTCCAGCGCTGAAGTGGCTTCATCAAAAATTAAAATAGGTGGATTTTTAAGTAGTACACGTGCAATGGCCAGGCGCTGTTTTTCACCGCCTGAGAGTTTTAAGCCACGCTCACCCACCAAGGTCTGATAACCCTGGGGCAAAGATTCAATAAACTCATCAATATAAGCCAATTTGGCCACACGCTTAACCTCGGCCTCACTCGCCCCCGGCTTACCATAGGCAATATTATAAAAAATCGACTCATTAAACATCACACTGTCTTGTGGCACCACGCCAATGGCTTGTCTGAGTGAATCTTGCGAAACCTGGGCAATGTTCTGTCCGTCAATTAGAATCCTACCCTGAGTCAATTCATAGAATCTAAATAACAACTTGGCCAAGGTTGATTTTCCCGCGCCTGAAGCGCCAACAATTGCCACCTTCTCGCCAGGTTCAATAGCAAAGTTAATCTGATTCAGTACGGCAGACTTGCCCGGATAAGCAAAACCCACTTGATCAAATTCAACACGAGCACGATCCACGACCAAGGCCGGCGCATCTGCCAGATCCTGCACATTAGATTGTCGATCCAGTAGCTCGAACATATTGTTCATGTCAATAAAATTATGCTTGATTTGACGATAGATAATTCCTAGTGAACCCAGCGGCAAGAACAACTGCAAAAGCAGCGCTTGAATCATAATCAAATCACCCAAACTAAGATTTTTATCAACCACGCCTTGAGCGGCTAGAATGAGAATCAAGGTGACACCAATGGCAATAACCGCACCTTGGACAAAGTTCAGTGCAGTCATCGAGGTAAAACTGCGAACCGCTACTTGCTCCCAACGACCCATGGTCTGATCATAGCGCTTAATTTCAAAATCTTCTTGGTTGAAATACTTAACCGTTTCGTAGTTGATTAAACTATCAACCGCATTGGTATTAGCCTCGGACTGCATATCATTCATCTCATAACGATATTGCATACGCCAGGTGGTAATCTTGATAGTGAGCAGAATATAAAATCCCACGGTCAATAGTGAAACTAGGGCAAAGAAAATATCATAATTCACCCACAAAATTCCCACCACCAAGGCAATCTCGAACACCACTGGCAAAATATTAAAGACAAAGATAGACAATAAAGTGGATACACTTTGGGTGCCACGGTCAATATCGCGCGTAATGCCACCAATGCGTCGATCTAGGTGGAAGGACAAATCCAGCGTATGTAGATGCTTAAACACACCCAAAGCAATCTGATGCATGGCTGAGTAGCGCACCTTAGCAAAGATTGCATCTCTAAGCTCATTAAACAAAGAGCTTAGTAGGCGCAACGCGCCATAGGCAAACAACAGGCCTAGTGGTAATACCAAAACCGCTTGCGCCTGATCTAGACTGTCTACAATCTCTTTAAGTACCACGGGTACGCCAACATTGGCGACCTTAGCCAGAATCAAAAAACCCAGTGCCCATAGAACACGAGCACGCATCTTCAGCAAATACGGCCAGAGTTTTTTTAACACCAAGATATCTCGGGTTTTAAAATCATAGGCCTTGGTTTGCGTGGCCTTGGTTGTACTAGTACCGTGCATCATTCATTGGATAATCATCGGGCAGTATTGCGCCTTTTTCCAGGGCAATGGTTGGAATCTCGCCCGTTCTGAATTTCTCGGGCCCAGTGAGTAATTCACTCTGCCAAAAACTGTGCATCTCACAAAGCTGAGGATGGGTATGATTACAGCCCAATACATGAAAGCTACACTCGCCTACCTTCCACGGACCTTCGCCACGAATCTCACCTTCAATCAAATGAATACTATAGGTAGGATCCTTCTCCCAAAACAGTTCAAAATACAACACCCCTTGTGGATGGGCAAAAATTTGCTCAATCACGCGCATCTCGCCATTGGGGTAGCGAATATAAAGTGGCGATCTCATTGACAATAACTTATGAGTCGATGGCATGATTGATTTGTTCAAAACTAAATCCTCTGGATTGTAAAAACCGCTGTTGCTTGGCTTTTTCTTGATAATTATCTGGCACTGTATTACCAAATTTTTTCAGCCTGACTGTTTTAGCCAACTCAAAAAAATCAAACACGGATAAATCAAAGCGCTCTACCCCTCGTTGCTTAAGTTCTGCGGTGATCTTGACTGGGCCTTTACCCTGGTTATGACGCAGACGAATAAAGGCCTCGGCAAAACGCTCATCACTTTGATAACCCTGCTCAACCAGACGCGCTAGTGCTTGGTCAATCTGCTGTTGCTCAAAGTCTTTTTGAGTGAGTTTTTGCGCCAGCTCAAACAAAGAATGCTCACGTCGAGTGAGCATTCTAAGCGCGCTGTTATAACAACTACTGCTCTGCTGTGCTTTCACCCGCGGTGAGCTTTTCACGAATCTTGTTCTCAATGCTTTGACTTAACTCCGGGTTGTCCTTTAAGTAGTCTCTAGCATTATCCTTACCCTGGCCAATACGCGTACCTTCGACGCTATACCAGGCACCGGATTTCTCTACCAAGCCATGGGTCACACCCAAATCAATAATCTCACTCTCTCGTGAAATACCTTGGTTGTAAAGAATCTGGAATTCAGCCTGTTTAAACGGTGGCGATACTTTGTTTTTCAACACCTTAACACGGGTCTCATTACCCAAAATCTCATCCCCTTTTTTAATTGCACCAATACGACGAATATCAAGACGAACTGAGGCGTAGAATTTCAGCGCATTACCACCCGTCGTGGTCTCAGGATTACCAAACATTACACCAATTTTCATACGCAATTGGTTAATGAAAATCACCATGGTATTGGTCTTTTTAATATTGGCAGTTAATTTTCTTAGTGCTTGTGACATCAAACGCGCTTGCAGACCCATGTGTGAATCACCCATATCACCTTCAATTTCAGCCTTTGGCGTTAGTGCTGCCACCGAGTCAACCACTACAATATCCACACCGCCTGAGCGCACCAACATATCGGTAATCTCCAGCGCTTGCTCACCGGTATCAGGCTGAGAAATTAACAACTCATCGGTATTCACACCAAGACGCTTAGCGTATTGTGGATCCAGTGCATGCTCAGCATCAATAAAAGCTGCGGTGCCGCCAGCCTTTTGCATCTCAGCAATTGCGTGCAGGGTTAATGTGGTCTTACCTGAAGATTCAGGGCCGTAGATTTCAATAATACGTCCACGTGGCAAACCACCAATACCCAAGGCAATATCCAGGCTTAAACTACCCGTAGAAACCGCCTCAATGTCTGCCTGGGATTGCTCATCACCCAAAAACATCACCGAGCCTTTACCAAATTGTTTGTCAATCTGACTTAGGGCGGCTTTTAGTGCCTGTTTTTTATTCTCATCCACGTTGTTCTCCCGAGTAAAATATGGTTAATTTTTAGTCAAAATAATCTCACAATTATATCTGAATTCTGATGCCAGCTTTTTCAATAAATGACGTAGAAAACATGTCAATTGCCCTAAGGATTGCCGCTAAGGGAATCCATGGTGTGCAAGGCAATCCCATGGTTGGTTGTGTGATTAGCAAAGATGGGAAAATCCTAGCACAGGGCTATCATCAACACTATGGTGGCAATCATGCAGAAATTAACGCTCTAGAACAAATTAATCATCAAGCCAACGGGGCGACAGTCTATGTATCACTAGAGCCCTGCTCTCATCAAGGTAAGACCCCACCTTGTGCCAATGCACTGATTAACTCAGGCGCTAAGCGTGTGGTGATTGCCATGCTCGACCCCAACCCGCTGGTTAGTGGTAATGGTGTAAAACTGCTAGAGGCAGCTGGTGTTACAGTAGAAGTTGGCCTATTGGAGACCCAAGCTCGCGAGCTTAATCGCGGCTTTATCAAACGCATGGTGGATAAGCGTCCTTTTGTGACTTGTAAGGTTGCCATGAGTCTGGACGGTAAAACCTCGATGGCCTCGGGCGAGAGTAAGTGGATTACCTCTGATTCGGCCAGAGAAGATGTGCAAAGGCTGCGCGCAAACAATCAGGCTATTCTAACTGGCTCTGGCACGGTACTGGCAGACAATCCATCAATGACAGTGCGTCTAAAAGACGTTCAAGCAACACCGCTACGCGTGATAATTGATGGCAAAAATCAACTCAGCGACTCAACGTTGAATATTTTTTCAGATGCAGCACCTACCCTAGTCCTTACCCCTGAGAATACCAAGCTTGATGCTAAAGGAAAAATTGACCTAGTGTCAGTATTACAAAGCTTAGCAGAGAGGGAAATTAACAGCGTATTGCTAGAAGCGGGCCCAGGATTGGTTGGCGCCATGCTGGCGCAAAATCTAATTGATGAATTTGTCCTCTATACTGCACCGATTTTAATGGGCAGTGAGGCCAATTCCTTTGTTTCTCTACCACTGGAGACAATGAATGATAAGATAGCTCTTAATATCAAAGACATTCGCCTTGTTGGAGACGATTTAAAAATAACCGCCAATATCCATGATTAAAACACTTAGCAACAAACGCATTCTTTTGGGGGTAAGTGGCTCTATTGCCGCCTACAAGTCGCCTGATATTGTGCGTCGCTTGCAAGATCTGGGTGCTGAGGTGCGAGTTATTCTCACCGAGGGTGGTGCACAGTTTATTACTGAGCTTTCTTTGCAAGCTGTCTCTGGACATAAAGTACACCACAACCTATGGGATCAAGAGATGGAACTGTCCATGGGGCACATCGAATTGGCCAAATGGGCAGATGCCATTTTAATTGCGCCAGCCAGTGCCAACACCCTGGCCAAACTCTCTGCTGGCAAGGCGGATGACTTGCTAGGCAGCGTCATTCTTGCCAGTGAGGCTAAACTCTTGCTTGCGCCTGCTATGAACCAGCAAATGTACGCCTCCAGTGCGGTCAAAGACAACTTAGCAACACTACAAGAGCGATCAGCGCAGATTATTAAACCTGATTATGGTGAGCAAGCCTGTGGCGATGTGGGTGAAGGACGCTTGGCTGAGCCTGTTGAGATTGCCAAACAAGTTGGCGAGTGCTTTGGTTCCACCGCACTCAGTGGTAAACACGTACTGATTACCTTGGGCGCCACCATGGAGGCCATTGACCCAGTGCGCTTTATCTCTAATCACAGTTCAGGAAAAATGGGTAGCGCAATTGCCAATAGTTGTATTGAGCATGGGGCTAGCGTGAGCATTATTCATGGCAATATTGCCACCACGCTAAATGATAGAGCTCAAAAAATCCAAGCATTAAGTGCCAATGAGATGTACGAACAAGTGATGAACAACATTGATCAGGCCGATTTGTTTATCTCGGTAGCAGCCGTGAGTGACTACACCGTGAAATCAGCTGCCAATCAAAAAATCAAGAAAAATTCCAAACCACTAATACTGGAGTTAGTACCTGGCAAAGACATCTTAAAATCGGTTTGCGCACTTGAGAACAAACCTCTTTGCATTGGCTTTGCTGCAGAGACAGAAAATCTGATTGAAAATGCGCAAAAAAAGCTCAAAAACAAGGGTTGTGACGCCATTATTCTGAACGACGTTTCTCAGGCCGATTTAGGCTTCCAATCTGAGGACAATGAAGTGTTTTTTATCAGTGAAAAAATCAGCGAAAAAATCGGCAAAAATAGCAAACAAAAAGTTGCAGAAAAAATTTGCCAAATCTGTATCAGAGAATTCTTATAATCAGCAAAAAACCCTGATAAATCAACACTTAAAAAAGTTACCAACAAAACTGTGGATAACTCTGTGAATATCTAGTTAAAAAATCGGAAAAACCCCGATAGAACAAGTATTTCTATGGTTTTGAATAAAAACTAAACATATTATTTTTTTCATTAAAAATCAATGAGTTATGAAAATTGATTTGAAACTATAATATTAGAAAACACTGATTTATGATTTAGGTTTCATTATGGAGGATAACTTTCATTGTTCCACGCATAAAACTAGGGGTTTCACGACGAATGCACTCAATATGGACAAAATCTCAAGAGGCAAATAACCAAGCGCAGAAAACGGGTAATTATTCGTGCTAATTTATGGCCTAAGTTTCTTACTAGGTGTGGTGCTATTTTCACGCAAAATCACACTGGAAATTACTGCGCTAGAATGGGACTTATTATTGGGCGGATTAGGACTGTTTTTCACCCTATTTTCAAGATGGAGAACGCAGGCCGTCGTTTTGGGGTTTTTACTGCTGGGTTTTGTCTGGATGGCGGGGTTTTCCACCTGGGTTTTAAGCTCAAAAGTGTCTGAGATTTATCTCAATAAACCCATCAAAATGATGGGCAATATCAGCTCATTGGTTAAGCGAGACGATCACAGATCTCAATTTATTTTTACCACGCAACACCCTATTAAATCCAAACTAAGATTGTCTTGGTATGGAAAAAACAGGCCTGAGCTTAACACTGGAGAGTCATATCAATTACTGGTTAAGCTTAAACAAAACAATGGTTATCAAAATCACGCTGGCTTTGATTTTGAACAATATTTGTTTTATCAACGCATTGATGCCAGTGGCTATGTGCGCTCAAGTGATACCAATCAGCGCCTAGACACTCCGGCAGTATTTTCACTCAATAGCCTGCGCGCCTCAATCAAGCAACAACTATCCGCCACCTTGTCAGGTCTTGAGTTTGGCGGCGTTATTAACGCACTGATCCTTGGTGATCGTTCGCTGATTAAGGATGAGCATTGGCAAGTATTTACCCAAACCAATACCACCCATCTCAGTGTGATATCGGGTCTGCATATTGGCCTTATCTCCGGATTGGTGTTTCTACTAAGCAGTTATCTGTGGCGCCGGTGTTATTATTGTTTGCTACGAGTGCCTGCGCAAATCATTGGCGCTTATTTTGGCTTGGCTAGCGCGACTATTTATGCCCTTATTGCTGGACTCTCCATCCCTACGCAACGGGCGCTAATTATGGCAGGTGTGGTATTTATCAGTGTAATTCTGAGGCGTCATCAGCACAAATGGCAGTTGTATGGTTTGGCACTACTATTGGTGCTGTTGATTAACCCGCTGAGTGTTTTTTCTGCAGGATTTTGGCTATCGTTTTATGTGGTGGGTATTATTATTTATGCTATTGATCGCACTCAGAACCGACACTGGTTTTATCAACTGCTCTATACTCAATGGTTGATTACACTATTGTCCGCGCCTTTGGTATTGTGGTTTTTTTCCGCCACTGCCTGGAGTGCACCCATTGCCAATTTACTGGCGATTCCGTCCTTTAGTTTTATCATTACCCCACTCTCACTTTTGGCTGCAGCGCTAAATATCAGCGGCTTAGAAGCTGCTGCCCACACTCTATTTTTATTCACAAACCAAGTGTTGGATTTTCTACTTCAGGCGCTAACTCCACTGAGTGAGTTACCTAGGTGGCAATATCGCCTTAATACTGAGATAAATCTAATACTGATGATTGGTGCTATTATGTTGTTACTGGCAAGCAACATTCGACTACGCTTAACTGGTTTGGTACTACTAATTGCCAGTATGCTGACAATCAATGACCGGCCAGAGCCAGGACAGGTGCGCATTAGTATTCTCGATGTAGGTCAAGGTCTGGCCGTTGTTGTCAATACCTGGCAGCACGCCTTGGTATTTGATACCGGTGCCAAATACCCCTCTGGATTTGACCTAGGGGAATCGGTAGTCGTGCCTTATTTGCATGCCCAGGGCATTAAGCATTTAGATAAGCTGATCATCTCACATGGAGATAATGATCACATAGGCGGACTAGAGAGTATTCAACAAGCCTTTAGCATTAATAATCTGCTGAGTTCAGAGCCCAGGCAAATTACCAATAGTCAGGCCTGTCATACGCAGCCCAGCTGGGTTTGGGACGGGGTTCGTTTCGAGATGCTCAACTTGGCGCATCACTTCTCGGGCAATAACGCCTCTTGTGTTTTAAAAATCTCCACCAAGCAGCACAGCGTGCTGCTTGGTGGAGACATTGAACGTTTGGCAGAAAAACACCTATTGGCAACACAAGACTCTCGCCTGCCTAGTGATATATTACTTGTACCACACCATGGTAGCAAAACTTCTTCTACGCTTGAGTTTCTAACACGAGTCAATCCAACGATTGCTATTGCCTCTAGTGGCTTTAACAATCGTTTTAATCATCCCAATCCAATGGTGGTTAAGCGCTATCAGGACTTGGGTATTAAACTGCTAAATACCGCTTGTTCTGGCCAAATCGACATATATTTGGGTGAACAAATGATAGCAAATGAATACCGCAAAGATAATCAGCGCTATTATTGGCGCCGTTGTTAATGATAATGAATCTGACAAACGTGATCATTGGCCAGATTATCAAGCGCCTCACTCAGTGTATTGTCTGGATTGACCCAATAATCTTTAGACAGAGGAATAGAGCCCCTCACCCCGTCCTGCACATAGGAGATTTTCACTGGACAACTGCCCTTGTGCTCAGAGAGTACGCTAAGCAATTGTGAAAATATCGACTGGTGTGCCTGTGTAAGCACCACTTCAAAATTACGCGCATAACGCATCTTTACTTGATCAATACTCTCGACCTTATCAATCACCACCTGCCACTCATCACGGAAATCTTTACCAATCTTTCCGGTAAGCACCACCACCTCATCCACCGATAGATTGTCACTAACTTGCGCCAACACCTTGGTAAAGGCCACAGCATTGAGTTGTGTCTTACCGTCTTCCACTACAACAGAGGCAATCTGCCCACCAGATTTGGTGGCGCGATAACGAATCTCAGAAATCAAGGCCAACACCCGAACATCCTTATTATTGCGATAACTCAGCGAGCTAGGAACCGCCGCACTGATGTGTTTTAGATCAGCGCGATACTCATCGGTTGGGTGGTCATAAAAATAATAACCCATCACCCCTTTCTCTAAGGCTAAGCGCTGTTGAAATGAAAAAGATTTAGCATCCAGATACTTGGCCTCATACTCAGTATGTTGCTGAGCATCAGCAAACAAGCCACCCTGGCCTGAGGCGCTGTCATTTTGCTTTTGTTCGGCCTGCTTAATAGCACTAGGATAAGTGGCAATCAATACCGCACGATCAATACCAAACACATCAAATGCACCGGCATAAATAAGCGCCTCAATAGCGCGCCTATTTAGGTGTTTTTTCTCAATCCGATGGCAGAAGTCGAATAAATCCTGATAAGCACCATTTGCCTCTCTTTCGGCCACTAAGGCCTCAACCAAACCTTCACCCACACCTTTAATAGCACCCAGACCATATAACAAGGTTTTTTCATCTTTAATGGTGAACTCGTATTCCGATTCACAGACATTAGGCTGATTCATCACTAACCCCATTTGAGAAACCTCACCCACAGTAAAGGCAATGCGATCGGTGTCATCCATCATGCCCGAGAGTACCGCAGCCATAAATGGCGCCGGATAATGCGATTTTAGATAGGCTGTATGATACGACACATAAGCATAGGCTACCGAGTGGGACTTATTAAAACCATAGCCTGAGAACTTATCAATCAAATCAAAAATCTCGTTAGCCTTGTCTTTGTCAATGTCATTTTCAGAGGCGCCAGCGACAAACACGTCACGCTGTTTGGCCATTTCCTCAGGTTTTTTCTTACCCATGGCACGACGCAAAAGATCCGCACCACCCAGCGTATAGCCCGCCATAATTTGTGCCGATTGCATCACCTGCTCTTGGTATAAGAATACGCCGTTGGTTGGCGCAAGAATCTCCTCTAACATCGGATGCGGATATTTAACTTTGGCGCCGTGTTTCACATTGATGTAGTCATCTACCATGCCCGCATCTAGCGGTCCAGGTCGATACAAGGCCAACATCGCCACAATGTCCTCAAAATTATCGGCCTGCAGCTTTTTCAAATAACCGCGCATACCATCAGATTCCAGCTGGAAAATACCTGTGGTGTCACAACGTTGTAGTAACTCATAGACCTTTTCATCATCCAGTGGCAAAGCATCTAAATCAATCGGCTCGTCGCGCAGGCCTTTGTGGTTAATCATCTTAATGGCTTTGTCGATTACCGTGAGGTTAGACAAACCCAAGAAGTCAAATTTCACCAGACCAACCGCCTCTACATCATTTTTGTCAAATTGTGATACCACGCCATCGGTCTCGCTGGCTTTATACACTGGACAAAAATCACTGATCTTACTCGGGGCAATGACCACACCACCCGCGTGCGTACCGACATTACGCACCACACCTTCGAGTTTTTTCGAGAGGTTAATCAACTCTGTCACCGCTTCTTCAGAATCATAGCGTGCACGCAAATCATCCGAGCCACCCTCTTCGGTTGGCGCCAAAGCTTTGTCCAAGGTCATTTTCAGCTCGTTCGGAATCAGTTTAGAGATCTTATCGCTAAAGCCATAAGGATGACCTAATACGCGTCCTACGTCACGCACTACACCTTTGGCCGCCATGGTGCCATAGGTAATAATCTGCGAAACTTTTTCGGCGCCGTATTTCTTGGCCACGTACTCAATCACCTCGTCACGCCTGTCGGTACAAAAGTCAATATCAAAATCCGGCATTGATACACGCTCAGGATTGAGAAAACGCTCAAATAGCAAACCATGTTTAATCGGATCCACATTGGTAATACCCAGTACATAAGCCACCAAGGATCCTGCACCGGAACCCCGCCCTGGCCCAACCGGAATGCCATTTTCCTTACTCCAGCGAATGAAGTCGGCAACAATTAAGAAATACCCTGGAAAGTCCATTTGGATAATCACATCCAACTCGAACTTTAATCGCGCCTCATAGGTTGGCACATCCACTTGTTTGCCTTGGAGTTTTTCTGCCAAGCCTTGCTCAGACTCTTGAGCGAAAAACTGCGCCATATTCATGCCTTCTGGCACAGGGAAATCAGGCAAGTAGTTTTTATCAAACAGCTTAAAGTGTACATTGCAACGTTTGGCCAGCTCCAGTGTATTCTCAATTGCCTCGGGCAAATCTGCAAACAAATCTGCCATTTGCTCGGGCGATTTTAAATACTGCTCTGGCGAGTGTTTTTTCACACGATTGGTATCATCAATCAAGGTGCCATCAAAGATGCAAATACGCGCTTCATGTGCATCAAAATCCTCTTGAGTTAAAAACTGCACATCATTGGTTGCCACCACAGGAATGGACAAATCCAGTGCCAACTTAACACTGGCGTGCAGATGTTCATCATCTTGGTCGCGCGCCGTTCTTTGCACGCCCAAATAATAACGATCAGCAAAAATCTCTAACCATTGCTGCGCGCAGGTTTTGGCCTCCAGAACTTGAGAACTCATCAGGTGTTGTGCCACATCAGAGGTGGTGGCACTAGAGATCATAATCAAACCTGCATTTAAGGCCTTTATTTGCTCGATACTAACGCTAATACCTTCAATACCATGCTGACCTGTATAGGCCTGAGAAATTAACTCTGAGAGGTTTAAATACCCCTGTTGATCCTGACATAGTAGCAAGGCATAAGACGACTCTTCCTCATTTTTAATACGAACCTGAGCACCAAAGATGGGCTTGATACCAGCAGCAGTGGCCTTTTGATAAAACTTAACCGCTGCAAACATATTAAAGCGATCGGTGAGCGCCAAGGCTGAATAACCCAATTCCTTAGCCTGATTGACCAACGCAGGAATGCGCACCAAAGAGTTCTCAACTGAGAATTCACTTTGACATTGCAGATGAACAAATGAGAAATCGGACATGGGTGAAATTACGTAGCTTATTTGGTATTTATTTAAAGAATAATTTTATTTCACAAAGTTGCAATCAGGTGATTTTTTAAAAAAATAAAGCATAAAAAAACGCCCCTTTCGGGGCGTTTTTTCACTAACTCCAAATGGAATTAGAATCTAGGACCTGCAGAAGCAGCCAGTGCCGTTTGTTCAACAGCATTAACCGTTTGTCGATGTGCTTTGTTGGCCAGTGCAACTGCTGCCGCAGTCTTACCAGCTTTATGCAACTTCTTAGCTTCCTTAATCATTTTGCCTGTATCGCGCCAAGCCATTTGAGCTTTTAGATTAGTAGCAAGACCAGACTCAGCAGCAGAAATTGCTGCTTGAAATGGATCTGACGAACCATTGTTCCAGTTATGCGAACTGCCCATAAAGCCAGCCTGCGCTGTTAAAGCAAATACCGATAGTGTTGTAACTAGTAGTTTTTTCATCTCTCCCCCTCCTAGTTTATTTTCTGTAGCGATCAGCAGTAATCTCAAGACCATTGCTCATTGCTTGGTGGAATAACTCCAGATCACCATAAATTGGCGCCTGCGCGTTAATTGGCTTCGCTCTCATGTTCTTCAAGCAACCACCATAACGACGGTGAAGCGTACCCATACCTGCCCACTTCGCACGATACATCGGTACGTGTGTGGTGTGACCTAGTGCTGGAGATAGGATATCCGCACGTGCCATCTTGCCGGCGTTATAAACGTGACAGTCTGCACAAGCCATGTTGAATTGACCACGCTTAGCATAGAAGAAAGCCTTACCTCTCTCATACGCTGCTTTAGCGCCTTCTGAATCAATCTTCACGTTAATCTTTTCACCAGCTGCCTGATCAGAGATCCACGCACTAATACGGGCAATCTTACCTTTCTTAGTACCTAGCTTCTTGCCAGTTTGCTCGTTGTAACAACGCATAATCTCAGCCTCTAGTGTAATTACCTTACCCTGAGCTTCGCTATAGTATGGATGCTTAAGACGCGCAGCTTTTGGATCTGCTAGCGCAGCACACTTGTTTAAACCAAACTTAATGTACTCTTCGCCGCCTTTTTCAACGTTTTCTTCATACGGTGGAATACCGTCTAAGATTTCTTCGAACTGGTCTCTTGAGCCTGCATCAATCGCGTAAACGCCATTGGTATAGTCTGCTGTTTCAACTGCTGGAAATGCAGTTTTAAAGTAATTAATAAAAGCCTTCTGATCAGCCGCCACATCTGTTGCAGATGCGCTACCAACCATAATGCCTAAACTAACTACTGCAGTTAGTAACTTTTTCATTGTTCTCTCCTCAAATATCTCGATTACTTAGACTTCGCAGTCGCTGTACCCGATTTACCCTTGTTATCTGTATAAGATAGAGTAATTTCATCACCCTTAGCACCTGGTACTTCAAACTTGAAGTATGGGTTCTTAGAAACTGAACTACCAATATCCGCATTGATCACAGTGTTGCCGTTGTGGCTAACTGTCATTGTTTCAATGTGGTTTGCTGGAATTAGCTTACCTTTTTTCTTACGTAGACCAGTTTCCATTGGGTGTTTGATTAATACTTTGATGCCGATTACACCTTTTCTTGCTTTAGGCTTTAATTTAATTTTTGCCATTTTAATTCTCCTTTATTAATTCGATTTGATAGACTGATTAATTAAATTAACCGCCACAACCACCAATGGTTACTTTCACTTCTTGTGTAACCGCTGTTGTTGCACCACCTGCTGTTACCAATGCTGTTACTGCAGAAGTCTTACCCATCTTGATACGAGTAGAAACATAGCCTCTAGCACCTGATAAGTCGAACGATGCCGCTAATGGCGTACCGTTTTCCTTAACATGGAAAGAAATGTTGCTTACGCCGTCCATCTTAGTCGCATCAACTGTCATTGGTACTACCGCACCGTTTTCAGCTACTTTTGGCGCCTTAAACTTAAATGAACCTTTGCCTGCGCCTGCTAATGCTGCTGTTGCTGCATCTGACTTGGCTTTAAAATTTGCTGCATTTGCAAAAACAGCGGTTGGCGTTAATAGACCAGCGCCTACTGCTGTTGCAACTGCAGAACCTGCCATTGCGCTTTTTAGAAATAATCTTCTTTTCATGTTTATTCTCCTATTTTGAATAAATGTAATCTGTGACCAGATCGACTTGTTTTTCAGTTAAAACACCATGCTTACCGAATGGAGGCATGATTGTGTTTGGATTTTTGATGGTTGCATCCCAAATCTGTTCTCTTAGATCAGCTTTGTTTGGAAATCTTGCTTTCATAGCAAGTAGTGGTGGACCGATGTTGCCTGGTAGATTGCCACCTGGAATCATATGACATGCTAGACAGTTACCCGCTTTACGGCCAAAAGTAACCTCTTCGCCCGTCATCTCTTTAGCGCCTGCTTGTAGTGGCATTACAAATAATGCCGCTAATGTTGCAATTGCTGAGATAGAAGAAATGCTTTTCTTCATGTTTCTCTCCTCTTATTTATATTTAAAAAAATAAACCCCGTAAGACGATATCGCCTTATTCAAGTGTTCTTATGATAATCACAAATAAAACATTTGCAACTCTTTTAGCAAATGCTAATATAGATTTACTCAGGTATTATCAAACGCGCTCTGCTGCCTTAATTAAGGCGCGTGCTTTGTGCATGGTTTCGTCCCATTCAGATTGTGGGATAGAGTCATAAACCACCCCGGCACCAGCTTGTACATACAAGGTTTGATCCTTGATAACCGCCGTACGAATGGCAATCGCCATATCCATACACCCGTGCCAAGACAAATAACCAATCGCGCCCGAGTAGATATTGCGTTTCAGTGGTTCTAGCTCATTGATAATCTCCATGGCGCGAACCTTAGGTGCGCCTGAGAGTGTGCCAGCTGGGAAAGTGGCCTTAAGCACATCCATTGCACTCATGTCTTCTTGCAGTTCGCATTCCACGTTGGAGACGATATGCATCACATGTGAATAACGCTCAATAAACATCTTATCGGTCAACTCTACACTACCAGTTTTGGCAATACGTCCTAAGTCGTTACGACCCAGATCAATCAACATTAAATGTTCGGCAATTTCCTTCTCATCAGCCAGTAGGTCTTGCTCTAGCGCCTTATCCTCAGCCTCGTTCTTACCACGAGAACGTGTACCTGCAATTGGACGCACTGTGGCGTGACGATTAGAATCAACTCGCGTTAGAATCTCAGGCGACGAACCCACCACAAACACATCTTCCAAATTCAGATAGTACATATACGGCGAAGGATTAAGACGTCTAAGCTGTCGATAGAGTTCGATCGGTGGCGCTTGGAACTCGCAACTCAGACGCTGAGAAGGCACTACCTGCATGACATCACCGGCCACAATATATTGTTGAATATTTTCAACGGCTGATTTAAAGTTGTCCTCACCAAAACTAGAGACAAAATCAGACTCAGCAATATGATCTGATGTGTAATTTTGTTTTTCTAGCGGCTGGTCAATGGCCGTTGATAATTCATCAAGACGCGCCAAAGCTGCTTCGTATGCTTCAGCACTTGGCGCAGCATGAGTAATTAAAAATGCTGTATTCTGCAGATTGTCAAATACCACCACATCGTTAGAGAGCATCAATAAGATATCCGGTACGTTGAGCTCGTCTTTTTTATCAATGTCTTTAAGACGCGGCTCGATATATTTAATAATCTCGTAACCAAAATAACCCACCAAGCCGCCATTAAAATCTGGCAACTCCTCAAGCTTCGGTACCTTGAAGTTGGCCTGATACTGTTCAATCCAAGCCAAAGGATCCTCAACATCAATAAACTCTATGTCCTTGCCTCGGGTAATTTGTACTTGCTTATCAAAAACCTTGACCAGGGTATCAGCCGCCAGACCGATAATAGAATAACGCCCCCATTTTTCTCCACCTTGAACCGACTCGAATAAATAAGAATAAGGCGTATTGGCCAATTTAAGATATAGGCCCAGAGCGGTATCGGTATCCAATACCAATTCTTTAAAAACCGGTATGTGGTTATAACCTTGGTCAACGTAATTGTTAAAGCGTATTAAATCCATGTGTGCATTTTAACTTCAGCGCCCAACCTTAGGGCATAAAAAAACCGCAGCAATATTTGCCGCGGTTTTTTCACTGGCTTAAGCGCTGAGTATCTTACTCTTCACTTAATACCTCTGAGTCTGCTTCATTTAGCTCATCAGAAAGTGCTTGCTCAACGTCTGAGCTGAATACTGCTTCAGCATTACGACGCGCGCGACGCTCTTGATGGTGCATAAAGCCCGTTCCCGCTGGAATTAGACGTCCAACAATTACGTTCTCTTTCAGACCTTTTAGCGTATCCATACGACCCGTGGTTGACGCTTCGGTCAATACACGTGTGGTCTCCTGGAATGAAGCCGCTGAGATAAACGACTCAGTAGCTAGAGAGGCCTTAGTAATACCCATCAATAGTCGCTGATAAGTAATCTGCTCTTTGCCTTGTGAAGCCAACTGCTTGTTGGTTTCAACCACACGCGCATACTCAGCAGTCTCACCGTTGACAAATGATGAATCACCATTATCTAAGATCTCAACCTTACGTAGCATCTGCTTAACAATTACCTCGATGTGCTTATCAGAAATCTTCACACCTTGTAGGCGGTAAACGTTCTGCACTTCTTTCACCACGTAGTCCGCTAGTGCTTCTACGCCTAGTAGACGCAAGATATCATGCGGATTAGACGGACCATCAGAAATCACATCACCCTTTTCAACCGTTTCACCATCAAATACGTTAATCTGACGCCACTTATGAATCATCATCTCTGTGGCTTCACCATTCTCGTCAGTAATGATCAGACGATCCTTAGACTTGGTTGGGTTGCCAAAGCTCACCATACCTGAAGCTTCTGCCAGAATTGAATGATCCTTGGCCTTACGCGCTTCGAATAAGTCAGCAACACGTGGTAGACCACCGGTAATGTCACTGGTCTTAGATTGATCTTTTGGAATCTTCGCTAGCACTTCACCTGCATCGATTACCTGATCATCATCTAGGTTAATCTTCACTTCAGATGGCAAGTAGTGAGTTGATAGTACTACGTCCGAGTCTTTTTCATCCACCACTTTAATCAGTGGCTTAAGACCTTTAGCAGCTGCTGAACGTTCAGCCTCATCAATCATCTCAAAGAAGCTTAGACCGGTCAATGGATCGGTGTTTTTATTCACCGTTACACCTTCAACGAAGTCAACAAATACCACGCGACCTGATTGCTCAGAAATAATTGGGTGCGTATGCGGATCCCAATCAGCAATCTTGTCTTTGGCCTTCACTGCGCCACCATCCTGTACGTGTACGTTTGCACCGTATGGAATCTTATAACGCTCAACCTCTTGACCTTTCTCATTGCGAACAGACACTTCAGATGAACGTGAAATAACCACCAAATCGCCGCTGGCGTTAGTAATAGATTTCATGTTCTCGAAATGCGCCACACCATCAGTATTGATGTTAATGCTGTTGACAGCTGTTGAAGCTGACGCCGCACCACCAATGTGGAAAGTACGCATGGTTAGCTGTGTACCTGGCTCACCAATTGACTGAGCCGCAATCACACCGACTGCCTCACCAACGCCAATCTTATGACCACGTGCCATGTCATTACCATAGCATGAGGCACAAACACCATAACGGGTTTCACAAGTAATTGATGAACGCACTTTGATAGATTCAATACCCAGCTCGTTAACACGCTCAGAATCATCTAGCGAGATCAAATGACCTTTAGCAAACAAAACTTCGTTTGACTCAGGCATCATCACATCTTCTGCAACCACACGACCTAGCGTGGCTTCACCCAGGGTCTGTACGATGTTACCACCATCAATCACAGCCTTAGTTACCAAGCCATGCTCAGTACCACAATCCTCTTCAGTAATCACCAAATCCTGGCCCACATCTACCAAACGACGCGTTAGATAACCCGAGTTTGCTGTTTTTAGTGCGGTATCGGCCAAACCTTTACGTGCACCGTGTGTTGAAATAAAGTATTGCATGTTATTCAAACCTTCACGGAAGTTTGAAGTAATCGGTGTTTCAATAATTGAACCATCTGGCTTAGCCATTAGACCACGCATACCTGCTAGCTGACGCATCTGTGCCGGAGAACCACGAGCACCTGAGTCGGCCATCATATAGATAGAGTTAAACGATGGTTTTTTCTCGGTATTACCCTGAGCATCAGTAAACTGCTCAAAACCTACCTCATCCATCATTTCCTTAGCCACCTCTTCAGAAGTCGTTGACCAAATATCAATCACCTTGTTATAGCGCTCACCATCGGTCAAAATACCTTTGGCAAACTGATCTTGTACGTCCTTAACTTTCGCCTCAGCCGCTTCAACCATACCAACCTTAGTCTCTGGAATGGTCATATCATTCGAACAGAAAGAAATACCCGACTTGGTTGAGTACTGGAAGCCCATGTACATCATTTGATCAGCGAAAACCACGGTTTCTTTCAATTCTTGCGTACGGTGACAAACATGAATTAGATTAGAAACCACTTTCTTAGTACATGCCTGGTTAATCAAATCAAACGACAAACCGTTTGGCAAGATACGCGAGAAGATTGCGCGACCTACTGTGGTATCTACAATACGTGTGGCACTTGGCTGGTATTTGCCTTCAACTTTTTCATAGTCCTGAACACGCAACTTGATTTGCGCATGCAGTGTTACCGAGCCTGCTTCATAGGCGTTTAATACCTCAGTAGCATTGGCAAAAATCATGCCTTCGCCCTGCTGGTTCACCATATCACGGGTCATGTAGTAAAGACCCAGAATTACGTCCTGTGAAGGTACGATAATTGGATCACCACTGGCCAGGTGTAATACGTTGTTAGAAGCTAGCATCAAAGTTCTGGCTTCAAGCTGTGCCTCTTCAGATAGAGGAACGTGTACCGCCATTTGGTCACCATCGAAGTCAGCGTTAAACGCGCCACAAACTAGTGGGTGTAATTGAATTGCCTTACCTTCGATTAGTAGTGGTTCAAACGCTTGAATACCTAGACGGTGAAGTGTTGGTGCACGGTTTAGCATCACTGGATGCTGGTGTACTACTTTCTCTAGAATGTCCCACACTTCCGGTGTTTCACTCTCAACCATCTTCTTCGCGGCTTTAATTGTTGATGCCAAGCCTTTTTGTTGTAGCTTGTTATAGATAAATGGCTTGAATAGCTCTAGTGCCATTTTCTTTGGTAGACCACATTGGTGTAGCTTTAGGTATGGTCCACAAACAATTACCGAACGACCTGAGTAGTCAACACGCTTACCCAGTAGGTTTTGACGGAAACGACCTTGCTTACCTTTAATCATGTCTGCAATTGACTTCAACGGACGACGGTTATTACCCATCACCGCACGACCACGACGACCGTTATCAATTAGTGAATCCACTGCCTCTTGTAGCATACGCTTTTCATTGCGCACAATAATCTCAGGCGCATCTAGCTCAAGTAGTCGAGCCAAACGATTGTTACGGTTAATCACACGACGATATAGATCGTTTAGATCTGAGGTGGCGAAACGACCACCATCTAGTGGTACCAATGGACGTAGATCAGGCGGAAGTACCGGTAGTACTTTTAATACCATCCACTCTGGCTTGTTGCCTGATTGGATTAGAGAGTCAATTAGCTTAAGACGCTTGTTGATTTTCTTTAACTTAGTTTGCGACTTGGTATTGAGTGCATCTTCACGTAGGTTTGCTGCTTCTTTTTCCAGTTGCAGATCGGCCAATACGTCATAGATAGCTTCTGCACCCATCTTTGCTTCAAACTCATCATCACCATACTCATCCAGCGCATCGAAATACATCTCTTCGGTTAACAATTGCTTGTGCACCAAAGGTGTAGCACCTGGATCGGTCACCATAAAGGCTTCGAAATATAGCACGCGCTCGATATCTTTTAGCGTCATGTCCATTAGTAGACCTAGACGCGATGGTAGTGACTTCAGATACCAAATATGGGCAACTGGCGCGGCCAGTTCAATGTGACCCATGCGCTCACGACGCACTTTAGATAGGGTTACTTCAACACCACACTTCTCACAAACCACGTTGCGATACTTCATGCGCTTGTATTTACCACATAGACATTCAAAGTCCTTCATTGGGCCAAACACCTTGGCACAGAATAGACCTTCGCGCTCAGGCTTGAAAGTACGATAGTTAATGGTTTCTGGCTTTTTCACCTCACCATATGACCATGAGCGAATCTTCTCAGGAGACGCTAGCCCTACTTTGATGGCATCAAAATCGTGCTCTTTTTGCTCTAACTTGTGAATTTTTAATAAATCTTGCATTATTCTCTTCCCAATTACAATTGCTCTAGTTCAACATCAATACCCAAGGCACGAATCTCTTTGATCAGTACATTGAAGGATTCTGGCATGACTGACTCAGTCATGTTCTTACCATCAACAATGCTCTTATACATCTTCGCACGACCGGCAACGTCATCTGATTTCACCGTTAACATCTCACGTAGTGTATGTGCAGCACCGTAAGCTTCTAGCGCCCAAACTTCCATCTCACCGAAACGCTGACCACCAAATTGTGCTTTACCACTTAGCGGCTGCTGTGTTACTAGTGAATATGGACCCGTTGAACGTGCATGCATCTTATCGTCAACCAAGTGGTTAAGCTTAAGCATATGCATATAACCCACGGTTACTGGACGATCAAACGCTTCGCCAGTACGGCCATCGTATAACTGCTCTTGACCAGACTCTGGAAGGTCGGCTAGCTTTAGCAGTGACTTAATGTCTTTTTCTTCAATACCGTCAAATACTGGTGTTGCCATTGGCACACCTGCTCTTAGATTTTTCGCCAGCTCGATGATTTCTTCATCGCTAAAGGCGGCTAAGTCTTCTTTCTTGCCATAAGAGTTGTAGACCTTATCCAAGAACTCACGAATTTCGCTAACCATCTCAGCGCGTTTTTCATCAAGCATCGCGGCAATCTTAAAGCCCAGACCTTTGGCAGCATAACCCAAGTGCACTTCTAGCACCTGACCCACGTTCATACGTGACGGTACACCCAATGGGTTAAGTACCACGTCAACCGTTGAACCATCGGCCAAATAAGGCATGTCTTCAACTGGTGATACACGCGAGATAACACCCTTGTTACCATGGCGACCCGCCATCTTATCACCCACTTGCAAGGTCTTACGTGTAGCCACATAAACCTTCACCATCTTCATTACGCCTGGTGGTAGTTCAGCACCTTCGTTAATCTTGGCTTTTTCCTCTTCGAAGAACTTGTCAAACTCAACCTGCTTGGCTTTGGCTTGTTTCACCAAGGCCGCTACTTCTTTGTTAACGCCTGCATCTTCAACACGGATCTTAGCTACGTCTTTGTTCTCAAGCTTGTTCAATGCTTTGGTTGCCAACTTGTCACCAGCCTTAATATCGCCAGCGCCCTTAGTCGCTACATTGCCTGATAACTTGGTGCGAATACGACGATAGATGTCGCCATCAATAATGCCGAATTCGTCATCAATATCCTTGCGGATCTTCGCTAGACGCTCTTCATCAATACTTACAGCGCGCGCATCTTTCTCAACGCGATCACGGGTAAAGACCTGAACGTCAATCACCACACCTGATTTTGAAGCGCCCATGCGTAGCGATGAGTCTTTCACATTGTTGGCCTTCTCACCAAAGATAGCACGCAAAAGCTTCTCTTCTGGTGATAGCACCGTTTCGCTCTTTGGTGTTACCTTGCCCACTAGGATGTCGCCGCCTTTAACACGTGCACCCACATAAACAATACCTACCTCGTCTAGCTTGGCCAGCGCTGACTCGCTGACATTTGGAATATCAGCGGTAATCTCTTCAGGACCGAGTTTGGTATCACGAGAATACGCGGTTAGCTCTTCAATATGAATGGTGGTATAACGATCTTCTTGTACTACCTTCTCTGAGATTAGAATAGAATCCTCAAAGTTATAACCATTCCACGGCATAAAGGCAATCTTCATGTTCTGACCCAGTGCTAACTCACCTAAGTCGGTTGAAGTACCATCGGCCAATACATCACCTGCGGTTACCTTGTCACCTGGCTTCACTAATGGCTTTTGGTTAATACAAGTGTTTTGGTTTGAACGTGAGTATTTGCTTAGGTTGTAAATATCAACACCTAGCTCGCCAGCTTTAGTTTGCTTAGCATCTACACGAATAACAATACGCGAAGCGTCCACTTGCTCAACCACACCATCGTGCTTAGCAGTTACACAAACACGCGAATCTGCCGCAACCACGCGCTCAATACCGGTACCTACTAGCGGCTTCTCAGCGCGTAAGGTTGGTACTGCTTGACGTTGCATGTTTGAACCCATTAGTGCACGGTTCGCATCGTCGTGCTCTAAGAATGGAATCAATGACGCTGCCACTGAAGAAATCTGCTTAGAGTCAATGTCAATTAGGGTGACATCGGCCGCATCTACCAAGACAAATTCGTTTTGGTGACGACATGAGATTAGGTCATCGGTTAGTTTGCCTTTGGCATCTACTGTGGCATTCGCCTGAGCAATCGTATGATTTACCTCATCAATGGCTGAGATATAAACCACTTCGTCGGTTACCACGCCATCTTTAACCACCTGATATGGGGTTTCTAGGAAACCATAATCGTTGGTCTTAGCATATACCGCTAGGGTGTTAATCAAACCAATGTTTGGACCTTCCGGCGTTTCAATTGGGCATAGACGACCATAGTGTGAAGTATGTACGTCACGCACCTCAAAGCCAGCACGCTCACGCGTTAGACCGCCTGGGCCTAAGGCCGAAATACGACGCTTATGCGTTACACCTGAAAGTGGGTTTACCTGATCCATAAACTGTGACAGCTGTGATGAACCAAAGAACTCTCTCACCGAAGCCGATACCGGCTTAGAATTAATCAAATCTTGTGGGGTTAATTCGTCAGTTTCCGCTAGGTTTAGACCTTCTTTCACGGCTTTTTCAACACGAACCAGACCGATTCTGTATTGGTTTTCAATCATCTCGCCAATCGCACGAATACGTCTATTGGCTAGCGTATCAACATCATCCACATGGTCATTACCATTTTTAATATTGATCAATAGCTTTAATACATTGATGATGTCATCGTTAGTTAGTACGTGCTCACCCGTTTCAGACTCAATGCCCAAACGACGATTAAGCTTCATACGACCAACTTTTGAAAGGTCATAACGATCGTTGTTAAAGAATAGGTTGTTAAATAATAGATTAACCGCATCTTCTGTAGCCGGCTCACCTGGGCGCATTACATGATAAATACTCATGCGCGCTTCTAGTTCAGTTTGTGTCTCATCTAGACGTAGCGTGTCTGAGATGTACGCACCACCTTCAGCTTCATTGATGTGCAAGATTTCAATCTTCTTCACCTTGTTTGCACCAAGCACTTCTAGTACTTCGTCGCTCACTACTGTATTGGCGGCTAGAAGAATCTCACCGGTTTCCTTATCAATTAGATCTGCTGCAATCACTTTGCCCAGTAGATACTCTAATGGTGCGTTGATTGAATCTACACCAGATTTTTCTAAGGCTTTGGTGTGTTTGGCAGTAATACGACGGCCTTTTTCAACCACCACATCTTTACCTGAAGTGATGTCAAATTCGGCAATAGTGCCACGTAGCTTAGACGGGGCAATGGCCACGTCGCAAGACTTGGCTTTTAGCTTAACATCAGCCTTCTCGAAGAAAGTCTCTAGAATTTGCTCAGAACTATAACCCATCGCACGCAACAAAGTTGTCACTGGTAGCTTACGACGACGGTCAATACGCACGTATAGGTGCTCATGATGATCAAACTCAAAGTCTAACCATGAACCACGGTAAGGAATAATGCGCGATGAGAATAGGATCTTACCCGATGAGTGGGTCTTACCTTTATCATGCTCAAAAATCACACCTGGTGATCTGTGCAGTTGAGAAACCACCACACGCTCAGTACCATTAATGACAAAAGTACCGGTTTCAGTCATCAATGGCAGATTGCCCAGATAAACATCTTCTTCGATAACTTGTTTAACTTTACGCTTTTTCTTTAGCGTTGAGCCGTTCTTATCGAACAGGACCAAATTTAACTTAACACGTAAGGTTGAAGCATAAGTAACACCACGTAACTTACATTCTTCTACATTGAACTTAGGCTCTTGTAATTCGTAATCCACATACTCAATCTCTGCGTAACCATTAACGGCGGTGATAGGGAATACTGATTGAAATACTGCGTGCAAACCAACATCTTCTTTAGATCGTGAGTCTGCCTGAATAAAGCTATTAAATGAATCAATTTGAATAGCCAGTAGATCTGGTTCGTTTAGAATGGATTCTCTTGAACCAAAGTTGTTTCTAATTCGCTTTTTTTCGGTGAATGAATAAGCCATGATACCTCGTATTAGTTGCCTGTCTTTTTATTAAAGAACTGCTTTCATAATTCACAAAAGTTTGGGAATTTACCAAACTTATATTCCATCAAGGATTCAATAAAATACCCTGATTGGTTAAAACACCAAAATCCCCTTGCGGGGATTTTGATATTTTTAACTGTATTGCTTACTTAAGCTCTACAGTCGCACCAGCTTCTTCAAGCTGCTTTTGAACGTCTTCAGCTTCCGCCTTATCAACACCTTCTTTAATTGGTGCTGGCGCGCCTTCAACTAGATCCTTAGCTTCTTTAAGACCTAGGCCAGTGATGCCGCGTACTGCTTTAATCACACCTACTTTCTTATCGCCAAAGCCAGTTAGAATTACGTCAAACTCTGACTTCTCTTCTGCTGCTGCGCCTGCGTCTGCTGCCGCTGCTGCAGGTGCCGCTGCAACTGCTGCTGCTGAAACACCGAACTTTTCTTCCATTGCTGATACTAGCTCAACAACGTCCATTACTGACATGTCAGCAATTGCATTTAAAATATCTTCATTTGATAATGCCATGATATTTACTCCTTTTTATTTATTATTGTTTTTGATCGCGAACTGCTGCTACTACACGAGTTAGCTTGGTTGGAATCTCATTAAGAGTTCTAGCCAATTTCTCGGTCGGAGCTAACATTAACGCCATCAGCATTGAGATCGCTTGATCCTTAGTTGGTAAGTCTGCAATACGCTTAAGCTGATCTGCTTCCACAAATTCGCCTGATACGCCCAGACCCTTAACAACCAAGTCTTCATTGTCTTTAACAAACTCACGGAATACGCGTGCAACCGCACCTGGATCCTCTTGCGAGAAACCTAGTACAACCGGGCCTGAAAGAACCGGTGTTACACATTCGCAACCCGTGTCTGTTAGTGCTCTTTTAGCCAATGTATTCTTTACCACACGTAAAGTTACATCCGCGTCCATTGCACTGGCACGAAGATTGGTCATCTGTTCAACTGTTAATCCACGATACTCGGCTACGCCAACAGAAATTGCATCAGTCGCTAATGCATTTACTTGTTCGACAACAACCTTTTTTGCTTCAAGATTTAGAGCCATTTAGTCTCTCCTGAACAGTTTTAAAAAAGAAAGCGCAATAACTTGTGCTTTCGCCCAGAGTATTCTCATACCCTCTACATAGGCCAATGGTTTCACCCATCAATTAAACAAACCGCTCAGAAGAGAGATTTGCACCTATGGTCTTTGAGGTCGTGAAGAAAACTCTGCGCGACCCAAAGAATTTGTTGTGGTTTAAATTAAATTAAACCTCGATGTTAGCCACATCAACCGCTAGACCTGGACCCATGGTTGAAGAGATTGTCATCTTTTTGAAATACGTACCTTTTGCTGCACTTGGCTTAGCTTTTTTCAATGCCGCTAATAGTGCAACGATGTTTTCACTCAAAGCTGCTGCATCAAATGAAGCCTTACCCACGCTAGCGTGAACAATACCGGCTTTATCTGTGCGGTAGCGTGCTTGACCAGCCTTAGCATTAGTGACTGCTGTAGCCACATCTGGGGTTACCGTACCCACTTTCGGGTTAGGCATTAGACCACGTGGAC
>CAZLDG010000006.1:48643-50819 GCA_964558405.1 uncultured Candidatus Thioglobus sp. | reverse complement strand
CATCAGGCTTTAAGGCTTTAGGTCTTTCTAGCGCCATCTTAAAAGTACTCGATCAAATTGGTTATGAAACTCCTTCACCAATCCAACGCGAGTGTATTAGCCACCTACTGGGCGGTGAGGATATTATTGGACAGGCACAAACAGGTACTGGAAAAACCGCTGCTTTTGCGCTGCCACTGCTAGATAAAATCGACCTTAGCAACAATTCAGTGCAACTGCTGATTTTGGCACCCACACGTGAGCTGGCGATTCAAGTTTCAGAAGCAGTACAGACTTATGCTAGAGGCTTCAAAGGTTTTCATGTTCTGCCGATTTATGGCGGTCAATCTTATGACATGCAGCTGCGCCCACTCAAGCGCGGCGTACACGTGGTGGTTGGTACCCCAGGTCGCGTCATGGATCATATTAAACGTGGCACACTTAAGCTCGATAACCTACAGTCTTTTGTCCTGGATGAGGCCGATGAAATGCTGAAAATGGGTTTTATCGATGACATTAAGTGGATTATGCAGCGCATTCCAGAGCAACGCCAAATCGCCTTGTTCTCAGCCACCATGCCAGGAGCAATTAAATCGGTAGCCACACAATTCTTAAACAACCCTAAGTTGGTTAAGATTAAAAACAAAACCGAGACCAATACCAATATTGAACAAAAATACTGCCTGGTTGGTGGTGGCGTCAAAAAGCTCGATGCTCTAACTCGTATTCTAGAGGTGACGCAATTCGATGCCATGATTATCTTTGCCCGCACCAAGAACCTGACCATCGAGCTGGCTGAAAAACTTAGTGCTCGCGGCTTTGCTGCTGAGGCCATCAATGGCGATATTGCCCAAAATCAACGCGAACGCATTATTAATGGCTTCAAACAAGGTAAGACCGATATTTTGATTGCCACCGATGTAGCAGCACGCGGCCTGGATGTGGAGCGCATTTCACACGTGGTGAATTACGACATCCCACAGGATGGAGAAACCTATATTCATCGCATTGGTAGAACTGGACGCGCTGGACGTACGGGTGAGGCGATTTTGTTTGTCACTCACCGTGAAAAGCGCATGTTAAAAATGATTGAGCGCACCACGCGTAAAGACATCACCCCAATTGAACTGCCAAGCATTCAAGTGGTTAATCAAAGACGTCAAGAGCTGTTTAAACAACGAATCACCCAAAGCATTAACGCCAAAGATATTGAGCTGTTTGAGCAATTGATTCAAGACTATCAAAATGACAATCCTGAGATTGAGCTGGAAAAAATTGCTGCAGCTTTGGCGCTGATGGCACAAGGCAATGAGCCGCTACTACTTTCAGAGAATACGGCCAGTAAAGGCAATGATACCAAGGCCAAGTCTATCACCATTGAGCTTAAGGCTGAGCCGTTGAAAAATCATAGTGATATCCCTATGTGTCGTTATCGACTTGAAGTGGGTAAAAAACTTGGAGTGAAGCCGGGCAATCTACTGGGCGCTATCGCCAACGAAGCCGATATGGAAAGTGAATACATTGGCTCGATTCAACTATTTGATCATTGTTCAACCGTGGATTTGCCAGAAGGCATGCCAGATGAGGTCTTTGAGGTATTACAAAATGCCGTGGTGTTCGGTAGAAAGCTTAATATTGCCCTATTAGATGAGAGCAACAACACCGCAACCCTAAGCAAGGAAGATCGAGGTTTTGAGCGCGATCGACCTAAGCGTAGACGTAGCAAAAACAAAGACGGATATCAGCGTCGCAAAAAATCAAAAAACTTTAAAGGTAAAAAGTCTTAATTGATGGTATCCAGGATTTTACTGGGTTAAAATGACACTTGCTGGTAAAGAAATACAGCTTTAATATTTGCCTTGGTTGTTGATTGGTTTTGATTGGTTTCACAGGTTGTAAATAGCTTATTTTTTCGGTGTTTTTATAATTAATCAGGAGACAATATGTCTACAACAACGGGTCGCGTTAAATGGTTTGACGCAAAAAAAGGTTTTGGTTTTATTGAGCAGGAAGGTGGCGATGATGTATTCGTTCATTTCCGTGCGATTGCCGGTGACGGCTTTAAAACCCTAGAAGAAGGTCAAGAAGTAGAATTTGACTTAGAAGATGGTGCCAAAGGTCCTCAAGCGGCCAACGTAGTTCCAAAATAAATCTTCAAACGATTTAGACTAAGAACCCGGCGAATGCCGGGTTTTTT
>CAZLDG010000006.1:10112-48543 GCA_964558405.1 uncultured Candidatus Thioglobus sp. | reverse complement strand
CAAAATAAATCTTCAAACGATTTAGACTAAGAACCCGGCGAATGCCGGGTTTTTTTATTTGTTAAAATACAGAAATGAAAACCTTTTACTGGTACGACTACGAAACTTTTGGCATCAACCCCAAAACCGATCGCATCGCACAATTTGCCGGTATCCGCACCGATGAGAATCTCAATATCATCGATGAGCACATGTTTTATTGCAAGCCAACCCACGATGCATTACCCTCACCTGAGGCTTGTGCGGTTACTGGCATTAGTCCGCAACTTTGTGAAAAACAAGGAGTAATCGAGCACGAATTTATCAAAACAATCAATCAGGAATTTACCCAGCCCAGCACCTGTGTGGTTGGCTATAACTCCATTCGATTTGATGATGAATTTACCCGCTATACTTTATATCGTAACTTTCTTGACCCTTACGCCTGGCACTGGCAAAACCACAATACCCGTTGGGATCTGCTCGATGTAGTGCGTCTGTGTTATGCCTTAAAAAAAGACGACTCACTGCAATGGGTTTACAATGATGAGAACAAGCCAGTTTTCAAACTGGATCAGCTCTCGATTGCCAATGGTATTGAACATGCCAATGCGCATGACGCCCTAGCCGATGTACGCGCGACCATTGCCCTGGCCAAAATAATCAAAGACACTCAGCCTAAACTCTTTGATTACGCCTTTAGCCTGAGAGAGAAGAAAACTGTTGAAGCCAAACTCAAATTGTTTGAGCCAATGTTGCACACCTCGGGTATGTATCCAGCTGAAAAAGGCTGTACTCGACTCGCTGTGGCGCTGGCCTATCATCCACAGTATAACGACCGCGCCATTATCTTTAACTTAGACCAAGATCCATCTTTGTTGTTAGAGCTAGAGGTTGAGGAATTAAAAACCCTGATGTTTACCAAACAAGCCGACTTGCCCGCAGGAGTTGAACGCTTACAAATCAAAGACCTGATTTTTAACAAGTCCCCAATGTTTGTACCCAATGTCAATAAAATTGATCCTAAAATTGCTCAGCAATTACAAATTGATATGGATCAGTGCCAACAACATCTGGCTTTTATTAATCAGCATCAACAAAGGATCACTCAAGTGGTTCAGGCTCTATATCAAAATGACGAACCACTACCCAAATCGGCTGACGTTGATCAAGCGCTGTATGAAGGTTTTATTGACTCGGGCGATTGCAATCTTTGCAATCAATTACAAAGCCTAGAGATTGAAGAGCTAGCAAATTTTCATCCCAAATTCCAAGACCAGAGGCTAACTAGACTGCTACTACACTTTAAAGCGCGCAATTATCCACAAGTCTTAAGCGAGGCGGAGGCAGAGGACTGGTTTGAAATAGTGCAAGGACGTGTACAAGCTGGCGAAGATGGTTATCTATCTCTGGATGAATACGAGGAAAAAATCGCCGATATGCGCGACAAATACCCAGAAAAATCAGCCATCTGGCAAGAATTGCAAGATTACGCCGAGTCATTTTTATAGCCGCATTTTGAAAAATACCTTTTATCGGGTATAATGTTTGCTTAAATTGAAATCGATCTAAGAGAAGAATGAACGCCGAAACTCGTCAAGAGATGTTTGGAAGACTGTTAAAACAGATTCCAAATCCAACCACCGAACTGAATTATGCCGACCCTTTTGAATTACTAGTTGCTGTCACCCTATCAGCACAAGCAACAGACAAAAGTGTTAACAAGGTAACCGACAAACTATTTCCAATTGCCAACACACCTGAGGCAATCTACGAGCTAGGCGAAGACAAACTCAGAGATACGATTAAGACCATCGGTCTATTCAACTCTAAGGCCAAGCACTTGATTCAAACCTGTAAAATTCTAATTGACAAGTACGATTCTAAAGTGCCTGAGACCCGCAAAGAGCTCGAAGCGCTACCAGGTGTCGGACGTAAAACTGCCAATGTGGTACTTAATACGGCTTTTGGTCATCCAACCATTGCGGTTGATACACACATCTATCGCGTTGCCAATCGCACGGCAATTGCCAGTGGTAAGACCGTACTAGAAGTGGAAAAGAAGCTGGTTAAGTTTATTCCTGAAGAATATCGCGTACCCGCACATCACCTAATGATTCTACACGGTCGCTACACTTGTAAGGCACGTGCACCACAATGCAAAGAATGCGTACTGCTAGATCTTTGCGAATACGAAGAAAAGAATCTTTAAACACATAGCCTATAATAAAGGCTATGTTCTACACACAAGATCGCACTGAGCAACGCCGATTCTTAGCCAATGCCTGGCAGAAATATCTGGACAAACAATTACTGGATCCACTTGAGGATCAGCTTACCCAAGTCATTGCTTGGCACCCTGAGTATCATCAGCTGATTCAAAATATTGAATTGGATTATTTCCCGGAACAAGGTGAGGTGAATCCTTTTCTACATATCAATCTGCACTTATCTCTTAGAGAACAATTAGCCATTAACCAGCCAGAAGGCATTCAACATTATTATCAACAACTGCTAAATAAGCTTAAAGATCCACATGAAGTAGAGCACCAAATGATGGATTGTATTGCACAGATGATTTTCTCTGCGCAAAGAAATAACCAGCCTATGGATCATCAGGCCTATATTCAGTGTCTGCAAGCGCAATGTCGTTAGATCGATACATCCAGCAACATCTACAACAAACCATTGTTAAGTCTGAATCTGTTGGTACTGGCCTATTTACTGCGCACAAACTACAACTCGAGGGTGGCGAGAAGGTCTTTATTAAAACCCAGTCTAGCCCTAATCAGCAACTGATACACGAGGCCAAAGAATTGGCGTTATTAGGACAATACATCGCTACCCCTAAAGTGTTGGGTAGCGATGAATATTGTCTAATCCTGCAGTGGATTGACTCTGCCCACAACCCCCAATCTCAAGCGCAACTAGGGCAACAACTAGCCCGTCTACACCAACAAAGTCATGAATTTTTTGGTTTTGAGTTTGACAATAAAATCGGACAAACACCGCAATACAATGCGCCTGATAAGAAGATTAGCAATTGGGCAGAGTTTTATTGGCTCTACCGCCTACTGCCACAAATCACCCTGGCCAAAGAAAAACACCATCTCAGCCAGCAAGAATGTCAACAACTGTATCAACTGGAACAAATTCTACCCACCCTGCTAGATGATGCTATTAAGCCCGCCCTATTACACGGGGACCTATGGTCAGGCAATGTGATTAGCGCCAAGGATCAGCCTTATCTGATTGATCCAGCCGGCTATTACGGCCACCGAGAGGCTGATTTTTCTTTGAGCTTTATCTTTGGTGGGTTTGCTGCTGAGTTTTACCAAGCCTATCAGTCAGTCTATCCGCTGGATGAGGGGTTCGAGCGTAGAAAACCGCTGTATATGCTTTATCATTATCTGAATCACTTGAACTTATTTGGTTCTGGCTATCATAGCTCTAGCATGCGTTGCGCCGAACAACTACTAAAAACTTCTTAGGCTAGTTACGCCAGTTAACGAAATTCTCTAATAGCTGCAAACCGTCGTGCTGTGATTTTTCTGGATGGAATTGCACCGCAAACAGATTGTCTTTGGCAATGGCACAAGTAAAGTCAATACCGTAGTTAGTCGTACCAGCAATAATCGATGGATCAGCCACCTCAACATAATAACTGTGCACACTATAAAAACGCGCATTGTCATCAATTTGGTGCCATAGAGGATGATCCATGGTTTGCTTAACCGTATTCCAACCCATGTGCGGAATCTTAAGCTCACTTTGGGGGAAATGCACCACATCACCAGCCATGATTGACAAGCCGTCGGTACCATCATTTTCCTGCGAATGATCAAACAAGAGTTGCAAGCCCAAACAAATGCCCAGAAAAGGTTTTTCATGCTCGGCGCGTTTGATTAGCTCCACCAAATCGTGTTGCTCTAGCGCCTGCATACAAGCACCCATCGCCCCTTGTCCCGGAAAGACAATACGATCACTGTTTTCAATAATGCTTTTGTTGTCGGTTAGATAAACCTTATCGTTGGGCGCAACGTGCTCGATGGCCTTTTGCACCGAACGCACGTTACCCATGCCATAATCAACAATGGCAATGTCCATTTATAAAGAGCCTTTGGTAGAAGGGATAACGCCAGCCTGACGCTCATCTGGCGTCGTGGCCATGCGCAGGGCACGCCCAAAAGCTTTAAAAATGGTTTCAGCCTGGTGGTGCGCATTCACACCACGTAGATTATCCACGTGCAAAGTTATCAGGGCGTGATTAACAAAACCTTGGAAAAACTCGCCAACAAGATCCACATCAAAAGTGCCGATCATTGCACGGGTAAAGCTGGTGTTTAGCGTTAGACCTGGTCGACCCGATAGGTCAAGCACCACACGTGAAAGTGCCTCGTCCAGTGGTACATAAGCATGGCCATAACGTGTCATGCCTTTTTTGTCGCCCACCGCTTGGCTAAAGGCCTGTCCTAGGGTAATACCAATATCCTCAACACTGTGGTGATCATCAATGTGGGTATCGCCATCACATTTGATGCTCAAATCCATCAAGCCGTGACGAGCAATCTGATCCAGCATGTGATCTAAAAATGGCACGCCAGTATCAATATCTGCCTGGCCTGTGCCATACAGATTTAATTCGACAACAATGTCAGTTTCGTTGGTTTTTCGCTCTACTTTTATCATTTAAAGGTAATCTTTAATCAAAATCTCAGCAATCTGAATGGTATTCAGCGCTGCGCCTTTACGAATATTATCAGAAACTACCCATAGGTTTAGCCCTCTTTCGTGTGAAATATCTTCACGAATACGACTCACGAAAGTGTCGTCATTATTAGTAGCTTCTTCAAATGGTGTGGCATAACCACCGTTCTCACGCTGATCCATCACCGTTACACCGGGTGCTTTGTTGAGTAATTCTCTGGCTTTTTCGGCACTGATTTTCTCTTTGGTTTCAATACTAACTGCCTCTGAGTGGCCGTATAGTACTGGCACACGCACGGCAGTTGGGTTCACCAAAATATCCTCATCTTCGAAAATTTTCTTAGTCTCCCAAACCATCTTCATCTCTTCTTTGGTGTAGCCATTGTCTTGGAATACATCAATATGCGGAATTACATTAAAGGCGATCTGCTTTGGATATACCTCAACCTCGGCTTCCTTGCCATTTAACAATTTAGCGGTCTGGTCAGTCAGCTCGCTAATCGCTTCTTTGCCCGAACCTGACACTGCCTGATACGTAGCCACATTGATACGCTCAATACCAACCGCATCATAAATAGGCTTAAGAGCCACCAACATTTGAATGGTTGAACAGTTTGGATTAGCAATGATATTGCGCTGCGTATAGCCTGCAATCGCGTGCGCATTTACCTCTGGCACCACCAATGGAATGTCTTCGTCACGTCTAAAATGTGCGGTATTATCAACCACCACACAACCGGCCTCAGCCGCAATAGGCGCGTACTTTTCAGAGATTGAACCACCTGCAGAGAACAGACCAATCTGTGCTTTAGAAAAATCGAATTTATCTAAGTCTTCAACCGTCCAGCTTTTTCCTTGGCAAAATACTTTCTTACCAGCCGAGTTAGCACTCGCCAACGGGTAAAGATTATTAATAGGGAAATTACGCTGTTCTAGAATTGACAAAATAGTCTCACCAACCGCGCCTGTTGCGCCGACCACAGCCACATCAAATTTTTTGCTCATATGCGTTGAAAAAGTAGAAAGTAAAAGGGAGTATTATACTTTAGCAAGTGCTAATAATAGTGCAAATAAACACTTAAAACTTAAACAATATTATCGATATCGACAAACTGATAATCCAACTCAAATTGTTGCGAGAGATGCTGACAAAAGGCTTGCACACCATAACGCTCAGTCGCATGATGTCCCGCCGCAATAAACGCCAGATTATTTTCCTGAGCAATGGCTGGAATTTGCTCTGAGACTTCACCAGTAATATACAGATCAGCGCCTGCTTCAACTGCCACATCAATATAGCTTTGTGCCCCGCCACTACACCAAGTAATATGACGAATATCTTGTTGCGGATTGCCAAAGACTTGCGGTACGCGGTTGGTTACACGACCAATGGCTTGTGCCACTTCCTCAAGCGAGGTGGACACCTCGCCACGCCAAACCAGGCTATCGCCAATTGGGGCTGGGTTTTGAATATTAAGGCGCATACCTAATTGGATGTTATTGCCCACAACCGGATGCGCATCCAATGGCAAGTGGTAGGCAAATAAGTTAATATCGTGATCCAGCAAGGCTTTGATGCGTTTTTTCTTGATACCGGTTAGTGTTGGTGCCTCATTTTTCCAAAAAAAGCCATGGTGTACAAACAGCGCATCCACTTGCTGCTCAATCGCCTGATCAATCAGCGCTTGGTTGGCACTAACGCCGGCCATAATACGTCTGATCTCAGACTTGCCTTCAATCTGCAAGCCATTGGGACAATAGTCATCAAAGCTTTGTACTTGTAGGTAATCAGCGCAGTATTGTGCCAGTTCGGTGTTATTGATCATAATAAGCACTCACTGTTGCCATCAACAAATCATTTTGCTCAGGCGCACCAATGGTGATGCGCAAACAATCATCTAGTGCCGGCGCCTGAGATAGGTTTTTAATCAGAATATTGTTCTGCTTTAGGTGCTCAAATAGCGCATTGGCATCAGGGGTTTTCAGCAAAATAAAATTAGCCTGAGATGGATAGACGTGCAATGCTGAAATTTTGGATAAAGCCGCAAACAGGCGCGTGCGCTCATCCATAATCACACTGGCGTTTTTCTCAATCATCTCATGCTGCTGCAATAAAAACTGCGCACTAACCTGGGTCAGTGTATTGATGTTGTACGGCAGGCGTAATTTATTCAGCTCATCCACTGTCTGTTGAGCGCCAATTAGCAAACCCAGGCGCAGACCAGCAAAACCAATTTTCGATACGGTTCTTAACACCACCAAATTTTCATAACGCGCGATATCATCTAAAAAGCTGTCATCGGCATAAGCATAATAAGCTTCATCCAGCACCACCATGGCGTCCGTCGCCTCGATAATGCGCTGAATATCAGCGCGCTTAAAGCTATTGCCGGTTGGGTTGTTTGGGTAAGCAATAAAAATTAGCTTGGGCTGGTGTTCATCCATAGCCGCCAAAAAAGCCTCTACATCCAATTCGTAGTTATCATCCAGTGCTACGCCCTGATAATTCAGATGGGTGAACTTGGCAATCATCTGATACATGACAAACGAAGGCTCGACACTCAAAATACTATCGCCAGACTCACAGGCTAAAGCCAATAGTTGAATCAACTCATCCGAACCATTGCCTAGCAACACGCCAAAGGCTGGATCGATTTGCATCAGCTCACGTAGTGATTGCACCAGGGTAGTCGCACCCGGATCGGGATAACGATTAATCTCTTGTGCAGAGAGGTGCGTTAAATATTGTTTGATCGTCTCCTCTGGTAGGGCAAATGGCGACTCCATTGCATCTAATTTCAGCATCTGTTGCGCGCTAGGCACGTGATAGGCCTGGATGTCTTGAATATCTTTACGTAACCAGTTGTTAATAAAACTCATTGCGGAACTTGTCGATTAGGATGATATTGCATTTTACCAATAGTCTTGGCAGTTAATAGACTTTGATAGCTGTACTCTAGCGCACGTTTAATGGCAATTGGCACCTCAACTCCTGAGGCTAACAAGGCACTAATCGCACTGGATAGAGTGCAACCCGATCCATGATAATTACCCGGCAGTTTGGGGTAATGAAAACGCTCAGAGAGTTGACCGTGCGTATAAAGTCGATGTTCGATATCCGTCTCAGAAATATCGGTTGTGGTTACCAACACATAAGCACAAGGCAGGCTGGCAACCGCTTCTGCTTCACTCATCTCAGGCGCCAGTTGTGCCAACTCGCTAACATTAGGCGTGAGCACATCCACCCAGGGCAATAAGGTTTTTAGTGCTTCGGCTGTGTTCAACACATCGCCAGTAGAGGCACTGAGAATAGGATCCAGCACAACCGGCTTATCCTTAAGTGTCTCTAATATTTGCTCAAGCGCTAAGACTTGTGACTCTGAACACAAAAGACCAATCTTAACGGCCGAGACATCGACATCTGCCGATAAATGCTCAAATTGGGCGCTGAGTATTTGCCCGTCTATGGCATTCGTGCTGGCGACCGACTCTGTGTTTTGTACAGTCAGTGCACTGACCAAGGGCAGTGGCGTAACCCCAAATTGGTTAATGGTCTCAATATCAGCAGCCACTCCTGCACCGGCAGACGGGTCCAGTCCGGAAACCACCAGAACCGTGTCGTTCACTTATTTAGACTCTTTCTCAATTAAGTGCTCGGCCACCTTAAACATGTTCATGGCACCGCCGGCATGTTTAGAATCGGTCCAGTATTTACCATTAATAATCAGCACCGGTACACCACTGGTTTGGTATTTACTGGTGTTTAGCTTAGATTGATTTAGCTTCATACGCACCGAGAACGATTTAAAGGCAGTGTTGGCCTTATCAACATCCACATCATGCTCTTCTAACCAAGAGACAAAATCTTCTTGATCAATAAAGGCGGTTTTATGCAAGTGAATCGCATCAAATAATTTGCCATGCAATCTATCTACCTCGCCTAATTGCTCTAGCACATAAAAGAAAATCGCCCCATTAACCCAACGATCTGAAAATACCGCTGGCTGACGTACAAACTCGGCATTCTCCGGCAAGGTTTTGATCCAATCAGCCACAATAGGCTCAATATTAAAACAATGTGGACAGTAATACCAAAACAATTCACGCACTTCCACCTTATCACCTGTGGTAGTCGCAACCGGCTTATCTAAAACGACATAGTGCTTGCCAGCCACATAATTTGCTTGGGCGCTAGCCACCAGTAAAAATCCAAATAATACACTTAAAACTGACTTAGTTAATGATTGCATTCTCACTCCTTATTCATGAATAATTTTGTTGATATTATACTGCGACAGGGCGAAACTATTGTTATCTTGAAAGGCTTGCCATAGCACCTGGTAAGTCTCGCCTTGTTGTGGGTGTAGAGCCTGCGGGCTTAGTTGCGCTAAGGGTGCCAATACAAAGGCATAAAGCAAGATATCGTCTCTAGGTAGGTTCAGCTCAGCATCAATCATTTGATCGTAAAACACCAAATCCAGATCAATCACTCGAGAAGAAAACTTGGGCTGCCCAGTATCCCTGCCAAAATGCTTTTCAATATTTTTCAGCACGCTATTGACATCTTGCGCACTGAGATCGGTATTAGCATTCACTCCAACATTATAAAAATCATCACCCTCAAAGCCTTCGGCTGGAGACTCATACACATCAGAGAGTTCAATCTGGGTGAAGTTCATTCTCAACATATCAATCGCCCCCGAGATGTTCGCTTCTCGGTTTTGATTGGAGCCAATGTTGATATGAATCTTAGCCATGCTTACTACGCTCAATCACCACACCCACGCCACTCGCACCAGTAACCGCCTCGCCTTTATTAAGCGTAAGCTTGACCCAGTCTACTCCAAATTCTTCAATCACAATCGCGCAAATTCGCTCGGCCAAGGTTTCCACCAATTGAAACTCACTGCTTTGTACAAACTCAATCAGTCTTTTGGAAACCGCCTTATAATTCAGTGCTTGATCAATATGATCGGTCTCGCTGGCGGCGCGCACATCAGTCGACATTTCTAAATCCAGCACAATGTCCTGACGAATTTCACGCTCCCAGTCATAGATGCCGATGACTGTATCAATTTTTAATCCTTGTATAAAAACAATATCCATGTATAAAATAGGTTCCAATTAACTGCTTAAGGACTCTATGTTACCTATCCTCATTATTTTCGCCTACCTAATTGGCTCAATTTCAGCGGCAATTATTGTGTGTAAATTATTAAATTTACCCGACCCAAGAACCCAAGGATCTAACAACCCAGGCGCGACTAATGTTCTGCGTATTGGCGGTAAAAAAGCCGCAGCTATTGTGCTCTTAGGTGATGGCCTAAAGGGCTTTATTCCGGTGGCAATTGGACACTATCTATCCTTGGATCTGAGCGCTCTGGCCTGGATAGCCTTGGCCGCCTTTTTAGGACATGTATATCCGATTTTCTTTGGCTTTAAAGGCGGCAAAGGCGTGGCCACTTTTATTGGTGCCCTATTGGGGTTGAATGTTTTGGTGGGTTTGGCGTTTGTAGCAACCTGGCTATTTGTGGCCAAAGTGCTAAAGATCTCTTCACTCTCAGCACTGATTGCCACGCTACTGGCACCACTATATTGCTATCTATTAACCAACAATCTTGAGGCCAGTTATATTGTAGCTCTGATTGGCGTATGGATTTTCTTCACCCATCGCTCTAATATTAAGCGCATGATCTCAGGCGAGGAAGACACGATTAAGTCTTGATATTAACGCCTTTTTTCAATAGATACAGCGAGATGGTTGCCAATAGACCAATCATCACACCCAGTACCAGCATCGATTGATAGAAATCGGTAGTACTACTACCTAAAAATCCCATTCTAAAACTATCAACCATGTAATAGATCGGATTAAAACGACTAACATCTTGCCAAAAATCTGGCAGGATATCAATGCTATAGAACATACCGCCTAAGTAAATCATCGGCATCAAAATAAAGGTTGGCACAATGGAGATATCATCAAACGACTGTGCAAATACTGCATTAATAAAGCCCGCTAGCGAGAATAAAGTAGCGGTTAATAAAAAGGTCATCAATGTGACCCCAATCGAGTCAACTTGAATATCGACAAACAACGCCACCGCTGCCAAAACACCAATACCTACTGCCAAGCCGCGCATCACCCCGCCAGAGACATAGCCCAATAAAATCACCCAATTGGGAATCGGCGAAACCAGCAACTCTTCAATGGAATGATTAAACTTAGCCAAATAAAACGAAGACACAGTATTGGCATAAGAGTTTTGAATGACCGTCATCAAAATAATACCGGGCACAATAAAATGCAGATAATCCACACCCTGCATAGGGCCGATACGCTCTCCCATCAAGCCACCAAAAATCAACAAATAGAGTGAGGTGGTAATAATAGGCGGAAAGATGGTTTGCACCCAAATTCTGGCAAAGCGCAACACCTCTTTGAGCACAATGGTTTTATAGGCAATCCACATTATTGATCCTTGTTAGTCAAACTTAAAAATAGCGTTTCTAAGCGGTTTTGCACGCTGCGAATATGCTTAACCTTAATCCCTTGTTCAGCCAGAGTTGCTAGCACCTCGGTAATACTGAGTTTTTGATCAAGCACCACTTGCAATGAATGGGTATCCAGTATGCTACAGTTAAAATCTTGTACCTGAATCTGCGCTGGCAGTTGTTTTACACTCTCCAGAATCAAGGTGTGTTGTGATACCTCAGATAGGAGCTCTTTCATCGAGCTTTGCGAGACAATCTCTCCTTGGTCTAATATGGCAATATTACGGCACAAGGATTCCGCCTCTTCCAAGTAATGCGTGGTGAGGATAATGGTTAATCCTTGTGCATTGAGCTCGGTTAGAAAATCCCACATAGAACGACGAATCTCTACATCCACACCGGCTGTTGGCTCATCTAGAATCAGAATTTTTGGCTGATGAATCAGCGCTCTGGCTAGCATTAGGCGTCGTTTCATACCGCCAGAGAGAGACTTGGCCATCTCTTTACGCTTATCCCATAACTCAATTCTTTTTAATAAAACCTGCGCATTTTGCTTAGCCTGGGTGCGATTAATGCCGTGATAACCCGCTTGATTAATTAAGATTTCTTCAATCGGCTCGAACGGATTAAAATTAAACTCTTGTGGCATTAATCCGATTAAACGCTTAATATCATTAGCTTGGGTCTGCTGGTTCAAGCCAAACACTTCGACCTCTCCCGAGGTTTTATTGAGTAGGCCACAAATAATGCCAATTGCTGTGGTTTTTCCCGCGCCATTACTACCCAGTAATGCAAAAAAATCTCCGGCAGCAATATCCAGATCGATACCCTTAAGCGCATGCAAATCATTGGCATAGGTTTTTTGTAAATTTTGCAGGCGAAGTGCGCTGGTCATGCGGGGTGTTTACTGGTGTTAAATGCAAAACATTTTAACATTTATCACCTTTTTAGGCTTAACTTTGCGATAATTACCCCATTTAAATTTTAGGTAAAGACTGGAGTTATGTCTAAGGTACAAATCGTAGAATTACCCGATATTGGGGACTTCGATGAAGTTGAAATTATTGAGATTTTAGTGAATGTTGGCGACACAATCAACGCAGATGACAGCATTATCACTCTAGAAAGCGATAAAGCTTCGATGGAAATTCCCTCGCCACATGCTGGCACTATTACGCAGATGCATGTGAATTTAGGCGATAAAATTTCTCAAGGGTCCATCATTTTGTCACTAGAAGGCGAAGGCGATGCAGATGACACTGCCGATGAAACGCCAAGTGAGCCGGTGGCAAACGAAGCTAAAATTATCGCAGTTAACGTGCCAGATATTGGCGATTTTGACGCGGTTGAAGTGATTGAAATTCTCACTGCCGAAGGTGAGAACTTAGGTGCAGATGACAGCATTATCACTCTAGAAAGCGACAAAGCTTCGATGGAGATTCCAACGCCAGTCTCTGGTGTGGTGAAAGCCATCCACATCAACTTAGGCGATAAGGTATCACAAGGTGAGCACATTCTGGATATTGAGACCACCGACACTCAAGAGCCGACCAGTACCCAGACCGGTGAGCCTCAGGTTGAAACGGTTGCTACTACAGCGCCAACACCGCCGCCAGCCCCAGCACCACAGCCTGCGGGCATAGATCAAAGCCAAACCAATGTGGCCCAAGGCCAATCACATGCTTCGCCATCGATTCGTAAACTGGCGCGTGAGCTAGGGGTTGATTTAGCCAATGTAGCAGGCAGCGGGCAAAAAGGTCGCGTTCTCGAGTCTGATCTTAAATCTTATGTGAAAAAGATTATGCTCTCAGGCGGTACCGGTAGTGCCATTCCTAAGATTCCAACGGTGGATTTTTCCAAATTTGGTGAAATTGAAATCCAGGCACTTTCTAGAATCAACAAAATCTCGGGCAAACATCTAAGCGCTTGTTGGCTTAATATTCCTCACGTTACCCAATTTGATGAAGTTAATATCGATCAGATGGAGGCGCTTAGACAAGAACAAAAAGCCCAAGGTGTAAAACTAACACCACTGGTCTATATTATGAAAGCCGTGGTACAAGCACTCAAACAACATCCACGCTTTAACGCCTCGCTGGACGAGTCTGGTGAAAATTTGATTATTAAAAAATACTACAATCTGGGTATTGCGGTAGATACGCCAAATGGTCTCATGGTGCCAGTCATCAAAGATGTAGATAGCAAATCTTTAACCGAGCTGGCCAGTGAGCTTGGCGAGATCTCTGCGCGCGCAAGAGAAGGTAAATTAAGCGCTGACGAACTACAAGGCGCAGGTTTTTCTATCTCTAGTTTGGGTGGCATTGGCGGCACGCAATTCACCCCGATTGTTAATGCACCTGAAGTGGCTATCTTAGGTGTTTCGCGCTCAAAGACTCAACCGGTTTGGAACGGTGAGAGTTTTGAGCCTGCACTCACACTACCACTGGCGCTGTCTTATGATCATCGCGTGATTGACGGTGCACAGGGAGCAAGATTTATGGCGGATCTTAATGCCATTCTAACGGATATTCAAGAGATAGGATTATGATTAAAACTCAAGTTGTTGTTATTGGTTCTGGCCCAGGCGGCTATACTGCGGCTTTTCGTGCAGCCGATTTAGGGCTGGATGTGGTGCTGATTGAGCGCTACGAAAGTCTAGGTGGTGTTTGTCTTAATGTTGGTTGTATCCCTTCTAAAGCCTTATTGCATACCGCTGAGGTGATTAACGAAGCCAAAGAAGCCGAACATTTAGGCGTCACCTTTGCCGAGCCTAAGATTGATATTGATGGCATTCGCGACAATAAAGAAAAAACCGTTGCCAAGCTGACTGGTGGTATTAAAGCACTGGCCAAAGCACGAAAAGTTAACGTGGTCACTGGCTATGGAAAATTCACCGGTCCGAATCAAATTGAAGTGGACAATGGCGAGACCGTAGAATTCGAGCATTGTATTATCGCCGCAGGATCACGTGTGACCAAGATTCCGGCCTTCCCATTCGATGACCCAAGAGTAATGGATTCTACCGATGCCTTAGAACTACGAGATGTACCCAAACGTCTACTGATTGTAGGTGGCGGCATTATTGGCTTAGAAATGGCCACGGTCTATAGCGCACTGGGCAGTGAAATCACCATTGTTGAGCTTTCAGATCAACTAATTGCCAGCGCCGATAAAGACATTGTTAACCCACTATATAGACGCATTAAAAAGCAATATGCCAACATCTACTTAGGCACCAAAGTGGTGAGCATGGAAGCGCAAGATGCGGGCATTGAAGTTAGATTCGAAGGCAAGAAAGTTCCTGAAGTGGATACTTTTGATAAAGTGCTGGTCTCTATTGGCCGCACACCAAATGGCAAGTTAATTGACGCCGATAAGGCTGGTGTTAATGTCGATGATTGGGGTTTTATTGCGGTTGATCGACAAATGCGTACCAATGTTAATCATATTTTTGCCATTGGTGATATTGTTGGCCAACCGATGTTGGCACATAAGGCCGTACACGAAGCCAAAGTGGCAGCTGAAGTCATCGCTGGACACAAATCGGGTTTTGATGCGCTCACCATTCCATCGGTTGCTTATACTGATCCTGAGGTGGCTTGGACTGGCAAGACCGAAAAAGAACTCATCGCCGAAGGTGTGTCATATGAAAAAGGTGTATTCCCTTGGGCTGCTTCGGGTAGAAGTCTGAGTATTGGCCGTTCAGAAGGTGTATCTAAGGGTTTGTTTGATGCCAAAACAGGTAGAATTCTCGGCATGGGTATTTGTGGTACCAATGCAGGTGAGTTGATTGCTGAGGCAACATTGGCAATTGAAATGGGCTGTGACATGGCAGATATTGCACTAACCATTCATGCGCACCCAACCCTATCTGAGACCACAGCATTTGCCGCAGAAATGGCAGAAGGTACTATTACTGACTTATTGCCACCTAAACAAAAGAAAAGGTAAGTTTTATGAATACAGATCAAGCAAGACAAAACGCGATTAACTCGCAGATCAAGCCCTGGGGTGGTTTAAATTATATTGCCAACAATGCGCTTAGAGATGTGCCACGTGAGCGATTCGTGCCTGAGGCTTATAAAAATCTAGCCTTTGCTGATATTGACATTCCTTTAACAGACAAAGCCAAAATGCTGACGCCGAAAATTGAGGGCCGCGCCTTAGATGCACTAAACATCAAAAAAGATGAAAATATCCTGGAGATTGGCACGGGTAGTGGTTATCTAACCGCGGTTTTATCCAAGTTAGGTGCTTCGGTCACCAGCGTGGATATCGACGCTGAACTCAGCCAACAAGCCGGTGAAAAAATCCAAGCGCTGGGTATTAGCAATGTCAAACTCGAAGTGGGGGATGCTTCGAAAACCTGGCATTCTGATGATTTTTTTGATGTGGTTTTTGTTGGTGCATCGGTCCCAAAGATTACTGGGCGTTATTTCCACCTGCTTAATGTTGGTGGTAGAATCTTTGTGGTTGAAGGCACTGGCCAGGCCATGCACGCCAAACTGATTACTCGTATTAGTGAACACAAATGGGAAACCAAATCCTTGTTCGAGACCCAATTAGATACCATGCAGGGTCTTGAGAGCTCTGATCAATTTGAATTTTAAGCTCTAGCGCATGAACGCTTTTTTTCGATTGGTACTGAATCGAGCCAAATTCAGCCTCACTCTGTTGTTGGTGATTACTGGATTTTTTATCTATCAAATTCCCAATTTTCAACTAGACGCCTCCTCTGATTCCTTGGTATTAGAGGGTGATGAGAATCTGCGTTATTACCAAAGCATTAAACAGCATTATGGCTCAGATGACTATCTGGTTATCAGTTATCAAGTCGCTGGTGATTTGCTCAGTGCGCAACAACTCGAACACTTAAGACGTTTTAGAGATGAGCTCAAAACCCTAGCACAAGTGAAATCCACCACATCGATTTTAGATGTGCCACTGTTTAGATCGCCGCCACTCTCCTTGGTAGATCTGGCCAATGAAGATGTTAATATTGATTTGGGCAATGCCGATCTCGCTTTGGCTCGAAAAGAATTCAACACCTCGCCCTTGTATGCTGATAACTTAGTGAGTCGCGATGGCAAGACCACGGCCGTACTGGTTACACTTAAGAATAATCAACAATTTGATGAGCTTAGAAAACAACGCGACGACATGCGTCTGCTGCGTGCCCGTGGTGAGCTCTCTATAGCAGAAGCACACAAACTTAGGGCCATCGAAAAACAAGTACTAAAAAACACCAGCGTGCAAAACGATTTGCAAGCACAAACCATTGCACAAATCCGTGGTGTGATTGATAAATATCGCGATCAGGCCAAGCTGTTTTTAGGTGGGCTGCCGATGATTACCACTGATATTATTGGCTATATCAGCAATGACTTAGTGGTGTTCTCCTTGGCTGTTGTAGGATTGATGACCTTGGTATTGGCACTTATTTTCCACGGTTTGCGCTGGGTACTGATTCCAATTTTTGTCAGTCTACTCTCAGCCTTTAGCATGACCGGCATTATTGCCCTGCTGGACTGGAAGGTAACGGTTATCTCTTCTAATTTCTTCTCGCTGCTATTGGTACTGACCCTATCGGTGATTATTCACCTGGTGGTGCATTATCGGGAGGCGGCACAAAAAGACCCTGATGCCGAGCTTCATGCACTGATTAAACAAACCGTGCAACATATGTTTAAACCTTGTTTATTCACCACGCTCACCACCTTTGTGGCCTTTGTGTCTTTCTTGGTTAGTGGCATTCGTCCGGTGATTGATTTTGGCTGGATGATGTCCATTGGTGTGAGTATTGCTCTGGCCATCTCCTTTATCAGTTTCCCAATCCTGATGGCACTACTGCCTAAGGCCAAGGTTAAAGCCCATAAAACCGAATCAGGTGCCACACAAAAATTGGCCAGATTTACCGAGTGCTTCGGCACACACCTGATTGTTGTGCTTATTATGGTGGCTGGTCTGTCGGCGTATGGCATTAACAAACTTACGGTTGAGAATCGCTTTATTGATTACTTTAAAGACACCACAGAAATCAACCAAGGTCTTTCACTGATTGACGACAAACTCGGTGGCACCATTCCCTTAGAGATTATCTTTGATGATTTGGCTGAGGATTATTGGTTCGATGAGGATTTGCGCGCTGAGATGCACGAGGTTCACCAGTATTTAGAGTCTTTGGAGGAGACTGGCAAAGTGCTCTCTATCGACACATTGATGCAAATTCTAACTCAGGCTAACGACAACGAGCCACTGAGTGGATTTTTCTTAAACGTGGTTAGATCGCAAATTCCGGAAAACGCCAAAACACAAGTACTTTATCCGTATGCCTCAGAGGATAATGGACAGTTGCGCTTTGTGATTCGCGTGCGCGAAACCAACAAAGAACTTAAGCGTGATGAGTTAATCCAAACCATCCAGCAGCATATTAGCAGCGAGCTGGGCTTTAGAGAAAACACTTTCCACCTTTCTGGCATGTTGGTGCTCTATAACAATATGTTGCAAAGCTTGTTTGATTCGCAGATCAAAACCATTATGGCGGTGTTTGGCATGATCTTTATCATGTTTTTGCTTATTTTTAGATCATTAAGCCTGTCCATATTGGCCATTATTCCCAACATGATCCCTTCAGCACTTATTTTGGGCGTGATGGGGCTGTTTGGCATTCCACTAGATCTAATGACCATCACCATTGCCGCCATTGCCATTGGTATTGGCGTGGATGACGCTATTCATTATGTGTATCGATTCAAAGTAGAATTTGCCAAGGATGGTGATTATCTGAGAACCATGTATCGCGCTCACAATAGTGTGGGTCTGGCGATGTTCTACACCTCGATTACCATTACCCTAGGCTTTTTAATCTTGGTGTTGTCTAACTTTATCCCTAGTATTTATTTTGGCGTGTTTACAGCAATTGCCATGATTAGTGCTATGTTTATTAATTTGACACTACTGCCAAAATTAATCTTAATGTTCAAACCTAAGATTAAGACCTAACAATAAAAAACCCCGTTAAAACGGGGTTTTTAATACTACTTCAAGGAGGAGAAATTGTTAAGATGTAGTTTTCTTAACAAGAATAGGTAGTATTATAACATAACTATTTACTAATATTAGAAAAAAATAATATAATAGCGACCGTGAACCCCGCCCAACAACAATTTGATGTGATGATTATCGGCACTGGTAGTGCAGGGCTGATGTGTGCTTTGCAACTCGACACGCGGCTGAGCATTGCGCTGATTTCTAAAGATAAAATCCTACAAGGCAGCTCTTACTATGCTCAAGGCGGCATCTCTGCCGTACTCTCCGAAGAAGATGATTTTGAATCTCATATCCAAGACACGCTAACGGCGGCGGCCGGTCTGGCTGACGAGACAGCCGCACGTTTTATGGTGGAGAATTCACCCGCAGCCATTGCCTCACTTGAAGACAATGGTGTGGTGTTTAGTAAAGAAGCACAGAATTATCACCTCACCACCGAGGGCGGACATAGCAACCGACGCGTGGCACATGTGGCGGATCGAACCGGTAGAGAGATTCAAACCAATCTGGGTGAGAGTGTGCGACAACGAGACAATATCCAGTTGTTTGAATCACACATTGCCGTTGAACTCTTACACCAGCAAGACCGATGCTTTGGTGCTTATGTACTGGACAAAACCAGTAACGAAGTCGTCACTTTGATGGCCAATAAAACCATTATTGCCACTGGTGGCGCCTCTAAGGCCTATCTTTATACCTCCAATCCAGACACCTCGACCGGTGATGGCATTGCCATGGCGTATCGACTGGGGTGTGAGATTGTTAATATGGAATTTACTCAATTTCACCCAACCTGTTTGTATCATCCATACGCCAAATCATTTCTAATCTCTGAAGCACTACGCGGCGAAGGTGCCAAACTCAGCCTACCCAATGGCGAGGCCTTTATGCACAAATACGATGCACGTGAAGAATTGGCCCCACGTGACGTGGTGGCACGCGCCATTGATTTTGAAATCAAGATGGGTGGATTTGATTGTGTTTATTTGGACATCTCCTTTAAGGATAGCGCCTGGATTAAGTCCCATTTTCCTAACATTTATGACAAATGCTTATCCTTTGGCATTGACATCACCCAGCAGAAGATTCCGGTGGTGCCGGCTGCACACTATACTTGTGGCGGTATTCATACCGATCTGCATGGTCGAACCAATATCGCCAATTTATACGCCATTGGTGAAGCGGCGCATACCGGCGTGCACGGCGCTAATCGCATGGCCTCTAATTCACTACTGGAATGTATTGTTTTTGCCAAATCCTGTGCCGAGCACATCAACACCAATCCACTGGAAAAAGAGATTCCTGCTTTCAATGCCTGGGATGCTTCTCGTGTAAGCCCTTCACATGAAAAAGTGATGGTTACCCACCTTTGGGATGAGCTGCGTCGCATTATGTGGAATTTCGTCGGCATTGTACGTTCCAACAAACGCTTGACCTTGGCTGAGCATCGTATCGACCAAATCCAGGCCGAGGTCAATGAATACTATAGTAGTTACTTAATCTCTGCTGATTTGATTGAGCTAAGAAACTTGGTAACCACGGCCAGTTTGATTGTACGTTCGGCTCAAGCGCGTCAAGAATCACGTGGTCTGCATTACAATGAAGATTATCCCGACACTGATGATAAAATTATCAACACAGTTATGAAAATTTAGCTCATGTTATTACCCATCCTACACTATCCTGATAAACGCCTACGTACCGTTGCCAAACCGGTAGAGAACGTTGATGAGAGTACACGGGAATTGGTTAAGAACATGTTTGAGACCATGTATGATGCCCCAGGCATTGGCTTGGCCGCTACACAAATCAACCACCATCAGCGTATTATTGTCATTGACACCACCGAGGACAAATCCAATCCCATTTGTTTGATCAACCCTGAAATCATCGAAAAAGATGGCGAGATTGATTGGGAAGAGGGTTGTTTATCCGTGCCTAATTATTATGATTGTGTCAAACGCGCCAATCATATTAAAGTGCGTGCACTAAACGAACAGGGTGAGGCTTTTGAGTTAGAGGCTGATGAACTACTGGGTGTTTGCATCCAACATGAGATTGATCACCTCGATGGTATTTTGTTTGTGGATCACCTATCCAAACTTAAGCAGCGTCGCCTCAAAGAAAAGGCCAAAAAGCTGGCCAAATAATCATGCCAATTAACATTGGCCCTTATACACTACCCTCTCAGGTGTTGTTGGCACCGATGGCTGGCACCAGCGACAAACCTTTTCGTCTATTGTGTCGTGCTCAAGGCGCAGCACTTACCACCTCAGAAATGGTGCTATTGCAAGAACACCTATTAAACTCTAATAAATCCAAGCATCGCTTAGATTTCTCTGGAGAGTCAGCGCCAATCAGTATTCAAATCGCCGGATCTGGCGCCAAAGAATTGGCAGACTATGCCCAACAAGCGGTTAAATTTGGTGCTGATATTGTTGATATCAACATGGGCTGCCCTGCTAAAAAAGTTTGCAATAAGGCCTCAGGCTCAGCGCTGATGCAAGACGAGCAACTGGTTGAAGAAATACTAAGTGCCGTGGTTGAGGCAGTTGATGTGCCGGTGAGTCTAAAGATGCGCACCGGCTGGGCACGAGATAGGAAAAACGCTCCCAGTATTGCTCAAATTGCTGAGGCAGCTGGCGTGCAAATGCTCAGCGTTCATGGACGTACCAAGGAAGACAAATACAATGGTATGGCTGAATACGACACCATCTCACAAGTCAAGCAACAAGTGCAAATTCCAGTGATTGCCAATGGCGATATCACCTCGCCGACCAAAGCCAAAGCCGTATTGGATTACACCGGTGCTGACGGGGTGATGATTGGCAGAGCCACACAGGGCAACCCATGGATCATTCATGAAATTGACCATTTTCTACAGCATAATCAAGTTGCGCCTGAACTAACACTGGCGCAAAAGCGTACTGATATTTTGCAACATATCGCCCAAATCCATGATTTTTATGGCAAAAAAATGGGCACAATGCTCGCCAGAAAGCATATTTTTTGGTATGCTACGCACCTTGATCAAAAAAGCGGTCAAATTTTCTGGAAAAAGGTCAATAAGATTACTGATTACCAGAAGCAATACCAACTACTTGAGGAGTTTCTAGCATCACTATGAGTGTAAGCCCAACTGACTTACCAGCCTGTATCAATGCCAAACTAGCGCGCTATTTTGAGCAGTTGGATGGTGAAAAGGCCAGCGGTGTCTACAAAATGGTCAATCAAGAGGTTGAACCCGTGGTGATTAAATTCGTCTTAGAAATGGTTGAGCACAACCAAAGCGAGGCCTCCAGAATTCTAGGGATTAATCGTGGCACGCTGAAGAAAAAAATCGAATTCTATCAACTCTAAAGCTCTATAATTATTCCTTGAATTTTTCTCATATCTTACAAGGAATCAAATGGCCATACAACGCGCTCTAATCAGTGTTTCTGACAAAACTGGTGTTCTCGAACTTGCTCAAGCTTTGGCAGGTGAAAACATTGAAATCCTCTCAACCGGTGGTACTGCCAAACTCTTAGCAGATAATAACATTGATGTGATTGAAGTCTCAGACTATACCGGCTTTCCTGAGATGATGGCCGGACGCGTTAAAACCCTAAATCCAAAAATTCACGGCGGCATCTTAGCGCGTCGCGGCTTAGACGAAGCGGTAATGGCAGAAAATGCAATTCAGCCAATTGATTTGGTGGTGGTCAATCTTTACCCTTTCCAAGCTACAATCGCCAAAGCTGACTGCACCTTGGAAGAGGCGATTGAAAACATTGACATTGGTGGCCCTGCCATGCTTAGATCCAGCGCCAAAAACCACGCCTCGGTTACCGTTGTGGTGGATAGTGCCGATTACTCGGTGGTGATGGATGAGATTAAGGCCAGTGGCGATACCACATTAGAGACGCGCTCGCGCCTAGCGTTGAAAACCTTTGAGCATACTGCCCAATACGACGGGGCGATTGCCAACTATTTGGGCAAAGAAGCCGATGGCTTTTCTAACACCATGAACCTACAACTGCACAAAACTCAATCGATGCGCTATGGTGAGAACCCACATCAATCAGCAGCGTTTTATGTGGAAAGTAATCTGTCTGAGGCTTGTGTAGCTGCAGCCACACAATTCCAAGGCAAAGAGATGTCTTTTAACAACATGGCCGATGCCGATGCTGCACTCGAATGTGTGCGCAGCTTTGACGAACCAGCCTGTGTGATTGTGAAACACGCCAACCCTTGTGGTGTTGCTGTGCGTGCAGATATTTATAGCGCTTATGATGACGCGTTCAAAACCGACCCAACGTCAGCCTTTGGTGGCATTATTGCCTTTAACCGCAATCTGGATAAAAAAACCGCACAAGCCATTATTGATCGTCAGTTCGTCGAGGTGATTATCGCACCACAGGTTGACGAAGACGCCAAAGCGGTACTATCAACCAAACAAAACGTACGCGCACTAGAATGTGGCGAGCTAAACACGGCCAAACCATCACTAGACTACAAGCGTGTGACTGGCGGTCTTTTGGTACAAGATAAGGACCTGGGCAGCATTGGTGAAGCCGACGTGAAATGTGTGAGTGAGGCCACGCCAAGCGCTGAGCAAATGCAAGACCTGCTATTTGCTTGGAAAGTGGCAAAATCGGTTAAATCTAATGCCATTGTCTATGTGAAAGACCGTATGACCATTGGTGTGGGCGCTGGACAAATGTCGCGCGTTTATTCTGCTAAGATTGCCGGTATTAAAGCCGGTGATGAAAACTTAGTGGTTGAAGGTTCAGTCATGGCCTCAGATGCTTTTTTCCCATTTAGAGACGGGATCGACGCTGCAGCTGAAGCTGGTATTAAAGCCATTATCCAACCGGGTGGCTCAATGCGTGATGACGAGGTGATTGCTGCAGCCAATGAGCATGGTATTGCCATGGTATTCACTGGCATGCGTCACTTTAAACACTAAAGACTTCGCGGCGGATTGTTTGCAATCCGCGTCTAAGCGCCTGCTCATCTGTGGCGTAATTCAAGCGAATACATTGGTGTTGGTGTGGCCAGCTCTCACTCATGCCAATGAAAAAATCCTGGCCAGGCAAAATATAAATCTGTTGCGCTTTTAGGCGTTGATATAGGGTTTGTGCACTGATGGAAAGCTCTGGAAACCAAAGCCACATAAAAAACGCCCCTTCCAATTTATGCAGTTTCACTGGGTAACCTGTGAACACTTCATTAAACAGCTCAAGTGCTGTCTGCGCCCTGGCTTGATAAAAGGGTTGAATCACTTCACTGACCAGTGGCATAAGCGCTTGTCGCTGGATCAATGGGGTTAAGATGGCCGGACCCACACCACTGGGTGCCAAAGCCAAAATACCACTCATACGACTCAAAGCTTGAGTGGTTTTTTCATTGGCAATCACAATACCGGAGCGCACGCCAGGCAAGCCTAACTTAGACAGTGACATACACAAAATACTCTGCGGATCCCAACGTAAAGTCGCCGGCGTATAAATCACGCCTGGAAAAGGCTGGCCATAAGCATTATCAATAATCAGTGAAACCTGGTGAGCTTTGGCCAATTGGCTTAATTGTTGCAATTCCTCATCGGTAATCACATTGCCAGTTGGATTGGTAGGCCTGGAGACACAAATCACTCCAATTTCTTCATCTTGCAAAACCTGCTGCAGACGCTCAAAATCAATTTGATATTTAAATTGCTGTGAATCCAACTCATTAATACGAGGCTTAATGGCCACAAACATATGCTCACTTAGTCCTTGATCCGCATAGCCAATATACTCAGGCACCAGTGGCAACAAAACTTTTTTCTGCGCACCATTTTTCATCTCGCCAGCAAATAGGTTAAAAAGCATAAACAAACTGCTTTGCGAACCATTAGTGATAGCAATATTATCCTTGGTTAAAGACCAGCCATAATGTGCATTTAGCCACGCCACCAGGGTGTTAATAAATACCTCAGACCCTTGAGGACCATCATAATAACCCAAGACCTGATCCATAGCAGAGTTGGCAATCAGCTGTTGTAGTTCATCAACAAAAACCTGGTGCGCTTTGTCAATCAGTGCTGGGTTGCCACCACCGAGCATAATAATCTCTGGATCGTCGCTATGCTTAGCCTCACCCAAATCCTGCATCAATTGCGTAATGCCTGAGTTTTGGGTAAATTTTTCTCCAAATTTAGAATAATGCATCGTCATCACCACTGGTTTTTAATACTGGGTATTATTTTATGGCAAATACAGTGGGTTTATTGACTATCCAGTACTCTGGCTATCGATTAAAATAAGCGCATCCTAATCAAATAAACATCATGAGTACACAAACCATCTGCGTGTTTTCACACATCTACTTAGTTGCGGTTGACAAAGAAAGCGAGAAAGTTCTTACAGTTACCCAAAACCTAACCACGGTTGATGCCATTCGAGAAAACTTAGAAGAGGCGGTTTCCACGGTTAAAAAATACCAATCCATTGGTTTTTATCCTATGGCCGATCCTGATTTTATTGGCGAAGTATTAGGCAACTTCTCAGACGTTGCTCTATCTCGACAAGATGTGGTGAATGAGAATCGTCACCAGGTTATTGAGGGTTTTGCCGGTTGCGTTCGTGTGTTTCAACTGCCCGATGATTACGTGGTTCAAGTCAAGGAAATGATTAGCGGCTTTGAAGTGGATTATAATGACGTGAGCTGGGACATCTTAGACGTTAGGGAAATTTAAACATGGACATTAACCCATACATTAAAGACATTGTTGATTTTCCTTTGCCTGGTATTGTTTTTAAGGATATCTCACCGCTGCTGGCCAACCCACAGGCTTTTGCCTATGTGATTGATAGCATTGCCAGGCAATATTCCAAGCAAAACATCGACAAAATTGTGGGCTTGGACGCTCGAGGTTTTATCTTTGGCTCTGCCGTGGCCTATAAATTGGGCTTGCCTTTTGTTATGGTGCGCAAACCTGGTAAACTGCCTGACCAATGCGTGAGCATCGATTACCAATTAGAATACGGTAGTAACACCTTTGAGATGCATGAGAATTCTATCCAGCAGCACGATCGTGTACTGATGGTGGACGACCTGTTGGCCACGGGTGGCTCAGCGCAAGCTGTGGCCAAACTGATCCAAGATTTGGGCGCTAAGATTGTGGCACTAGAATGCGTGATTGAGTTGGCCTTTTTAAAAGCGCGAGACAACTTAGAGATTCCAATCAACGCACAAATTGTCTATGAGTAGCATCGGTATTGTTTGCGCCATGGCTGAGGAGGTGCAAAAAATTATCGACGCGTTAGAACTGGTACCTAGCGAAGATTTATTGGGTTGTCGTACTTATCAAAACCAAGAAGTAGTCTTGATTGAGTCCAGTATTGGCAAAGTCGCCAGTGCCTTAGCAACCCAGACGCTAATCCAGCAATATCAAGTGAAGAAAATTATTAATATTGGCTTGGCTGGCGCGCTTAAACCCATCCAAAGTCAACAGGCCTATTTCATCCGCTCGGTCACCCAGCATGATGCCTTTATTCCTTTTGATCATTATCAGCGCGATATGTATCAACACATCAACTGTCAAGTACCTGCTGATGCAGCAACAGCACTTAAGCTCACCACTGGAGATCAGTTTATTACCGATACTGCCCAGGTGGATAGCGACGCCGAACTGGTTGATATGGAAGGCTTTGCAGTGGCCTATACGGCGCAAAAACACCAACTGCCTGTGGTGCTGATTAAAGCGGTATCCGATGAGGCCAATGGTCAGAGCGAACAAGACCTATTTGCCAATCTCAACCAGGCTATGGATCAAACCATTGTGCTATTAAGAGCTACTTTAGCGCTCTAGCCTTAAACTTCTTGCCCTTGATTTTATCGCTATTGATTTTTCTAACGGCTGGTTTAATCCATTCTGACTCAAGCGCCACGTAGGCGTGATTGGCATACACATTGATTTTCCCAATGATGTTGCCATTTAGACTTTTCTCACCAGCGGTTAAAGCGCCGACAATATCCCCAGGTCGCAGCTTCTGCTTCTTGCCACCGTCAATCTTTAGCGTACGCATCAGTGGCGGCTTAATAAACTTTTGCAAATAGCTAGCACCGGGCAGGTCACTGGCAAATGCCGTGTCGGTCTCAACCCCTATGGCTTTTAATCGGTGCAATTCTTTGTTAGAGAATAATGTGCAAGCCACCCCTTTTTTGCCCGCCCTGCCGGTGCGACCAATACGATGCGTATGCACCTCAGGATCGCTACTGGGCTCAAAGTTAATGACTAAGGCTAAATCATCGACATCCAGGCCGCGTGCTGCCACATCGGTAGCGACCAGAACCGACACACTGCCATTGGCAAAACGAATCAGCGCTTCATCACGTTGCACCTGGTCCAAATCACCATGGGTGGCCATCACGTAAAAGCCATGCATCTCAAGAGACTGGGCAACCTCTTTAACCATCAACTTGGTGTTACAAAATACCAGTGCAGACTCAGCGCGATGCTTGGCTAGGAGAATCTTTAAGGCCTCCAATCTACTCTGGGTTGAACCCACCTGATAAAAATATTGTTTAATGTGGATGTTGGTACTCACTGGCTCTGCAGCTTTAAGTATCAAAGGTGCTTGCATCAGCCTGTTGGCAATACTGGCAATCTCATCTGGGTAGGTCGCACTAAACAATAAGGTTTGTCTTTGATTGGGAATATGCGCAACAATTTTATCGATTGCTTCCTCAAAGCCCATGTCCAGCATGCGATCAGCCTCATCCAGCACCAACGTATGTAGGTGATTTAGCTTTAAGGTGGATTTGCGCAGATGCGCCTCTAGACGACCCGGTGTACCTACCACAATATGCGCCCCATGCGCCAAAGAGCCAATTTGCGGACCAATGGCCACACCACCACATAAGGTGAGTACTTTAATATTGCCTAGCGCTCTGGCCAGCTGGCGCAATTGCTGCGCCACCTGATCGGCCAACTCACGCGTTGGACAAATAACCAAGGCCTGAGGCTTGAACAATTTTGGATTGAGCTTTTGCACCACACCCAAGCCAAAGGCCACAGTCTTGCCCGATCCGGTTTTGCCTTGAGCAATCACATCCTGGTTGGCTAAAATGGCTGGCAGACTCAAACTTTGGACTGGTGTCATCGACTGATAACCCAAATCCTGTAGATTGTCCAGAACGGGCTTAGGTAAATCTAGTGATGAAAAGGCAGTTGAACTCAAAATGATTTGGCTTGGATAATAATGCGATGAATTTTACGCGAATCTATCTATATTACTCTTAATTACTTAGCCAGATTGTGCTTTATTTACATAAAAAAATCACTTGTGGATACTACAACAGGTGATAATAATAAACATCTGTTGTGTGCGTGATTGAATATATCCCCTGAGCCGATAAATAAATAAATCAGGAAATGAGATAGCCTACTATTGAGCAAGCCCACCTTGAAGTGGGAAGCCTGCGGTAGGCTTCGAACTTCCGCCTTGAACCTTCTGGTTCAGGTTTTCTTTCAACACGGCACAATGGATCTTCTACGCTCATTGGCGTTATAATGCTCTTATGAGTCAAGCATTACGACAAACCCTAAGACAAAAAAGACGCGCAATCCCTAGCGCCCGCCGTCAATATTTGGCACAAGCTCTCCTACACCAGGTGCAAAAAACCCTACGCTTTGAACATGGACAAAAGGTGGGTTTATTTTTGCCAAATGATGGTGAAATTGACACGATCTATATACAAAACTTCTTAAAAAATAAAGGTATTAGTATCTATTTGCCGATATTAGACGGTAAAAGTCTTAAATTTGCAAAAACAGGTCCTAGCCTGAGACCCAATCGGTTTGGTATTGATGAGCCCATCAATACCCCGGTATTGGGCGCCAAACAGCTTAATGTTATTTTTATGCCATTGGTGGGTTTTGACCAGCAGAAAAATCGCCTAGGCATGGGGGGCGGGTTTTATGATCGCACCTTAAGCTTTAAACGACAGCAGCAACGATTTAACTCGCCCAAACTATACGGCTTAGCCTTTGATTGCCAGGAAGTTGGACAACTAAAAGCTCAAGATTGGGACGTACCCTTAGAAGGCATTATCACCCCTTCTAGAAGCTTTTAAGACTCTCCCAGCGCGTGCTTTTGAAAAAATGACTTAAGCATTGGTACTTCGTTGACCAAGTTCATACCCACACCGCGCAGCAGACGCATCGGTTCTGAATTTTCTTTATAAATCCAATTCAGTCCCGTCATGGTTTTGGCCATCAGCTCATTGTCTAAACGCCTAGCTCTTGCATATTTTCTTAGTACTGCATAATCGGAAAAATTGGCTATATTTGCTTTTATTTGTTCCGATAATTCAATAACATCTGCAAAACCTAAGTTAATACCCTGGCCTGCTAATGGGTGGATGTTATGTGCTGCATCGCCTATTAAGGTTAGATGTTCCTGCACATAAGTACTAGAGCTGCGCTCAATCAGTGGAAAAGCTTGAATATCACTAATCACTTCAAACCGGGAAAAACGATACTCCACACCTTGCGAGAGTCGATTGGCAAACTCAGCCTTATCAAGACTCATCAATTCACTGGCCAGTGGATTTTTGGCCGACCAAACAATAGAGGCTATGTGCTCATCAAGCGGCAATAGGGCAATAATACTGTCTGAGAGAAAACGCTGCCAAGTGCTATCTTCAAAGCTTTTTTCACAGCGGATATTGCACACAATAGCCTGTTGCTCATAATCATGCTCACTATAGTTAATTCCGGCCAACTCTCTTACCTTAGAGCGCGCACCGTCGGCACCGACCAACAACTTAGTGTTTAACTGTTTGCCGTCATCTAAATGCACCACATAGCCATCTGTTTGCTTGTCAAAATGACTAAATCTGGCCTGGATAAATTCAACCTTGGTGAGCTCTAACGCTTGAAACAAAGCACTTTGAATGGCGTCGTTTTCAATAATATGACCCAAATGAGCTAGGCTTTGATCACGCCCATCAAAATCCAAATGACCATGAGAATTCTGATCCCAAACTCGGGTCTTAACAAAGGCTTTTTTGCGCGCAATATACGGCCAAGCGCCAATATCACTTAAGAGCTGTTCAGATTTAGGCGTGATGGCACTCACACGGGTGTGAAACTGTTCACCCAGTACTGGATTGGGGTCGCTAGCCTCAATCACACCAATTTTGAGTTGGGTGTGTGCCAAGGATAATGCCAAAGCCTGACCAGCCATGCCACCGCCGGCAATTAAAATATCAAAGTGCAATTATTGATCTCCTGCAATGGTCATTTGTTCAATCATAACAGAACCCACTTTAATGTTGGCACGATAATCCACGTCATTGCCGATGGCCTTAATATTTAACAACATGTCTTTAAGATTGCCAGCAATGGTTAGACCAGAAACCGGATACTGAATCTCTCCATTTTCAACCCAAAAGCCTAAAGCGCCTCGAGAATAATCTCCTGTGGTGCCATTCACGCCTTGGCCCATGAGCTCATTCACCACCAAACCTGTGTGCATCTGTTTAATCATTTGTGCCAAGTCCGTCTCGAAACCATGCTGGATAATCACATTATTAACACCGCCAGCATTGGCGGTGGTTTTTAGTTTGAGTTGATTGGCAGAATATTGCCCCATAATGTAGCTATGTACCCGACCATCTTCAACAAAATACTGGTTGCGCTTGAGCACACCGTCGCGGTCAAAGGCCTTGGCGCCAATGGTTTTTTTCTGCAGAGGGTTCTCTTGAATACTAATACCTAAGGGTAAAACCTGCTTGTCGATACTATCCAACAAGAAGGTGGTTTGTTTAAATTGTCTACTACCGCCCAAAGCGCCAATTAACTCAGCCATCAAAGAGCCAGAGAGTCTTGGGGTAAAAATCACCGGACATTTTTGTGATTTAAGCGTGCGCGCATGTAGCTTTTCACGTGCCAACTTTGCCACTTTTTTGCCCACCACCTCGGGCGCCTCCAAATCCCGATGGTCCAGCGCTGCACTAAACTCATACGCAGTTTGCATGTCATCACCTGCCTTGGCGATAACACTACAATTCAGTGAATGCTTGGCACCGTATTGCGTGGCCAATAAATCGTTTGAATTGGCATACAGACTTTGTCCTTGAAAACTGGAAACTTCCGAGCCGTCTGAATTGTCAATAGACTCAGATTCTAATGCCGCCTGTTCGCAGGCACGCGCCAAGGCAACACTATGCTCAGGATCTAAATCCCAAGGATGGTACAAATCCAAATCTGGCACCTCAAAGGCCATCAACTCTTTGGGTGCTAAGCCGTTATAAGGATCTGCCTGCATGTATTTGGCAATCATTGTGGCCGATTCAATGGTGCTGGCAATACCCGCATCTGAAAGATCAACACTAGAGGCATGGCCTTTTTGTTGACCGATATAAACATTCACATCAAAACTCACGTCTTGATGATATTCCAAAGTCTCGACCTTGCCCAATCTTACTGCTGTTGACACGCCTGAGCTGGCACCCAAGGACAACTCATAATCGCTAATCAGTGGATTGGCACGAATCAACTCAATGGCTCGCTGCGCGGTTTGTTCAAGGTTGTTATTCATGTGAGATAATCGTAATCGGAGGCTTTAATAATTTGCTGTGAATGTTGTTGCGCGTCAAAACCCGAGATAAGACGATCAACTACCAAGGATTTAACGGGCGCCCACATCGCACTCACACCCAGAGCAATAATCACCGCACCTGAGAGCTTTCTCACCCAGGGGTTACGCACCCAGCTGGCTAAGCGCTCTGCCATGCTGGCCATCAGTAATAGTGCCGGCAAAGTACCCAAACCAAAGGCCAGCATAATCATTGCGCCGTCAAGAACTGTGCCAGAGAGCATGGAAAAACTCAGTGCGCCATAAACCAAACCACAAGGAATACCACCCCATAATAGACCTAAGAAAAATGCATTTTTACCACTACTCACAGGCATAAAGCGCTGCGTGAGTGGCTGCAGCTTAGACCAAAGCTTGCCGCCAAGACGCTCTAGATATTGAATCTGTGATGACCAAGCTCCAATATACAGGCCGACTAAGACCATTAACACGCCAGAGAATACTCTGAGCAGTTGATCAAACACACTGAGTTGCAAGCCTTGCGACAGAATCGTACCCAATAAGCCGAATACAGCACCCATCAGTACATAGCTAAGTATTCTGCCCAGATTGTAATGCAAATGCAATCTGGCTAGCTGAGCGTGGTTCTGTTTAGTCTGTGGGGCAATATTGGCACTGAGCATACCAACCACACCGCCACACATACCCAAACAATGAGTACCGCCTAGTAACCCCATTAGAAAGACTGATAAGAGAATATCCATAGGTAGGATTAGCGACTGTGCTCAACCTCAAGCAAATGAATACGTCTAGAATCGGTTTTTAGCACCTTAAAGTTAAAGCCTTGTAATGAAATTTCATCCATTTGCTTAGGCAGGCGCGTAAAGCCTTGAATGACAAAGCCAGCAACGGTATCCACCTCGTCTACTTGCAAGCTCACGGTGAAGAATTCTTCAAATTCCTCAATTGGCGTATTGCCTTTGAGTAAGTATCTGCCCTCACCAAAGTCGATAATATTGTCTTCTTCCAAATCGTGCTCGTCTTCAATCTCGCCCACAATTTGCTCCAATACATCCTCTAAGGTTACCAGGCCGGCAATCTCACCATATTCATCAATTACAGTGGCCATATGTGATTTTTTCGCCTGAAAATCTCTAAGCAGTGCGCCCAGTGTTTTACTCTCAGGTACCAGCAGTGAGTCTCGCAGATATTCTTTGTAATTAAACTCGTGCTTTTTGTCCTTGGCCAGATAACTCAACAAATCTTTGGCCAGCAAAACACCTTGCACCTTGTCTTTGCTATCATTGAGTACCGGAAAACGTGAATGTGATGAGTTAATCATCACTTCCAATAGCTCTTGATTAGAGGCATCGTGTGCGAGCATCACCATCTTTGATTTAGGCACCATTACATCGCGCACTTCCATATTTTCTAGTTGCATAGTGCCTTCAATAATCAGACGTGAATGCGAATCGATAATATGTTGCTCTTCGGCTTCTCTAAGCGCTTGCAAGAGTTCTTCTTTTGAATTTAGTGGGTGATGAAAGAGTTGCTTTCTAATTTTGGCAAAAAAAGAAAGGCTTCGCGGTGGTTTTTTTCTCATGCAGGTGGCGTTATCCAATCAAATTGCTATTTTACCTAAGCTTGTTTGCTTTTGCCAGAGCGCATCTCTTTGCCCTGGGCAGCGCGCTGTTTGCGCACTGCCTTAGGATCGGCAATCAGCGGTCTATAAATCTCCACGCGGTCTTTTTCTCGAAGCACGGTGTCTAATTTGGCAAACTTACTAAAAATACCCACCTTGTCTTTGCTAAGATCAATTTGGGGGTAGTCGCTCAAAATACCTGATTGCACAATGGCCTGTTCTAGGGTTGTACCCTGTTCAACCTCCAGGCTTAGTAGGGTTTGTTTGTTCTCAAGTGCATAAGCCACTTCAACGAGCATCGCACAGCTCCTGCGCCTTAGCAAAGTCCAGTGTGCCTTCATAAATAGCACGACCGGTAATGGCACCGCTAATGCCATGATGCGCCTCATCTAATAAATTAACAATATCATCCATATTGGTAATACCGCCTGAGGCAATAATTGGAATCGAGGTTTGTTTAGCTAAATCAGCCGTGGCTTCAACATTCACGCCTTGCATCATGCCATCACGTGCAATATCGGTATAAACAATCGAACTCACACCATCTTGTTCAAATTGCTTGGCCAAATCCACCACGTGCAAATCGGTTTGCTTGGCCCAACCCTCGGTTGCTACCAGACCATTATTGGCATCCAAGCCCACAATGACTTTACCTGGAAATTCACGACATAATTCAGAGACAAACTCAGGATGAGTCACGGCCATGGTGCCAATAATCAAATAACTAATTCCGGCTTCTACATAAGCGTTGGCAATGGCCATATCGCGAATACCGCCGCCAATTTGCACAGGCAACTCGGGAAAAGCTTGAGTAATGGCTTTGACACTACTCGCATTCACAGGCTTGCCTTCAAAGGCGCCATTCAGATCCACCAAATGCAGGCGTTTTGCCCCTTGCTCCACCCATTGCATGGCCATTTCAGCCGGATTATCAGAAAACACTGTGGTGTCGTCCATCAGTCCTTGTCTTAGGCGCACACATTGGCCATCTTTTAAATCAATTGCAGGAATAATAATCATAATCTTTTTTAAATAAGGCGTCGATAGCTCGCCGCTTCTATCAAATGTTGTTGCTCTACTGTATCGCTAGCAGTTAAATCTGCGATGGTTCTGGCCACTTTGAGTATGCGATGATAACTCCGAGCGGACAAAGACAATTGCTCAATCACTTGTGCTAGCCATATTTTATTGTTTACACTGAGTACGACAATTTTCTCCAGCTCGCTAACATCGAGCTTGTCATTGGTCTTACCCTGTCTTTCAAGTTGCCTATTATAAGCGCCCAGAACACGCTTTCGCACCTTATCGCTGCTTTCTATCATTTGTTGATTATCCAGTAATGCTGATTTTTTCACCGGCATTATGTGTAAGACCATATCAATACGCTCTAATAGCGGTCCAGAAATTTTCGCTTGATAGCGCTGCACCTGGTCTTCGCTGCAATGGCATTTATCGCTGCCATCACCATAATAGCCGCAAGGACAGGGGTTCATAGCACCAATCAGTTGAAAGTCCGCTGGAAAACTTAATTGTTGCGCAGCACGTGAAATACATACCTGCGTGGTTTCAAGCGGTTGTCTAAGTGCCTCTAGCACCGATCGTGAAAACTCAGCCAGCTCATCCAAAAACAACACACCGTGATGCGCTAAGGAAATCTCCCCCGGTTTAGGCGTAGAACCACCGCCAATCATAGCGGCGCTAGAGGCAGAATGATGTGGCGCCCTAAAGGCGCGCAATAATTGCTCATCTGGCAATAGTCTTTGCTGAGCAATTGAATAAATACTAGCCCTATCTAGTGCTTGCTCGACACTCAAAGGTGGCATGATAGAAGGCAGTCGTTGCGCCAACATGCTTTTGCCAGAACCGGGCGCTCCGACCAGCAGTAAATTATGCGCACCAGCGGCCGCAATCTCTAAAGCACGCTTGGCCTGATGCTGACCTTTGACTTGCGACAAATCAAGTGCATAACTGGGATTTGACCTAGACAAGGGTTGCATCCGCTTAGGCGGGTTTGAGCTTTGCAATAAAGCGCAGACCTCTAATAAGCTTGAGGCACTATAGTAATTTAGATCGGTGCATAAACCACATTGCTCCACATCCTCGATTGATAACACCGGAATATGTTGATCTTGTTGCGTGGCCAAAACCGCAGGCAATAAACCATCAACCGCGCACAAGGACCCGTCTAAGGCCAGTTCGGCGTAAAACTCTAACTGCTGAATCTCTAGTACGGGTGAGAGCTGTTCCGATGCAATCAATAAACCCAGGGCAATAGGCAAATCATAACGCGCACCGGTTTTAGGCAGATTGGCTGGCGCCAAACTCACGGTAATACGTCCCCTGGGAAACTCAAAGTTCGAATTCAAAATGGCACTACGAACCCGATCTTTGCTTTCTTTAACTGCACCTTCGGCCAATCCAACCATGGAAAAACTGGGCAGGCCTCGGGATAAATGCACCTCAACACTCACGCATGGCGCCTGCAGGCCAACACCAGCACGTGTATAAATTTTGGCTAAGCGATTAACGCTCAAAGTACATTGCTGGTTTTTGCCAGTCTATAAAAAACACGACGCCACTCCTTTTAAAGTATCACGTCTTATTATAGTTCAAATTAAACCAAATTTACTCTAATGGTTCAAGCTCCTCAAGATTCCAGCGCGGACGAATCGCCACTTCATGACTCTCAGTACGCTGGCCTCGACTCAGGCGCAGGTGTCCGGCAAAAGCAATCATTGCACCATTGTCGGTGCAAAATTCCATTTGTGGATAAAACACCTGGTACTGGTGTTTGTGTGCCATCTGATCTAACTCTGCTCGCAGCGAGCGATTAGCACTAACACCGCCCGAAACCACCAAATTTTTATAACCAGTCTGCTCTAAGGCGCGTCGACACTTAATCGCTAAGGTTTGTGTGGCTGCCACCTCAAAGGCTTTGGCAATATTAGCTTTTTCTTCAGGATGTTGTTCATAGGTATTGCGCGAAAAAGTCTTAAGCCCACTAAAACTAAAATCCAACCCTGGTCGGTCGGTCATTGGCCGTGGAAAAGTAAAGCGCCCAGCATCCCCCTCTGTGGCCAGTGCGGCTAGGGCCGGACCGCCAGGATAACCCAGGCCTAAAATTTTAGCGGTTTTATCAAATGCCTCACCAACGGCATCATCTAGCGACTCCCCTAGAATTTGGTACTCGCCAATGGCCTTCACATCCACCAATAAGGTATGTCCGCCTGAGACCAATAGCGCTACAAACGGCAACTCTGGTTGGTTGTCTTTGTCCAGTAGCGGTGCCAATAAATGCCCTTCCATGTGATGCACAGCCAGTGATGGCACACCCAAGCTCCAGGCCAAGCTCTTAGCCACACCCGCACCGACCAATAGTGCACCCGCCAAACCTGGGCCCGCAGTATAGGCAATCGCACTAATATCACTTAAGGCCAAATTGGCATCTTCCAGTACGGATTGAATCAAAGGGATTACGCGTTGAATATGATCACGTGAGGCCAGCTCCGGCACTACGCCACCGTATTCAGCATGCATTTCAACTTGGGAGAACAATCGGTGTGCAATCAGGCCGCGCTCGGTTGAATAAAGACCAATACCGGTCTCATCACATGAGCTCTCCACCCCTAGAGTAATGAATTCGGTTTTATTCGCCACGAGATTCGCCCAAATAAACCGCTTTTACCTCCGGATGAGAGAGAATCGTATCTTTGGCGCCTTCGGCAATAATCTTACCGGCATTTAGCACGTACGAATGATCGCAAGTATCTAGCATTTCACGATAGTTATGATCGGTGATTAGCACACCAATACCTTTGTCTTTTAAGTGGTAGATAATTTGTTGAATATCGCCCACCGAGATTGGATCTACACCCGCAAATGGCTCATCTAGTAGAATAAACTTAGGATTCATGGCCAGCGCTCTGGCGATCTCGACACGTCGGCGCTCACCACCTGAAAGACTTAAACCTTGAATATGGCGAATATGCTCAATACTAAACTCAGATAACAAGGCTTCCAATTGGTGCGCTTTTTGCGTCTTGTCTAACGTTTCATTCAGTTCTAAAACTGCGCGGATATTATCCTCTACTGAAAGTTTGCGAAAGATTGAGGGCTCCTGTGGCAAATAACCCAGGCCCAGTTTTGCCCTTTTGTGCATCGGCAACTTACTCACCTTTTGTTTACCAATAAACACCTGACCTTTATCGGCTCGAATCAAACCACAAGCAATGTAAAAACACGTGGTTTTTCCGGCGCCATTTGGCCCTAGCAAACCAACAATCTCACCGCTTTTAACCGCAAACGACACATCGCTAACCACCTCACGACCACTGTATTTTTTGCGAATATGTTTAACAGATAAAGTATTCAAATGCATAAAATGTCTTGACAAAATCAGGGCTTATCTTACCCTAAATTAGTTGAATCTGCTCGGAGCTATATACCTTAAGCGTGGTATTGTCGCTATCAATTAACAAAGCACCATCCTCATGAATACCGCTGGCTTGGCCAATGGTTTGTTGATCTTGATATTGCACGCTGAGTTGCTTGCCAAACAAATAGTCCTTGTCTTGATAGTCCGCTTGAAACGCCCCGAACCCTTGCTGCTCAAACCGCTCACAATCACTTAAAACCTGCTTGATAATGCTCGCACTTAGCGCGCTTAACTCTTGTGGCGCTCCTAATAATTGAGCCAAATCGGTCCAAGGCGTGGCAATATCATCGCCGCTGAGTTGATTATTCAAACCAATACCAATCACCGGATATTGAGACTGGTTCTGTACAGTATTTTCAATCAGCACGCCAGAGAGTTTCTGCCCACCAACATACACATCATTAGGCCATTTGAGTTGCGCCTGCCCTACGCCGATCGAGTCCAAAACCTTAACAATAGACAAGCCCACCACCAAGCTCAAACCGTTCAACGCTCTACGAGTCGGGAAGCGACGTCGAATAGAGAGTATCACACTGGAATCTTTGCTACTTACCCAAGCACGCTCATATTGACCACGGCCTGAGGTTTGTTCAGAGGCGACACAAACCTGAGGGTTAACACTCGGCGTTATTTGCGATAAATAATCATTGGTACTGTCCACCGAGTCGAGTACAAAGCACTCAATCGATGCCGGCAGTTGTGCACATAAGGTAGAATAATCAGCCATTTTTCTTATTTTACAAGTTTTATGAGAATTGCATTAGGTGTTGAATACCAAGGCTCTCACTTCCATGGTTGGCAGTTGCAAAAATCTGGGGTACGCACAGTGCAACAAGTGGTCGAGAACGCTTTATCTGCGGTGGCCAATCACCCAGTACGGGTATTTTGCTCGGGTCGAACCGATGCTGGCGTTCACGCCTTAGAGCAAGTCATTCATTTTGATACCGACGCACAACGCGAAGATCGAGCCTGGCTCTTTGGTGGCAATGTAAATCTGCCTCATGACGTGAACTTTAAGTGGGTTAAACAAGTTGATGAGAATTTTCACGCGCGCTTTAACGCCATAGCCCGTAGTTATGAATACAAAATTCACAACCACCCAGTGCGTTCAGCTCTGCTGGGACAATACAGCCTATGGGAGCCTAGAGAATTGGATGTAGAAGCGATGAACGCGGCCTGTCAGCACCTACTGGGTGAGCATGATTTTTCTGCTTTTCGCGCCAGTCTGTGTCAGGCCAAATCCCCGGTCAAAACCATTGAGCGTATTGCTTTTAGTCGTGATGGTGATGAGGTGATATTACGCGTTAAGGCCAATGCGTTCTTACATCACATGGTGCGCAACTTGGTGGGCACACTGCTTAAAGTTGGACGCGGTGAGCGCGAAGTCGATTGGGTTAAACAAGTACTAGACTCTAAAGACAGAAAACAAGCCGGCATGACTGCTGAGCCACAAGGTTTGTACTTTGTTAAGGCGTATTATCCAAGTATTGGCTAATACGCCCTGTTTTAATCAGAGTTAAATTAGAAAACCAGGCTAATCATACTGATCAT
>CAZLDG010000006.1:0-10012 GCA_964558405.1 uncultured Candidatus Thioglobus sp. | reverse complement strand
ACGCCCTGTTTTAATCAGAGTTAAATTAGAAAACCAGGCTAATCATACTGATCATCACCACTAAGAATAGGATGGTCATAATACCACCGGCCTTGATAAAGTCAGCCACCTTATAGCCACCAGGTCCCATAATCAGTGCATTCACCTGATGCGTTGGAATCAAGAAAGAGTTTGAGGTGGCAATGGCCACCGTCAGTGCATAAATCGCAGGATCGGCACCTACTTGAATCGCCACATTAACCGCAATTGGCACCAGCAAAATGGTGGCACCAACATTGGACATCACCAAGGTAAAGAAAGTGGCCAGTATGGCAATCGCACTTAAGATTACAATAGGCGCCATGTCGCCCACTACCTTAACGGTTTCTTGCGCAATCCACAAGGCCGTTCCAGTTTTGGAGACCGCCAAGCCCAAAGGAATCAAACTGGCCAATAAGAAAACCGTCTTCCAAGAAACCGCTCGATAAGCTTCTTCAATTTTTAATACCTTGGTTAGAATCATGCCCAGTGCGCCCGTCATCAATGCAATGGATAATTTCACATCGGTAAATAGGATTAAAAACAGCGCAATGGTGAAAAAGATTGCTGCCCATTTAATTTTCTCTGGTCGAGACTCTTCTTGTCTTGGATATTCTGAGGTAACAATAATAAAATCCTTGTTATCCTGCAAGCGCTCAAGATCTTCCCAGCACACATGGGCAACCAGCGTATCGCCAGACTGAAATGCCATGTCTCGAATGCCGTCGCCGCCTTCCAGAGTCTCGCCATGTCGATGCAGTGCCACCATGGAGATACCATAAGTTTTTCTTAGCCAAACATCTCTTGCAGTCTTGCCAATCAGGGTTGAGTTTGGCGGAATCACCAACTCCGCAATACCGCAGGTTTGCGTGGAAAACAAATCAACAAATCTCTCAATCGTATCTGAGAGTTCCAATTTAAACTGATAAACAAAGGCCTTAACATTGGCTTCAGAGGTGATCACACCAATGGTGTTATTGGCATGAATCGTGGTGTCTCTATCAACCGATTCCTGGCCAATAATCCCCTTGCCTTGTTCGTCTTCTAATGCCACCACTCTGACGCGATATTGCGTTTCTATCTCATCTAAGCGCGACCCGACCAGCTCACTACCAGCAGGCACTTTAATCTCATAGAGGTCGTAGTTAATGCCATAAGTCTGTTGAAAATATTCAATCGTAGACACGCCTTCTTCGTCTGTCTTAGCCTCCACCGGTAGTACATACTTTCCAGCAACAATAAAATAAATAATACCGGTAGCCACCAAAGCCACACCAATTGGAGTGACTGAAAATAGTCCCCAGGTCTGCATTTGATGCTCAACACCCAAACCCTCATTGGTGGTTAGGATTAAATCATTTAGCAAAATCAGTGGGCTTGAACCCACCATGGTCATGGTACCGCCTAGGATGGCCGTAAAGCCCATTGGCATTAGCAAGCGCGACATTGGCACGCCAGATCTTGAGGAGATGCGACTCACCACCGGAATGAACAAAGCCGCCGCACCCACATTTTGCATAAAGGAAGAGATAAAGCCAACTGTAGAGGAAACAATCGGAATAATTCTGCCTTCTGAGGTGCCACCTTTTTTCAAAATAAAAGCAGCAACTTTGGTCATTAGGCCAGTTTTGTCCAGTCCTGCACCAATAATCATCACCGCGATAATTGACATCACCGCATTCGATGAGAAACCATTAAAGAGCTTGTTGTTATCAACCAGTCCACCCTCTAATCCCATCAGTTGATAAACCAATGGCAATGAGGTCAAGCCCAAAATCACCATAATGGTAATGGCAGCTTCGTCAACCTCAACCACTTCAAAGGCAAATAGATAAATGATCAATAACAATATCGCCAACATCCAAGCAATGGCATTGGTTGGCGCTACTGAGGCTAACCACAAGGCAAACAGGGAAAAAAGAATGGCGAAAATTATCTTGGTATTTGGCATAAACCCTCTGGGGAAATTTGTCTTATCAACTGATAACCAACCCAGCCTCTAATCTGTCATCAAAGGCTGGAGTGGTAATGAAATTTAAGAAATTAGGTGTTTAAGTGGGCTATTAGCCGCCGCATCTTCATCACCCAACTCTTTCCAAGCGTAACGCAATGCACTGGTACGACGATCGTAGAAGCGATTCTCACCAAACTTATCCATAAAGCCTGATTTTCTCAGTACGCTTTCAATACCCTCAGTACGGGCAAATAAAATCTCCACGCCATTGGATGAACAGCGCTCTAATAGACCCGATAACATCTCCTCACCCGAGGCGTCAATCTGGTTGATACCCGCCATGTCCACAATAACGTACTTAATGCAAGGCTGCTTATTAGCAATCAAGCCCAGCATGCGATCTTCAAAATAACCGGCATTGGCAAAATACAACGAACCTGAGTATTTCACAATCGAAACCACTTCACAACTTTCAATTTCGTTGTCTTGCACGCTCACAAACATGTTTGAGCCGCTATGCGCTGAAAGCTCAACAAACCTTGGTGTCATGGTGCGGAATAGGAAAAGCGCCAGTGATAGAATCACACCAATCACAATACCATTCTCTAAGTGTGGTGCAAACAATAAAGTCAGTATAAACGAGGTGATGGCCACAATTGCGTCGTGCTTTTCAACCTTCCAAGCGTGCTTGATTGGCTCGAATTTAATCAGGTTGATAACCGCCATAATAATCACTGCTGCCAAGGTTGCTTGCGGCAAGTGATACAGTAGTGGCGTTAAAAATAATAGGGTTAGGCCCACAATCACCGCAGTCACTACCGATGAAAAACCGGTAACGGCGCCCGCTGAAATATTCACCGCAGAACGTGAGAAAGAGCCCGAAACTGCATAACCTTGGAATAAGCTAGAAACCACGTTTGATAGACCTTGGCCCATCAATTCCTGATCGGCATCAAGACGCTGCTTGGTTTGCGCTGCCATCGCCTTGGCAATAGAAATAGCCTCCATGAAACCAATCAAACCAATGGTAATCGCCGTTACCAACATCTGGTTCATCACCGAGAAATCGAAAGTTGGCAACACCAATGATGGTAAACCTTCTGGAATAACACCTACAATCGCGCCGCCATAGCCGCCATCTTCCACGCTGCCGCCAAAGTTAATCATCCAAGAAGCCACCGTGGTTACCGCTACTGCAATCAAAACACCTGGCCATCTTGGCAAGAATTTCTTAATAGCAATCATAATTGCAAAGGCCACCACAGCAATCGATAGCGTTACCATATGCGTGTCAGTCGTGGCATTAACCAGCGTACCCCAGACTTGCTCATAAGTATTCTCGCCTGCGCCTTTGGCTACACCAAATACTTTGTTTAATTGTGAGGTACCAATAATAATCGCTGCCGCATTGGTAAAACCAACCACCACTGGATGTGACAAGAAGTTAATAACAAAACCTAGCTTTAATGCACCCAGAGCAAACTGGAAAACACCTACCAAGAAAGCCAATAGTGAGGCATAAATCACGTATTGCTCCATGGTTGCGCCTTCTGGCAAAATGGTTGGTACTGCTGCTGCAGTTAGTAGCGATACTACCGCTACTGGACCGGTGCCTAATTGTCTAGAAGAACCCATTAGTGCGGCAATCATTACTGGCAAGAAAGAGGCGTACAAGCCGTGTTGTGGTGGTAGACCTGCTAATTGTGCGTATGCCATTGATTGTGGCACCAGTACCAGAGCTACGGTTAGACCAGCAACTGCGTCTGCCTTAAGCACACCTGAGTCTTTAATCTCACCAATCCAAGCTAAGAACGGCAAAAACCTTGCAATTTTGTTCATGTTTTCTTCCAAATATTAGTTAAAACAAAGCGCCAGGAAATGTGTTGACCGACATGGACGCTTCAAAGAATATAAGCGAAATATTATATAGTAATATCCACATGAATTGGCGGCTTTTGCCAGAGTTAAAGGGTTAAATGGTTAAAAGTCTTCGTCCCAATCAACCTCAATACGACCCTGATCTAAATCCACACTGAGTAAATAAGGCTCGATAAAAGGTACCCAATGCTCTTTATGGCTCTTACTAACCAAGACGCCGTTGGCACCGGTATCCACCATGTGTATGACTTTGCCTAGGGATACACCTTGCACATTAACCACCTCAAGACCGAGTAAATCATCCCAATAATATTCACCAGGGGTGAGTTCTGGTAATTGGCTACGGTCAATATAAATCTCAGCACCCATCAAAGCACGAGCCTGATCACGATCATTCACACCTTCAATGCTAGCCACTACGGTTTTAGACTGCTCTCTGCCAGCGGTTATTGTTAGCTGCTGCCACTGACCATCCAACTTAATTTGCCAAGGCTGATAGTTGAGAATGTTTTTTCTAGGCTCGGTATGTGAAAAGATTTTCACCCAGCCCTGGACGCCAAAAAGGCCATTGATCTTACCGACCAATAGCCTTTTTGTCTCAGGGTTTGAAGCGAGTGAATTACTCAGCTGCTTCTTCCTCTGCTGGCGCTTCTGCTTCTGCTGCCTCAGCTGCTGCCGCTGCTTCCGCTTCTGCTTCAGCCTTGGCTTCTGCTTCTGCTGCCGCTTTAGCCTCTGCTTCTGCTTTGGCTGCTGCCGCTGCTGCTTTTTCAGCTTGTGCCGCTAGACGCTTCTCACGAATTGAAGGGTCTTTGAATTCTTTAACCAATTGCTTTACGCGGTCAGATAATTGTGCGCCTTGTGAGGCCCAGTACTCTAATCTGTCTTCTTCGATGGTTAGCCTAACTTCTTGTCCACGGGCTACTGGATTGAAATATCCAATACGCTCGATATAGCCAGAATCTCTACGCTTTCTAGAGTCTGTTGCTACAATTGAATAAAAAGGTTTTTTCTTGGCTCCACCTCTAGCTAATCTAATTTTAACCATGGGTTTTTTGCTCCTTTTTTTATGTTATAAATCTTACGCAAAAGTCGTAAGACGCGAAATTATATCAGTTTTTTCAGTGCTTCAGCCAGTTTTTGTGCATCACCGGTATAGTTTGCTGGCGTTAGTTCGGCTAAAGCTTGCTTGGCTTCATCTGGCATATCCAAATCTTTAACAAAATCTGCCAAGATTTGCGCATTGATAGATTGACCGCGTGTCAAAGCTTTTAGCTTTTCATACGGATTTTCAATGCCATAACGACGCATCACTGTTTGAATTGGCTCGGCCAATACCTCCCAAGAATTATCCAGATCCTCAGAGAGTCTAGCTTCATTAGTCTCTAGCTTGCCAATACCCTTGGCAATTGAGGCATAAGCAATCAGTGCGTGTGCACAGCTCACGCCTAAGTTTCTTAGCACCGTTGAATCGGTCAGATCACGCTGCCAGCGCGATACCGCCAATTTATCGGCCAAATGTGTATTGATGGCACCGGCAATACCCAGATTACCCTCACCGTTTTCAAAGTCAATTGGATTAACCTTGTGCGGCATGGTCGATGAGCCCACTTCGCCGGCAATGGTCTTTTGCTTGAAATAACCCAAAGAGATATAGCCCCAAACATCACGACAAAAATCAATCAAAATGGTATTGAAACGATTCATTGCGTGGAAGTACTCAGCAATATAATCATGCGTTTCAATCTGCGCGGTATACATGGCGTAGTTAATACCCAGACCCTCAATAAATCCCTGAGAAATCGCCTGCCAGTCCAGATTTGGATAGGCCGATAAGTGTGCATTAAAATTACCCACTGCACCATTGAACTTACCCATAACCTCTACCTGCTCGAGATGCACCAATTGACGCTTTAGTCGATAAGCAAAGTTGGCCATTTCCTTGCCTACCGTAGTTGGCGAGGCCGTTTGACCATGGGTTCTTGAAAGCATAGCAATATCGGCATTATCTTGTGCCAAGCCGGCAATTAATCCCAAGAGGTTATCCATCTCTTTAACCAAAACCTTACGTCCATCGATTAGCATCATCGCATGTGATAGATTGTTGATATCTTCTGAGGTGCAAGCAAAATGGAAAAATTCACTCACAGCCTCTAACTCTTGGTTGCCTTTGATTTGGTCTTTGAGGAAATACTCCACCGCTTTCACGTCGTGGTTGGTGGTTTTTTCAATCTGTTTAACCGCTTGCGCATCGGCCTCACTAAAATTATCAACAATACCATCTAGCAGTGCATTGGCCGCTGAACTAAAAGCTGGAACTTCGGTGATATCGGCATTGTTGGCCATGGTCTGCAGCCAGCGTACCTCTACCAAAACTCGGTATTTAATCAAGCCAAATTCACTAAAGATTGTACTGAGCGCCTGTGTCTTATCAAAGTAGCGACCATCCACAGGAGAGATGGCATTTAGTTGGGTTAAATTCATATTGTAAAAAACCTTTTCGTTATATAACCAATAAAATGATAGAATTATACGCTAGTTTACTATTTGAGAATTAGACATGAAACAGACCTATCTCCAACACGTTGAAGAACGTGCACAAGACAATCTACCACCGCTGGCGTTGAACGCAGAACAAACTCAATCGGTGGTTGAGCATCTAATTGCTGGCGATGAGGATGATTTTTACTTAGATTTACTCGCACATCGTGTACCACCTGGCGTGGATGAAGCGGCCTATGTTAAGGCGGGATTTTTAGCCGGCATTGCCAAGGGTGAGCAAAGTTGTCAGGCCATCAGCGCAGAAGCAGCTGTACGCCTATTGGCCACCATGGTCGGTGGTTACAACATTGCACCGATGATTGATCTACTAGAAGATGATGCCTTGGCGCCGATTGCAGCCGAAGGTCTTTCTCACACACTACTCATGTTTGACGCCTTCTACGACGTTAAAGAAAAAGCCGAAGCTGGTAACGCCGCTGCACAACAAGTGATGCAGTCTTGGGCTGAGGGTGAGTGGTTTACCTCTAAGAACAAAGTAGCTGAAAAAATGACAGTCACCGTTTTTAAGGTTACTGGTGAAACCAATACGGACGATCTATCTCCAGCACCAAACGCCTGGTCACGTCCTGACATTCCTTTGCATGCTCGCGCTATGCTTAAGATGGAGCGTGACGGCATTAATCCAGATGAAGCAGGTGAAGTAGGCCCTATTGCTCAAATTGAAGCACTGCAAGAAAAAGGTCATCCTTTGGCCTACGTTGGTGATGTGGTGGGCACTGGCTCTTCACGTAAATCAGCCACCAACTCAGTGCTGTGGTTTATGGGTGATGAAATTGCCTACGTGCCGAACAAGAAAGATGGCGGTGTTTGTCTAGGCGGCAAGATTGCCCCGATTTTCTTTAATACCATGGAAGATTCGGGCGCACTACCAATTGAGCTAGACGTGGCCAAACTTAACATGGGTGATGTGATTGATATCTATCCTTATGAAGGCGTGGTTAAAGCGCATGATACGGATGAAGTCTTAAGCACTTTCAGCCTAAAATCTGAAGTCATTCTTGATGAAGTACAGGCCGGCGGTCGTATTCCACTGATTATTGGTCGTGGCTTGACCACGCGTGCACGTGAAGCTCTAGGTCTTGAGGCTTCAACGCTATTTCGTTTGCCGGTTGCGGTTAAGGATTCAGGCAAGGGCTACTCATTAGCGCAAAAAATGGTCGGCAAGGCTTGTGGTGTTGACGGCATCCGCCCGGGTACTTATTGCGAACCAAAAATGACCACGGTTGGCTCACAAGATACCACCGGTCCAATGACCCGAGACGAGCTAAAAGATTTGGCTTGTTTGGGCTTCTCAGCCGACTTGGTGATGCAAAGTTTCTGTCACACCGCGGCCTATCCAAAGCCAGTAGATGTGGATACACATCACACCCTACCGGATTTTATTATGAACCGTGGTGGCGTTTCTCTGCGCCCAGGTGATGGTGTGATTCACTCTTGGTTGAACCGCATGTTATTGCCAGATACGGTGGGCACCGGTGGTGACTCGCATACGCGTTTCCCAATTGGTATTTCCTTCCCAGCAGGTTCAGGTCTTGTGGCTTTTGCCGCTGCGACTGGGGTAATGCCATTGGATATGCCAGAATCGGTATTGGTACGTTTCTCAGGTGAGATGCAACCCGGCATTACTCTGCGTGACTTGGTTAATGCCATTCCTTATAAGGCCATCGATCAGGGTCTACTAACAGTAGCCAAAGAAGGTAAAGTTAATATTTTCTCAGGCCGCGTATTGGAGATTGAAGGTCTGCCAGATCTTAAAGTGGAACAAGCCTTTGAGATTTCTGATTCCGCTGCTGAGCGTTCGGCTGCAGGTTGTTCGATTCACCTAGACAAGGCGCCAATTATCGAATACATCAACTCTAACATTGTTATGCTGAAATGGATGATCTCTGAAGGCTATGGCGACAAACGTACCATTGCTCGTCGCATCCAGGCCATGGAAGCTTGGCTAGAGAATCCTGAACTTATGCAGGCAGATGCCGATGCTGATTACGCAGCGGTAATTGAGATTGACTTAAATGAAATCAAAGAACCTATTCTGGCGTGTCCAAATGACCCAGATGATGTGAAACTATTATCAGAAGTAGCCAATACAGCCATTGATGAGGTCTTTATCGGTTCATGTATGACCAACATTGGTCACTTTAGAGCAGCAGCACAACTGTTAAAAGATAAGGCTGAGCTTTCAACTGAGTTGTGGATTGCACCACCAACGCGTATGGATGAAGCGCAACTGAAGCAAGAAGGTACTTACCAGACCTTTAGCAACATCACCTCTCATACTGAGATGCCAGGTTGTTCGCTGTGTATGGGTAATCAGGCGCGTGTACAAACCGATGCTACTGTGGTATCAACCTCAACGCGTAACTTCCCAAATCGCTTGGGTGATAACACCAATGTGTATTTATCATCAGCCGAGGTTGCAGCTATTAGTGCTAAGCTGGGCCACATCCCAACGCCAGATGAGTACAGCGCTGAGATGCAAAACATTAAGCCACTAGAGTCTGAGATTTATCAATATCTAAACTTCGATCAAATCGATAACTACCAGCAAGCTGCTGGTGGGATTGAGCTCGATAATCTGAGTGAATAATCACGAAAAGATCAACTATATCGAGTTGCCAGCGTGCAACCTAGAAGCCAGCAAACATTTCTTTAGCGAGGTGTTTGGCTGGTCGTTTACCGATTATGGACCTGAGTATACGGCATTTAGCAATGCCGGTATTGATGGCGGTTTTTACCAAGCCGACCGACACGCACAGTACAGCCAAGGTAGCGCGCTAGTAGTGTTGTATTCCGACGATTTAGAGCAAACACTGGATAAAGTCCAACGCTCTGGCGGCAAAATCACCCAGGCTATTTTTTCTTTTCCAGGCGGTCGGCGCTTTCATTTTTCCGAACCTAGTGGTAATGAACTAGGGGTTTGGTCCGCACAATAAAAAAGCCGCATTAAGCGGCTTTTTTATTGTTTCTTACTAAGGGCTTATTTAATCTTAGCTTCTTTGTAAGTTACGTGTTTTCTCACAACAGGATCAAACTTTTTCACCTCAACCTTCTCTGGGTGAAGTCTTTTGTTCTTAGTAGTGGTATAAAAGTGACCGGTGTCAGCTGATGATACTAATCTAATCTTCTCTCTCATAAGTCGCTCCTAATTAAACCTTTTCGCCACGAGCACGAATCTCAGTTAAAACTGAATCGATACCCTTCTTATCAATAATACGCAAACCTTTGGCTGAAAGCTTCAGCTTTACAAAACGGTTCTCACTCTCTACCCAAAAACGATGTGTATGTAGATTAGGATAAAAACGACGACGCGTCTTGTTGTGCGCGTGTGATACATTGTTACCGCTGATTGGGCGCTTACCCGTTACTTGACATACCTTTGCCATAACACTTACCTATTGAAAAATCTAAAAGAGAGGAATTATACGCAAAATTAATTCACTTTAATAGCTAAATTATACAAAAAATCTATTTACACCGATTCAAACAAACTGTATCATACACACCTGTTCGGAGGGATGGCAGAGCGGCTGAATGCACCGGTCTTGAAAACCGGCAAGGATTAATCTCCTTCTAGGGTTCAAATCCCTATCCCTCCACCAT
>CAZLDG010000005.1:53543-54999 GCA_964558405.1 uncultured Candidatus Thioglobus sp. | reverse complement strand
AGGCAACGGGTTTTGATCCCGTCATGCGCAGGTTCGAATCCTGCCAGCCCAGCCATATCCCTAAACCTTTTCAAACACCAAAGTCGGGTGTAGATTTTTCGTGGAAAAAATTCATCGATTGGTTTTTTACTGGCCAATAATGCATGTTATCGGCGTATAATTTGTGCAATTTTCACGCACATTCAAATTTATGTCCCTGGATACCATTAAAATTTTTAGCGGCAACGCCAATCCTGAGCTTTCTGGCGAAATTATCTCTACCCTGGAAGTCTCTCAAGGCAGGGCTCTGGTCAATCGATTTAGCGATGGTGAATCACAGGTCGAAATTCTAGAAAATGTACGTGGTTGTGATGTGTTTATTATCCAGCCAACTTGTGGCCCTTCTCCGGCGGAAACTCTCATGGAATTATTGGTGATGGTGGATGCGCTTAAACGCTCATCAGCAGCACGTATTACTGCGGTTGTACCGTATTTTGGCTATTCAAGACAAGATCGTCGTTCACGCCTAACTCGTGTACCTATTACCGCCAAATTGGCTGCAAAAATGGTTGAAGCAGCTGGTGTTGATCGTATTCTAACGGTTGACTTGCACGCTGATCAAATTCAAGGATTTTTCAATATTCCAATTGACAATATCTATGCGCAACCGGTATTGGTTAATGATATTTTGTCAAAAAATTACCAAGACTTGGTCGTGGTATCACCCGATGTAGGTGGTGTGGTACGTGCACGTGCTGCAGCCAAACGTCTTAACGATGCCGATCTGGCCATTATCGATAAACGTCGTCCGGCACCGAATATGGTGAAGGTGATGAACGTGATTGGTGATGTGCAGAATCGAACTTGTGTACTGATTGATGATATGGTTGATACCGCGGGCACGCTATGCCAAGCAGCTGATATCTTAAAAGAAAAAGGCGCAACACGTGTAGTCGCCTATGCCACACATGCGGTACTCTCAGGCAATGCCATTCAAAACATTAACGAGTCTTCAATTGACGAGTTGGTCACTACCAACACCATTCCACTGAGTGGTGATGCCATCAAATGCGAGAAGATTCGTCAACTTTCTATTGCGCCAACCATGGCGGATGTCATTAAACGCATTAGTGAAGAACGTTCTGTTAGCGCCATCTTTGCCGAGAGCTAACAACATCTGGCCAAGGCCATGATTTTTGGCCAAAAAACTATGTATAATCCATTTCTTGGATGATTCAGATTCACTACATTTATAACGATTTATGAAGTCAACAACCGCAGCGCACAAACAAGCTCTACAGAAAATTATTATGGTCGGCAAGGAGAAGGGTTACCTGACCTATGCAGAGCTTAACGACCTTCTACCTGAGGACTTACTAACCGAAGAACAAATCGAACCGATTGTTACCATCTTAGAAGAGCTAGATATTACCGTATCAGACACGGTACCGGATGCCGATACTTTGGTGGTTGAAAC